>JBOGWU010000277.1:0-69996 GCA_050693935.1 Actinomycetota bacterium | reverse complement strand
TCGTGGCGATTGCCCCGATCGCCATAGCCACGATTCCCGAGAGCACCGCCCACCTCTACCAGGTCAGTCTCTACGTCGACGAGCTGGCGGGCGAGATGAGGCGACCGCCGTTCAACATCAAGCGGCTCATCGGCCTCAACCTGGTTCTGGACGGTTTCTCCGACATGATCAACGGGATGCTCGGTGCCTCATCGGGCACCAATTACGGAGAGAACAACAGCCTCATGGCGATCACCAGGAACTTCTCGGTACCGGTTCTGGTGTCGGCCGGACTCATTGCGATGCTGCTCGCGTTCGTTTCGAAGCTTGCTGCGCTCGTCTCTACGATCCCGGTTGCAGTGACCGGCGGGCTGGCCATCTACCTGTTCGGGGTCATCGGCGTGCAGGGGATCGCGCTCATGATGTCGGAGAGGGTAAACCTGTTCGATCCGCGGCAGCTGGCCATCACCTCGGTCGTCCTGGTGGTCGGGATCGGAGGAGACGCGTTCGAAGGCGGCAACCTTCCGTTCTTCAACTGGGAGGTGCCGGCGATCGCATCGGCGGCCATCGCGGGCATCGTCCTGAACCTCGCGTTCTTGATACTGGATCGCATGCTCGGATCACGACCGCCGGCCGCCCCGGAGCCGGTGGCTACGTCGGAGAGCCCGGAGGACTCTTCCTAACACCCGCCGGGTTGCAAACGCGCCCGGGTAGACTCTCCGCCATGGCCGACGACCTGCAAAGACGCTGGAAAGATAGCTACGCGCGCGCCAAGCTACGCGACGACGTTGACTTCGACACGTTGTCGAGCGTGCCGCTCGAGCCGTTGTACGGGCCTAAGGGCCCAGACGGGGAAGCGATCGACACCGAACCCGAGATCGGGGTCCCCGGAGAGTATCCGTTCACGCGCGGGATCTACCCCACCGGCTACCGCGGCCGGCTCTGGACCAAGCGCCAGTTCGCGGGCTTCGGCGGCCCCGCCGACACCAACGAGCGCTACAAGTTCCTGATCGACCAGGGCCAGACCGGGCTCTCGGTCGCCTTCGACATGCCGACGCTGATGGGGCGAGACTCCGACGAGCCCCACTCCGAGGGCGAGGTCGGGCGCTGTGGCGTTGCGGTCGACAGCCTCGCCGACATGGAGGCACTGTTCTCGGACATCGACCTCGAGGGCATCAGCACCTCGATGACCATCTCCGGCCCGGCCCCCATGTTGTTCGCGATGTACCTCGCCGCGGCCGAAAAGCAGGGCGCGGACATCGCCAAGCTCGGGGGAACGTGCCAGACCGACATCCTCAAGGAGTACATCGCGCAGAAGGAGTGGCTGTTTCCTCCCGAGCCGCACCTCAGACTCACCGCGGACATGATGGAGTACTGCACCACCGACGCGCCCAAGTACTACCCGTTGTCGATCTCCGGCTACCACATACGCGAGGCCGGCTCCACCGCGGTCCAGGAGCTTGCCTTCACGATCGCCTCGGGCTTCGCCCACATCGAGCTCGGGCTGCGCCGCGGGCTGGACATCGACACCTTCGCTCCCGGGCTCAGCTTCTTCTTCAACAGCCACGTGGACTTCTTCGAGGAGATCGCCAAGTTCCGAGCTGCGCGCAAGATCTGGGCGCGCTGGCTACGGGAGCGCTACGGCGCGAAGAAGGACCGCTCGCTGATGCTGAAGTTCCACACGCAGACGGCCGGCGTGTCGCTCACCGCGCAGCAGCCCTACAACAACGTGGTTCGCACCGCCACCGAGGCGCTCGCGGCGGTGTTGGGTGGGACGCAGAGCCTGCATACGAACTCACTGGACGAGGTGCTCGCGCTGCCCAGCGAGGAGGCCGTCGAGATTGCCCTGCGCACGCAGCAGGTCCTCGCCTACGAGACCGGCGCGGCCAACGTCATCGACCCGCTCGGCGGCTCGTGGTTCGTCGAGGAACTCACCGCCAAGACCGAAGACGCGGCCGAGGAGTACTTCACCAAGATCGACGAGATGGGTGGCGGCTCGATCCTCGATGGCATGCTCGCCGGGATCGAGGAGGGCTACTTCCAGCAGGAGATCGCCGACGCGGCCTTCCATTACCAGAAGCTGCTCGAGAAGGGCCGCAAGGTCATCGTCGGCGTCAATCGCTTCACGCGCACCCGTCAGGTGCTGCCCGAGGTGTTGATGATCACCGCCGAGATGGAGGAGCGACAGAAGAAGGCCGTGGCCGAGGTGCGCGCCAACCGCGACGACAAGCGGGCCACCGACGCCATCCAGGCGCTGCGCGAAATGGCCCACGACGACTCGCAGAACTCGGTGCCGGTGCTGGTCGAGGCCGCCAAGGCATACGTGACCCTGGGAGAGATGGTCCAGGCGCTCAAGGAGGAATGGGGCGTATACACCGAGCCCCCGCGCTTCTAGGCCTCAGATGCCGCGGCCGCCCCGGACGACGCGGTACGCCAGGATCGCGGCGGCGAGGGCGAACACGATGGCGAAGATCGCGCCCGCCGTCTCGAGCCCGCTCGCCGGTGGGGCCTGAACCGTGGTGGGGCTGGGGGCCGGACTAACCGTCTCTTGAGGAGTCTGAGAGTTCATCTGTCCCCGCTCCTGGGGAGCGGAGGCTGCATGTTGAGCCACGGGTCGGGTCCCGGCGCGTCCACCAGCCCGGCGTCTGCGAGACGGGCCAGGAACAGCCGGATGATGCGCGCCGTAACTCCCCAGATGACGTGGTCGTTCCACACCCAGGCTTCGGTGGGATAGGTGCTGCCTCCGTGGATGAAGCCGGGCTCGGAGCGAATCGTGTCGTCGAGCTCCGACAGCGGCACCCAAAGGACCTCGGCGACCTCGGCGGGATTCGGCACCACCTCGGGCCGGTGTTCGATGAAGCCGACGACCGGCGTCACGTTGTAGCCGGTCACGTAGGTCGGAAAGGTGTCGAGCTCGCCGACGATCGTCACGGCGTCGGGATCGATGCCGATCTCCTCGTTGGTTTCGCGCAGCGCCGTGTGTTGCGCGCTGACGTCGCTGGGGTCAATCGAGCCGCCCGGAAACGAGATCTGGCCCTTGTGACTGGGCAATGTGTTGGTGCGCACCGTGAAGATGAGCACCGGCTCGTCCCGTCCCACCACGGGAATGAGCACCGCCGCGTCGCGGGCCCCCGTATGCGCGTGTCGCTTCGGAGGGCTGGCGCCCAGGGCGTCGCGGAGTCGCTGCTCGAGATCAGACACCCGCCAATGGTAGCCACAGGGGATCGTATGGAGGAAGACTGACCGCTATCGACTCGGAATCTCCAAGCGATCGATTTCGGGAGAGCCGGCCTAGTTCGAGGCGAGCCGGCTGATTATCGGCGCGGACAGCAGCACGGCCACGATCCGCATCAGGTGAAAGCCGACGACGAGCCCTGCGTTGGCGTCGGTCTCCGACGTCAGAGCTCCCATCTGCACCAAGCCTCCCGGCGAGGTCGAGAGAACTGCCGTGACGGGGTCCATGACCCCGAACCTCCACAGCATCCAGGCCATGACCCACCCGGTCACCAGGAAGCATGCAACGACCAGCACCAGCGGTCCAACGTTGTTGCTCACGGTAGTCAGCAATTGCTTGTCGAAGCGTGAGCCGAGGTCCCATCCGATGACGATGAGGGCGACGATCCGAATGCTCGTCGGCATGCTCGGAGCCTCTAGACCGAACAACTTGAGCGCGGCTATCGCTCCCATTGCCCCGATGAGTGCACCCGCGGGGAAATTCAGCCGGTCGAGCAAGAGCGCCGCGCCCAGTGCCGCGGCGAGCGAGGTCAGCAGGACCATGCGCTGCTCCTTTCGTTGGGTCATCGGAGGACCAGCAGATCGCGCCGGTCGACGACGGGGTCTGTGCCGGAGTCGGTTGCCGCCTCTTGCTCGAGACGCTGGATTCCGTCTTCGAAATCGTGGTCGTCGATGAGCGTCAGAGTGGAGTTGGCTCGCACCGCGATCCTTTCGTAGTACGCGTTCAGGTCGGGGGCGATGACCTCGGGCACGCTGTGCAGCGCCTCGACCGCGAACCCTGCGGTGGCGAAGGCCGCGGCGGTCTCGGCCACCGTCGGCCACCGTTGTGACGCAAGTCTCCGGGCCGTGGGGAAGTATCGAAGCCAGCGAACGTTGTCGAGCCGGTCGCCGAAGTTGTTACGGATGAGCACCGGTCCGCCGTCGGTCAGGACTCGACGTAGCTCGTGCGCGCAGCGCGCTCGGTCGCGAATGTGGTGCAGCACCGTCGACAGCCATGCGCAGTCGACGCTGTTTGGACGCAGCGGGATGCGCTCGGCCTCGCCTCCGATGTAGCTTGCGCCCGCCAAGCTCTTGCCCGCCGCGCGCCTGCGCATCGCGTCTGAGGGCTCGACGCCGATCACGCCGACGTCGAACCAGGATAGGAGCGCCGCGGTGAACAGTCCCGTGCCCGAGCCCAGGTCGAGCACGCGCAGCCCGCCCTCCCCTAGGTAGTCGCGAAGCATTGCCCGCCATTCACCGATCTGATCGAGCGGCAGCGCGCGTCCCTCGTCGTAGACCCCCGCCAGGCTCTCGTAGTCGGTCGGCGGGTGACTCACGCCGGCGCGCCCGCGCACAGCCTGCAGATCTCGCCGGCATCTGGTTGCTTCTCGAGAAGCCAGCACATCTCGGCGACGCGCCGGGCCGAGTCCTCCCCGATGCGCGCGGCAGCGAGCTCGAGGAACTTGGCCTCGATCTCATCGTCGCTCATGGGACGAGCCGGGGTTCCCTTGTTGTGCGGGATCTCCTGGGTGAGTGTGCTCCCGTCGGTCAGCGTGAGCCTGACCGCGGCCGCGTCCTTCGCCAGAGCGTCGTCGACGACGATCGACACCCGGCTCCTCATCGCGACGACCTCGGGATCGTTCACGCGCTCGTCGGTGAATTGCGCGACGCTTGCCGCGCCGTCGACCGCCGCGACCGCGGCACAGTGGAAGATGCTGAACTTCCCCTCGAGCCCCGTCGCCGGCTGGTCCTTGGCCGTGACCCAGGACACATAGTCGTTGACGGTCGCCTCGATGGCTGCGATGTCGCGCGCGGTCAGGTCGTGCTCGGCCCGGAGCGCGATCACGGCCTCGATGATGGGATGTGTGAGCGACCCACATGCGTAGGGCTTGAAGCCATCGTCGGGCAGCATCCAACGCTCGCCGAGACCTTCGCAAACGAGCTCGGGGTCGGGATCGGGCGACAGCACCCGAAGGAACCCATGCTTCGCCTCGAGGATGGTGGTCGATCCGTCGAAGCCCTCGGCCGCGAGCAGGGCGGCGAGGAGCCCGTCCATGGCGGCCTTGCCTGGATGAAGCGCCTTGCCCATGCTGCCGTATACGCCCTTGAGTCCGGCGGCCTGCGTCCCGGCCGCGCCCAGCGCGTGGGCGATCGAGGTGGGCTTCAGGCCAAGCAGTCTCGCGGCGGCCGCCGCCGCGCCCAGGTGCCCGACCGTGCCGGTGACGTGCCAGCCGGCCTCGTAGTGTGCGGGCCCGGCCGCAAGAGCGACTCTGACCTCGGTCTCGAAGCCGCAGACGAAGGCCACGAGCGCGTCGGCCCCCGACACCCCGCGCGTTTCGGCCAGCCCTAACACGGCCGGCCACACCGGCGCGCTGCCGTGCACGGTCGTGCGCGCCGGGTTATACGTGTCGTCGTAGTCGAGCACGTGCGACAGATACCCGTTGGTCAGGGCCGCACCCAGCAATCCGGTGCGCCGTCCGCAGCCGAGCACCGTCGCGTGGGGAACCGGGGCGATCTCGTCCGCGACGGCGAGAAGCACCCCGGCCGAGGGGTCGGCCGATCCCGCGAGGGTCACACCGAGCCAGTCGATCAGGCATCGCTTGCCCTGGTGGGCCACCTCGTCGGGAATGCCTCCCATCCCGAGCCCGGCGACGAACTCGGAGATGGTGGTGGTCGCACCCAAGTCGATCAGTTCTCGATCAACAGGCCGACCTCGTCGAGCTTCTCCCGAACGACCTCTTCTTGTTCGGTGAGGAAGTCGCCCCACTCCTCACCCAGTCGCAGGTCGGTCACGACGCCGTTCTTCTCCGCGAACTCCTGCCACGACTCGGTCTCGACAAGATCCGAGAACACACCCTGGTAGTACTCGAGTGCGTCGGCGGGGATGTCCGGAGGGGCCATGATGCCGCGGACCTGCGGCACCAGTTCGGTCGTGAAACCCTCGTCCTCGGTGGTGGGCGCGTCGGGGTAGATCGGCGAGGGCTCGGGGCTGATGGTCGCGATGATCTTGAGCTTGCCGGCCTCGACCTGGGAGATGAAGTCCTGCGCGCTCCCGAACATCATGTCGGCGTCACCGTTCAGCATTGCCGCGATGCGCTGCCCGACCTCCTCGAAGGAGAGGAACTCCCAGCTCGTGCCCGCCTCGGTGGCAAGCGCCTTTCCGTTCAGTGCTCCCACCTCGGTGGTAGAGCCTCCGGCCTGAACGAGGTCGCCCGGATTCTCCTTGGCGTCGTCGACGAAGTCCGTCAGCGTCTCGTAGGGCGAGTCGGCCGTGACCGCCATCACCTCGGGCTCGATGATGAGGCCGGCTACGGGGGTGAGGTCCGACACCGTCGTTTCGGCCCCTTCGATGGTGTTCGGCGTGGTCAGCCAGGTCGTGGTCATGGCGGAGATGTTGCCGTCCTCGCTGGCCTTGCTCAGCAGGTAGGACATCGCTCCCGCGCCCTCACCGGCCTCCTCGTTTCGAACCGGCCAGTTTTTGGAGATGATCTCCTCGTCTCTCAACATCGAGATGACGTCGCGAACGAAGATGTCGCTCCCACCTCCGGGACCCGTGTGGACGAGGAACTCGGTTTCGGAAGGCGCTGAGGCCTCCCCGCCCCCACCACCGCCGTCGTCCGATGAATCATCAGTGTTCAGCCCACAGCCTGCGGCAAACACGAGCAGCAGGGCGGACAACAGTGACACTGTCTTTCGACTACCAAGCATTCGAACCTCCACGGTCTAGACGTTGGATCGGAACTCGTCGGGTTTCTTTGCGACGCCGTCGCCCTCTTGATCGTCCGGTGGCGGCTCGTTCCTCGGGACCGCCTCGTCGCTCTGGTCCGGCGTCGCCGTACGCCCGCGCAGCGCGGCCAGCATGGGTCCGAGGATCATCAGGGCGGTGACGACAATGAACACGATGCTCCACGGACGAGTGATGAAGATCTCCGGACTGCCTTGCGAAATCACCAGCGACCGGCGTACGGCCTGCTCGAACAGCGGCCCGAGCACGAAGGCGAGGACCAGGGGAGCGGTCGGCAGACCAACCTTTCGCATCACGTAGCCGAGCAGGCCGAAGATGACGAGCAGTCCCACGTCGAACATCGAGCCGTTGATGCTGTAAACGCCGATGACGGAGATGACGACGATCGCGGGGTACATGATGTAGTACGGAATTCTCAGGATGCTCGCGAACACCGGCACCAGCGGAAGGTTCAGCACCACCAACATCACATTGCCGATATACATGCTCGCGATGATCGGCCATACGACGTCGGGGTTCTCAGTGAAGAACAACGGTCCGGGCTGCAGCCCATAAAGGAACAGCGCCCCGAGCATGATCGCTGTGGTTGCCGAGCCGGGGATCCCAAGGGTCAACAGCGGGACGAAAGCGCCCGCGGTTGCGGAATTGTTTGCGGCCTCGGGCGCGGCGACTCCGGCGATGGCGCCCTTGCCGAACTCCTCGCGGTGACGCGAGAAGCGCTTAGCCAGGGTGTAGCTGATGAACGAGGCTACGGTCGAACCCGCCCCGGGCAGTGCCCCGATGAAGAATCCGACCACCGACCCCTGCGCGATCGAGCCTGCGGAGTCCTTGAAGTCCTTCTTGGTGGGGAATAGCTCCCTCAGCTTCTTGGGGACCTTGAAGAGCTGGTGTCCCGTCTCTTCCTCGACGTTGACCATCACTTCACCCAGGGCGAAGATGCCGATGCTGAGAGCGACGAACTCGACTCCGTTGGCAAGATCGATCTGACCAAACGTGAAGCGCGTGGATCCCGTGAACAGGTCGAGGCCAATCGTCGACAGCAGAAACCCAAGCAGCCCTGAGATAACGGCTTTGAGCTTCGAGGCACCCGCCAGGATCATGACGAGGCTCAATCCCAACAGCATGAGGGCCGCGTACTCGGGGGGCCCGAAGACGATCGCCAGCTGCGCAACGGCCGGTGCGAGAAAAGTGAGCCCGATCAGGCCCACGGTCCCCGCGATGAAGGAGCCGATCGCGGCGATGCCTAAAGCGGGCCCGGCTCTGCCCTGCCGGGCCATTTGGTACCCATCGAACGCGGTCACTACCGACGCGTCTTCCCCGGGAATGTTGAGGAGGATCGAGGTAGTCGAACCGCCGTACTTAGCGCCGTAATAGATGCCCGCCATCATGATTAGCCCCGTTGCCGGCTCGAGGTTGATCGAGAGCGGCAGCAAGATGGCGATGGTGGCGGGGGGGCCGAGTCCCGGCAGCACTCCGACGAGCGTCCCGGCGACCACTCCGAAGAACGCCCAGAAGAGGTTGGTCGGCGTTATCGCCGCCGCAAACCCGTCGGCAAGTCCTTGTAGCGCCTCCATCAGATCCCGAACACCCCCGTCGGCAGCTGGACCTGGAGTAACTCTGCGAACAGCATGTAACACGACAGGGGAATGAGGATCACCGCGGCTAGGCCCCTGAGGTTTCGCTGGCCCTCGAGCCCGAAGATGAGAACTCCCACAAGTACGAACATCGCGATGAGAAACCCGACGAAGGAGATCAGCAGCACCGACGCAAGCATCGCGACCCAGATTCCCAGGGAACGCTTCGCCTGCTCCCGAGTGGCGGGCTCGATGTCTCCTGAGGTGTCCTTGCTGCCGACGAGGCCGCTGAGGCACAACAGCGCTCCGGTGATCGCCAGGGCCCCCGCCAGCAGAGTTGGAAAGAATCCCGGGCCCGGGATTCCATCCAGATAGAAGTCCAGTTCCTGACCCTGTAGGAGGACGAAGATGCCCAGCGCGACGACTATCGCCCCAAGGCCGACGTCGATCCGCTGTGCTCTGGTCCTGGTCTTCACGCCGTTGGCTCCATGATCAGCTCGCCAGCATTTCGTGGAGCTTGCCCACGTGACCCAGCTCATCCAGCCGCCAGATGATGTCGGCTGCGAGCCGGGCACGGTCCCGGTCGATGGCGAGCTCCGCACATTCGAAGAACTTGGTCTCGAGCTGGTCGTGGGTCATGGGCTTGTTGGGGTGGCCGGTGGCAAACGACTCGAGCTTCTCGAGCACGCGTCCGTCCTTCAGCTTGATGACCACGCGTGTGTCCATGTGCTGGAAGCCGCGTGCGTCGATCTCCTCGTCGACCACATGGTGGCAACGTTTCATCAGCTCCTGCACCTCGGGATCGAGCACTACCTCATCGCGGAACTCCTCGATGCCCACCTTGTGGCGGAGGATCGCAATCGCAAGGAAGAACGGGAACGAGAACTTCGCTTCGAGCGCCGTCTGAGGCAGGGGATAGATGAGCGCGTTGGTGGTCGCGGAGTTGGTGCCGGCGATGGCCTCGGTGACGTCCTCGGGCTTCAGGTCGTGCTCGCGCACCAACTCGAGCACCGCGTCCTGACCCGGATGCGATAGCGACCCCGAGGGGTAGGGCTTGATGGACACGCCAGGATCCTCCAGGAAGAACGGCGAGCCGAGCTTGCCGTCGATGCGGGTGGGCTCGTAGCCGTCGCTCGAGGCCTCGTACATGCCGCGCTTGGCCTCGAGAATGTTCCGCGCTGCGGTGAAGCCGTCGTGGGCCAAGCGGGCCGCGAACACCCCGGCCTGAGCGGCCTGGCCCGCGTGCAGCGGCTTGGTCATCGTCCCGAAGTTTTCTCGATAGCCGCCGGAGAGAGAGGCGGCGATTCCGAGACAGAACTGCGTCTGCTCCGTCGTGAGTCCAAAGAGCTTGGCCGCTCCCGCAGCGGCTCCGATGGCGCCGAAGGTGCCGGTGGAGTGGAAGCCCTTTTGGTAGTGGCGGGGATCCGACGCGTCCGAGGTCCGGCATGCGACTTCCACGCCGGCGACGTACGCGGTCAGGAGATCGCGGCCCGAAGCCCCGGTCAGCTCGGCGACCGCGGAGGTCGCGCCGAGCACGGGCGTCGTGGGATGGGTCAGCAGACCGTAGACACTGGCCGGGTTGGTCGAGAGCTGGGTGTCGTCGTAGTCCATGGCGTGCATGGCCTGTCCGTTGACCAGAGCGGCGAGTTCCGCGGTCGAACGAAGCGAGGTCCCGAAGACGACGACCTCCTCGGCGCAGCTCGCGCGCTGAGCGTAGCGACGGAGGATCGCATGACCCTCCTCCGCATGGCCGCTCAGTGCCAGCCCGTACCCATCCAGGATGTGCTCGATGGCGGTGCGTCGCACGCCCTCGGGGATGTCGTCGTAGTCGAGGCTCAATGAGAACTCGGCGACGTAGTGCGTTAGAGACATGGCTACCCTTTCCCATCGGGTGGATCGATGGCTACGGTCGTGCAGCTCTCGGCGATCGCATCGCCCACCTCTTGGGTCGATGCGCTTCCCCCGAGATCCGGTGTCAGGTACTTGCCCTCTGCCAAAGCTCTTTCGACGGCCACATCGATACACAGCGCGGCTCGCTGGAGGCGCGGGTCTTGATGCTTCTCATAGAGCCACTCCAACAGCATCTTGGCCGAGAGGATGATCGCGTAGGGGTTGGCGATTCCCTTACCCGAGATATCGGGCGCGGACCCGTGGGTCGCCTGCGCCATGGCGTGGTCATCTCCGGCGCTGAGGGCAGCGGCAAGGCCCATCCCACCGACGAGGCCGGCTGTGAGGTCGGACAGGATGTCCCCGAACATGTTGGAGCAGCACAGCACGTCGAAGTTCTGCGGCCGCATGACCAGATGAAGCGCCGCGGTGTCGATCTGATGATCGTCCAGAGTGATGTCGGGGTAGTCCTTCGAAACCTCCTCGACGGTATCCATGAAGAGGCCGTCGGTCAGCTTGAACACCGATCGCTTGTGGATGGCCGTTACCCGTCGCTTCCCGTTGCGCCTGCGAGCAGCATCGAACGACACGCGTGCGATGCGTTCCGACTGCCGCTTGGTGATGACTCGGATGCTGAACGCGCTGTCCTCGGTCGGCTGGAACTCTCCTGAGCCGGCCACCATGTTGCGGTCGGGCTGAAACCCTTCGTTGTTCTCGCGCACGACCAGGATGTCGACGTCGGAGTGGAGGTGCGGCAGCGTCGCACGCGTGCGGGCCGGTCTCAGGTTCGCGAACAGGTCGAAGTGCTTGCGGATGATGGGATGAGGGTTGACGCACTCGGGGCGACCTCGCGGGTAGGCCGCATGACCGATGGGGCCCAGGATGATGCCGTCCATGTTGCCCAGACCGTCGAGCGTCTCGTTCGGCAGGGTGTGCCCGTTGTCCAGATAGCTCGACCACCCCACGGGCCAGTCGTGGAACTCCAGCTCGAGCCCGGGCTCCCGTCCGGCCGCCGCCCGCATGACCTTTACCGCCTGCGGAACGATCTCGGGGCCGATGTCGTCCCCGAGCATCACGCCGATGTGGAGTCGCTTGAGAGGTCCCGGCATCCCTGCATCCCCCCGAATGCATGGTTGGTTGCATCCAACGAGCCGTTCCATGATGCGGAACGTGATTCTACTGTATGCAAAGTTAGGTCGAAGTACAGGATGCGTCAAACGCCCTATTTGGGAGAAAGAGCGGCCGACTAGGAGGTGGCGGTCGACGCGGGGGGCAGGAAGTCGCCCGTGAACCCGAGGCTCGCCGAGATCCTCCGTGCGGCATCCCGCGCATGGGGGACGAACTCGAGTAGTTGCTTGCGGCCGACGCGGCTGTTCGGGCCGGTCACGCTCAAGGCCGCGATGACCACTCCCGTGTGATCCGCGATGGGCACGGCCACTGTGGAGATGCCCACCACGCGCTCCTCGAACGAGAAGGCGTAGCCGTTCTTCCTGGCGCGTATGAGCTCCGCACGCAGCTTGACGGGGTCCGTGATCGTGCGAGTGGTGGCGGCCTCGAGCTTGCCGGACAGGACCTTCTCCTGGAATTCGGGGTCGTCGTTACCGAGCAGCACCTTTCCCGGCGCGCCCTGGTAGATGGGTATCGCCACACCGATCTCGTTGTAAGTCCTGCGGAGAGCCTGTTTGCTCTCGACCTGATCCAGCACCGTGCGCGTAAACGGGCCGAGACGAATGTGAAGACCCACGGTCTCGCCGCACCGATCGCGCAGTTCGATCATCACCGTCTTCGCCACGTTTTGCAGATTGACGTTCGAGAAGGCGATCTGGGCGAGACGGAGCAGATGGGGGCCGAGGGCGTAGTTCCTGGTGGTCGGAATCTGCTGCACGAGCTCATGACGGCGCAGCGTCGCCAGAAGGCGGTGAACCGTGCTCCGGCTCAGTCCCGTGACACGCGCGATCTCCGAGACACCAAGCTCCGGCCGGTCGGTGGTGAAGGCGTCCAGGATGGCGACCGCTCGATCGAACGTCTGGACGGTCTTCGGTCCGTCGTTCTGCACCGTGGAATGCCTTTCCGTGTAGTAGACGTCTCTGCGGTGCATATCATACGGATGCCGCTGCACCATTTGTCCGGGCTGTGCGAATCGAGTCGAGGGTGACGCGCTGTGACCAGCAGAACCGACGGGGAGCATTCCATTCCACGGATCGCGCTCGTGACCGGGGGAGGACGCAACATCGGACGAGCCATCGCGCTCCAGCTGGCTTCCTCTGAGGCCGACGTCGCGGTGTTGGTGGGCTCCGATGGCTCCGCGGCCTCCGGCGTCGCCGACGAGGTGCGCGCTCGGGGACGGCGAGCACTGGCCTTGGTCGCGGACGTTCGAGACGAGTCTGCGGTGAGGGCCGCGGTGGATCGAGTGCGACGGGAGCTTGGTCCTCCGACGATCTTGGTGCATGCCGCCGCCGTGCGCCGCGAAGCTTCGTTCCTCGAGCTATCGCACGACCAATGGCGAGAGATCGTCGATGTCATCGTGGACGGCGCCTTTTTCACCAGCCGTGAGGTCCTTCCCGACATGGTCGAGGCCGGCTGGGGCCGCATCGTGATGATCGGTGGGCTGACGGGGCAGACCGGCGCCACGCATCGCGCCCACGTCGTAACGGCCAAGGCCGCGCTGCTGGGCCTAACCAAGGCGCTCGCACTCGAGTTCGCGGAGCACAACGTCACTGTGAATACGGTGTCGCCGGGAATGATCGACACGGTCAGGAGCGGTGAAGAGCCAAAGCATCATGATGAGCGACGCATTCCGGTTGGGCGCAGGGGCCGTCCCGAAGAGGTGGCCGCCACGGTTCGTTTCCTCGTCTCCGACGAGGCCGCGTTCATCACCGGGGAAACCGTCAACGTGAACGGAGGTCTTTTGTGTCGGTGATCAGGGTTGCGTGCATACCGGGCGACGGCATCGGGCCGGAGGTCGTCGTCGAGGCGCGCCGCGTGCTCGATGCGGCTGCACGGGTGCACGGAGGGCTCAAGTTCGAGTTCCAGGATTTCTCGTGGGGCTGCGAGTACTACCTTCAGCACGACAAGATGATGCCGGATGACGCCCTCGAGACACTGGCCGGCTTCGACACGATCCTTTTGGGTGCGGTGGGGTGGCCGGGCGTTCCCGACCACGTGAGTCTGTGGGGACTGCTCATCCCGATCCGCCGTCACTTCCGGCAGTACGTGAACCTGCGACCGGTCAAGCTGTTGCGAGGGATGCACAGTCCGTTGCGCGACCGGGAGCCTGGCGACATCGATTTCATGGTCGTGCGCGAGAACTCCGAGGGCGAGTACTCAGACGTTGGCGGCCGCATCCACTCGGGCACCGAGCATGAGGCGGCGATGCAGGTCAACTACTTCTCGCGCCTCGGCGTTACCCGAGCGGTTCGCTGCGCGTTCGAGCTCGCCACATCCCAGGGCCGCAAGGAGGTCGTCGGCGCCACCAAGTCCAACGGGATCGTCTACACCATGCCGTTTTGGGACGATGTCTTCAGGGAGGTGGCTCAGGACTACCCGTCGATTGAAGCCCGGCTGGTGCTCGCCGACGCCCTCGCCGCCTTCTTCGTGACTCGACCGCACACGCTGGACGTGGTGGTCGCCTCCAACTTGCTCGGCGACATCCTGACGGACATCGGCGGAGCCATAATGGGCAGCATCGGTGTCGCGCCGGCCGCCAACCTCAATCCCGACCGCACGGCGCCCTCGATGTTCGAGCCCGTGCACGGCTCGGCTCCAGACATCGCCGGCAAGGGAATCGCAAACCCGATCGGTCAGATCTGGACGGCGAAGATGTTGCTCGACTTCTACGATCTGGGCGAGCTTGGAGATCTGGTGATGGACGCCATAGAAGTCACGCTCTCGGAGGGGATCAAGTCGCCCGATCTCGGGGGCCGCGCTTCGACGACCGAGATCGGCGACGCGATCGTCGAGCGAGTCCTGAAGGGATAGGTATCGGGCGTGGATCGAGCGCGAGCCGCGCGCGCGACTTCGTTCGGACGAACCGCCACCGAGTACGAGCGAGGTCGAGCCACCTACCCGGCCGACGCGGTGCGCTGGCTGGTAGGTGAGTCGAGCAGGATCGTCGACCTGGGCGCGGGGACGGGAAAACTGACCGGCGCCTTGGTCGCTCTCGCCGCCGAAGTGGTGGCGCTCGAACCTCAGCACCGCATGGTGTCGGAGTTGCGACGAACAGTGCCCTCGGCAATGGCGGCCTGCTCGGTCGCCGAGGCCACACCGGTGCGATCTCACTGGGCGGAGGCGGTAGTAGTAGCTCAGGCCTTCCACTGGTTCGATCAAGAGCGCGCCGTTCCCGAGATTCGGCGTCTGTTGTCGCCCGGCGGAAGGTTGGGCCTTATCTGGAACGTTCGCGACGAGTCGGTGGGGTGGGTGGCCGAGGTAACGCGGATCGCAGGCGCCGAAAACTCGCTCGAGACTCGGGCGAACCTGGGCCGGCTGCCGGGGTTCGCGGCTTTCGAGTCTCGGCAGTGGCGCACGAGCCAGATGCTCGACCGTGACACGCTGCTCGCCCATGTCGGTTCTCGCAGCGCGGTTGCGACCCTGAGCGAGCGGGAGCGAGGGCGAGTGCTCGACGAGATCGGGGCTCTGTGTGAGCGCCACCCGGACCTTTCGGGTCGGGACACATTCGAGTTGCCCTACGAGACCCAGGCGTTCAGGGCCGGCCTTGCTTCGTAGTGACCCTGCGCTCCCACCAAAGGGTCCAGCCGGAGCCCGAGAACCTTCCCTGCGACCAGGGGCCGCGCGGCGAATCGTCGCGTGTGCCGGGCACTGTGTAAACGGTTCCGTCGCTAAGGATCACTCCCACCACCTGCTTCCTAGGGTCCCCCGACGAGCGAGCGGTGTCGTGGGGAAGGGCCCCGGCGAGGGGCGCTCGATTCGACCTCGTCGCTTTCATCGCATCTCCCTCCGTCGCTGAGTGAACGTCATTCATACTGAGTGAATCTCATTCATAAGTCAAGCAGTCGGTAACGGGGGTCGCTCGGCCCACCTGGTAGCCTTTACTGAACCGAGTTCACCGCGGCGGAAGAGCAAGTCCATGGACGAAGCCGTCGAGACACCCAGGAAGAGAGTCTCCAAGCCCCGGGGCGAGCGCCGCCAGGAGTTCCTGGACGCCGCCCTCGACCTGTTTCTCGAGAAGGGCTTCGACGAGACCACGGTGCAGAGCATCGCCACCAGGGCAGGGGTTGCCATCGGAACGATGTACCTCTACTTCCCCTCCAAGAACGACGTCCTGCTGGCCCTGCACGGCGACTTCCACAAGGGGATGGAGGAGCGGTTTTTGGCCGGCGCGGGTGACTATTTCGCAGCGCTCGAGCGGGGCGAGCCGGTGGATTACCGCGATGCGATCGACGACATCATCGACTCGCTATTCGAATACATCGTCGAGCACCGGCGAGAGTGCGAGGTGATAACCCGCCACCTGTGGCAGTCCGGCATCTCGGAAGAGGTACTGACCGCGGAGCGACACTTCATCGAGTTCCTTACCCGCGCCATCGAGGCGGGGACCGAGACCGGGCTTCTACACGCGAGCGATCCCGAGATGTGCGCCTATCTGCTGAACGCGGCGATGAGCTTCAGCATGGGGACGGCCATCACGTTCGGCAATCCACCCGATCTTGATCGTCTCGCGGCCGCAGCCAAGGAGCTCTTCTACAAGGCGCTTGCTCCCGCGTCGGCTCTCGAGCTCCCGGTGCGCAAGCAGGGAGATCGCTTGGAGAAGGAGTGATCAAGCCTCTCCAAGCGACTTAGCATGTGGCACGCTCAACGGCGCAGCGTCGCCAACTTCGCGTATAGGGCCCGGGCGGCGGCCTCGCCCAGCCGCAGGCTCTCGAGCCGATAGCTCTCGTCGGGCGCGTGCAGGTTGTCGTCGGCGAGGACGAACCCGCTCAGGATGGTCGGGATGCCTCGCGCCGCAAAGGAGGCCAGCACCGGAATCGAGCCGCCGGAGCGAATCAGCGCGGGCGCGGCGCCGCAGGCTTCCTCCAGCGCCTCGATGCCGAGCGCCAGTGCAGGATCGGCGGGGTCGAATGACGCCGCATCGCCGGTGTCCCACGTGATCTCCACGTCGGCGCCGTCGGGGACTCCCTCACGCACCAGGCCCTCGAGGATTGGTCCCATCTCCGCTCCCGTCTGGTTGGGAGCGAGCCGCATCGACAGCTTGGCGCTGGCGGCCGCGGGGATGATCGTCCGCTTCTGCACCGCGTCGCCGCCTGCGATGCCGTTCACGTCGATCGATGCGTCGGTCCAACTCTGCTCGTAATAGGACTCGGTCGAGCCCGCGTGGATCGGCCGGGCTCCAACCTGCTCGAACATCTCCGCCGGGTTGGGGAGCTGCGCCCATGACTTCAGCTCTTCGTCGGTGGGGCCGGCCAAGCCAACGCGAAGCTCGTCGCGGAGGCGGCCGTCGGGTCCCGGTAGGACGTTTGCAATCATCCGCTGCAAGACATGCGTCGCGTTGAGAGCGCTGCCTCCGAAGTGACCCGAATGCAGGTTCCCGCGCGCCGCGTGCACTTCGATTGACATCGACACCATGCCGCGCACGCCCAACGTCAGGGCCGGAGTGGCCTCATCCAACATCCCGCCGTCGAACACGATCGCGCAGTCCGCGCCGCGCTCGTCGGCCATCACCCACTTGCCGACGCTATCGCCGCCGACCTCCTCCTCGCCCTCTGAGAGGACGCGAATATTGAGCGGGAGCTCGCCGGCGCGTGCCAGCTCGCAGGCTACGTAGAGCAACGGGAAGAAGTTGCCCTTGTCGTCGGCTGCCCCGCGCGCGTAGAGGCGATCGTCGCGGATCTCGGGCTCGAAGGGGGGTGAGGTCCAAGCATCGAGGGGGTCGGCGCTCTGGACGTCGTAGTGACCGTAGATGATGACGGTCGGGGCACCGGGATCCGCGGAGCGAAGCTCGCCTACCACCAGCGGATTGAGCTTTGTCGACACGACCTCGGCTGCACCCCCGGCCGCGACGATGTAGTCGCGCGCCCACTCGGCGGCCCGTGCCAGGTCCTGCGGGTCTCCGCCGCCCGAGGAGATCGATGGGATTCGCAGCCACTGGATCAGTTCGTCGAGCAGTTTGTCAGACACGCTTCAGCCTCCCGGTCGCAGTCGACTTCGTCGTCCGAGGTTGACGTTAGTGCACAACGGTCCCTTTGAGAGACCGCGCCTCGCTTACCCTGGCGACTCTTCGATTCACGCGAACAAGGAGACGGACGTGCCCCACGAGGTCAAGGGAGTCATCTCGCGCACCAAGGGCGAGCCGGTCGAGATAGCCACCATCTCGGTTCCCGATCCGGGCCCGGGTGAGGCGCTCGTCGCCGTGCAGGCGTGCGGCGTCTGCCACACCGACCTTCACTACAAGGTGGGAGCGATCAACGACGACTATCCCTTCCTGCTGGGCCACGAGGCGGCCGGCGTGGTCGAAGCAGTTGGGGAGGACGTGACCGATCTCGAACCGGGGGACTTCGTCATCCTGGCGTGGCGCGCTCCCTGCGGTGAGTGCCGCTCTTGCAGAAGGGGGCGGCCGTGGTACTGCTTCGAGTCGGCCAACGCGACGCAACCCATGACGTTGTCGGATGGAACCCCGTTGAGCCCGGCGCTCGGCATCGGTGTGCTCACACCCAAGACGCTGGTTGCCGCGGGGCAGGCGATCAAGGTGAACGCCGACGCGCCGCCCGAGACCGCGGGGCTGATCGGCTGTGGCGTGATGGCGGGCCTCGGCGCGGCGATGTACACCGGCGGTGTCACGCGCGGCGACTCCGTTGCGGTGTTCGGCTGTGGGGGAGTGGGAGACGCGGCCATCCTCGGGGCCAAGCTCGCCGGTGCAGCGAAGATCATCGGAGTCGATATCGATCCCACCAAGCTCACCTGGGCCGAGGACTTCGGCGCGACTCACACCATCGACTCGTCGAAGACGGATCCGGTCGAGGCCATCAGGGAGCTGACCGGCGGCTTCGGCGCCGACGTGACCATCGAGGCGGTGGGACATCCCGACGTGATGAAGCAGGCTTTCTTTGCGCGCGACCTCGCCGGAACGCTGGTGCAGGCCGGTGTGCCGAATCCGGCCATGATGATCGAGCTTCCGATGATCGAGTTCTACGGGCGTGGCGGTGCCCTCAAGCCGGCGTGGTACGGGGATTGCCTGCCGACGCGCGACTTCCCCATGTTGATCGACCTCTACCTTCAGGGCCGGCTGGACCTCGACCGCTTCGTCAGCGAACGCATCGGCCTCGACGACGTGGAGGACGCGTTTCGCAAGATGGAGGCGGGCGAGGTGCTGCGCTCGGTCGTGGTGTTAAACACATGAGGATCGATCGGGTGGTGACCAAGGGAGTGTTCAGTCTCGACGGCGAGGACTTCGACGTCGAGGACAACATCTGGATCGTCGGAGACTCTAAGGAGTGCGCGGTGATCGACGCGGCTCACTGCGCCGAAGCGATCATCGAGGGTGTCGGGGGAAGAACCGTCAACCTGATCGTGTGCACGCACGCGCACAACGATCACATCAACGCTCTCGATGAGCTCCAGCCCCAGTTGAACGCACCGGTCGCTCTGCACCCCGGCGATCAGGAGCTGTGGGAGCAGGTCTATCCGAACAAGAGATGGGATGTCGACCTAAAGGATGGGGACATGTTCACCATCGCCGGCGCGCGCCTCCAGGTGTTGCACACCCCGGGGCACTCACCGGGCGGCGTGTGTCTCTACGACGGTCACGAAGCCGTCTTCGTCGGCGACACGTTGTTCCACGGGGGACCGGGTGCGACGGGGCGCAAGTTCTCCGACTTCCCGACGATCATCGAGTCCATTCGTACGAGGCTATTGACGCTCCCGAGCGAAACGAAGGTGTATCCGGGTCATGGAGACACCACGACGATCGGAGCGGAGCTCCCGCACCTCGACGAGTGGATTGCACGAGGCTACTAACCTGTACGGACGATCAACCTGACGATCATTGTGGAGGCCGGCGCGTGGGCGAGTTCGTGAACTACGAGGTGTCCGACAGCGGAGTTGCGACGATTCGGCTCGACCGGCCGAAGGTCAACGCCCTCAACGAACAGGTGGCGACCGAGATCGGCGAGGCGGTCGACGCGCTCGCGACCAACGAGGCCGCCCGTGCGATCGTCGTCTGGGGTGGCGAGCGGGTGTTCGCGGCCGGGGCCGACATCAAAGAGATGGCCACCCAGGACACCACCACGATGTACCGCTACATCGGCCGCTTCCAGAACGTCTTCACGCGCCTCGAGCAACTGCCTCAGATCACGATCGCGGCGATCACCGGCTATGCCCTG
The DNA here is from genome assembly GCA_050693935.1 of Actinomycetota bacterium. GTDB lineage: Bacteria > Actinomycetota > CADDZG01 > CADDZG01 > WHSQ01 > WHSV01. The sequence goes on along the minus strand of JBOGWU010000277.1, from coordinate 50,266 downwards.
GGAGGCGGGTGCGAGCTAGCGCTTGCGTGCGACCTCCGCATCTGTGCCGAGGACTCGAAGCTCGGGCAGCCAGAGATCCTGCTAGGGGTGATGCCAGGGGCGGGCGGAACGCAGCGGTTACCCCGGCTCGTGGGGCTTGGCCGCGCCAAGGAGATCATCTACTCGGGACGGTTCGTCGATGCGGATGAGGCTCTCAGGATTGGACTCGTGAACGAGGTCGTGGCGCCCGAGGTGGTGCACGAGCGAGCCCTCGAGCTGGCCGGGGGTTACGCGTCGGGGCCGGCGGTGGCGCTCATGGCGGCCAAACAAGCGATACAACAGGGCGTCGATGTCGATATGACCACCGCGCTCACGATCGAACGGCAGGCCTTCGCCGCGCTCTTCTCGACCGAGGACCAGACGATCGGCATGGAGTCGTTCGTAGCCAGCGGTCCGGGGAAGGCCGAGTTCAAAGGCCGTTGATAAGACCGCGCTCTAAAAGGAGGAATGCAGTGAGCAGCGAGCTTTATACCGTCACCGTCGATGCGTCCGACCCGCATCGACTCGCGGACTTCTGGAGCCAGGTCCTCGACTACAAGATCACCTTCGATTCTGACGACGAGGTCGCCATCGAGCGTCAGGATGAGGCAGGAGTAGCGATTCTGTTCCTCAAGGTCCCCGATGCCAAAGCGGCCAAGAACCGGATCCACTTCGACCTCAATCCGGATGACCAGGCCGCCGAGGTCGACCGCGTGCTCGAGCTCGGCGCCACCCACGTCGACATCGGACAGAGCAAAGACCCCGATGTGACCTGGCAGGTGCTCGCCGACCCCGAGGGCAACGAGTTCTGCATCCTGACTCCGCGAAAGGACTAGTCGGAGGCGGCCTCCTAGACTGTCGCAGTGTCTACCCTTCCCGTTCGGCGCCTGGAGACGCCGACCCCTTATGCAGTCGGGCCCGTCAATGCCTATCTGATCGAGGCCGAGCCGGTCACGCTCATCGACTCGGGCATCAACCTGCCCGCCTCCGAGGAGCTCCTCTTCGAGCTCATCGGCGACGACCTGGACCGGCTCGAACGCATCGTCATCACGCACGCACATCCCGATCACTTCGGACTCATGCACGCGGTGGCCGAGAAAACGGGAGCGACGATCCACTTCCCGGCCCCCGAGGTAGCGCGGCTCCGGCGGGGGAACCGGCGCGAGGACTGGGGCCGCATGCTCCTTGCGCAGGGCTTCCCGCTGGAGATGCTCTTGAAGCTCGACGAGGCGCGCAAAAAGGAGCCGCGGCCGCCGCTGCGCTACGAGGAACTCGTTTCGGTCGCGCCCGGCGACCGCTTCGAGTTCGCTGGCTTCTGCCTCGAGGCTCATTTCAGCCCCGGACACACCGGCGGGCACATGGTCTATCTCGAGCCGGGCAGTCGCACGCTGTTCGCCGGCGATCAGCTGCTGCCGCACGTCTCTCCGAAATCCACTGATGGAGCCGAGCGTCGACGATCCCACCGAGCGACGACGCTCGCTCCGCCAGTACCTCGACTCGCTCGAGGCGATGGGGAAGATGGAGCTCACCCTGGCCTATCCGGGCCACGGCGAGCAGATCGGTGAGCCCCAGCCGTTGGTCGAGCGCACGATCGACCACCATCTGCGCCGCAAGGTCAAGGTGGCCCAGGCGCTCGATACGAAGGGGCAGACGCCCTTCGAGCTGGCCGCGCGGCTCTATCCCAAGGCGACCGGCTACGAGCGCTTCCTGGCCGTTTCCGAGGTGGTGGCCCACCTCGATCTGGTGGTGGAGGACGGCGACGGAGCGATGACCGAGCGCGAGGGCCTGGAGCGGTACGCATCACGGCGCTGATCCGCGGTAGGGTGCTTGCTATTGCAAGCACGCATCCCAAAAAATGACAAGGAGGCCGAATTGAACATCGCGGTGTGCGTAAAACACATCCCCGATCCGAACCTCCCCGGCGAGATGGAGGGCGAGCGCCTCAAACGGGCCGGAGTCCAGGGCGTGCTCGACCCCGGCGACGAGTTCGGCGTCGAGGCCGGCCTTCAGCTCAAGGAGGCCCACGGCGGCGAGGTGACCCTGGTCTCGATGGGCCCGGCCACCGCCATGGAGGCGATCCGGCGCGGTTTGTCGATGGGGGCGGACAAGGGTGTGCTCGTAACCGACGAGAGCCTGGCGGGGGCCGACGCCCTGATAACCGCCAGGGTCCTGGGGGCGGCCATCACCAAGGCCGGGGCATTCGACCTGGTGATCGCCGGAGTGGAGTCCACCGACGGTTACACCGGCACGATGCCATCGAGCCTGGCCGAGTTTCTCTCCCTGCCACAGCTCACCTTCGTCAAGAAGATCGAGGGCGCCGAGGGGTCCATCAAGATCGACCGGCAGACCGCCGACGGGTACCACGTCGTCGAGTCGCCGCTTCCCGCGCTGATAACCGTGACCGCGGGAGTGAACGAGCCGCGCTACGCCTCCTTCAAGGGAATCATGGCGGCGAAGAAGAAGCCGGTCGAGCAGTGGTCGCTCGCCGACCTCGAACTCTCCGGGGACGACGTCAAGGTCGAGCAGACGATCGCCAACATCGCCAAGGCCACCGAGCGCAAGGCCGGCGAGGTGGTCGCCGACGACGGCTCGGGCGCGGCCCGCATCGCCGACTTCCTCAAGGAAGCGAAGGTGATCTAACTCATGTCAAAAATTTGGGTTTTCGCGGAGCTTCACGACGGCGCGGTCGACTCGTCGGCTCTCGAGATCCTCGCCAAGGCGAGGGACTTGGGTGGCGACGTCGAGGCGGTCGCACTCGGCCCCGGCGCGACCGACGCGGCCAAGGAGCTCGGCGAGCACGGCGCCACCACTGTCTTCGCCTCGGACGACTCGGTCTACTCCGATTTCGTCGCTCAACCGGCGGCCGAGGCGCTGTATCGACTCGTCGAGGAACACTCGCCTGACCTCGTCTTGTTCGCGACCAACTACGACTCGCGCGACATCGCGGGCCGTCTCAGCGCCAAGACCGGCTCCACGCTCATGAGCAACGTCTCCGAGATCATCGACCCCGACACTGCGCAGACCCAGGTGTTCGGCGGTTCGACGCTGGTCGACGTCAAGCTCGATGGCTCGCCCAAGCTCGTTCTCGTGCGACCCAAGTCATTCGAGGCGAGCCCCGTCGGTGGCTCCACCGAGACGGTGCCGGTCACCGTCGAGATCGCAGACGAGCTCAAGAAGGCAAAGCGCGTGGAGCGCCACGTGGAGGAGACCTCCGGGCCGAAGCTCGAGGAGGCGGCCATGGTGATCTCGGGCGGGCGGGGACTGCAGGAGCCCGGCAACTTCGAGTTGCTCGACCAACTCGCCAAAAGCATTGGCAACACCGCGGTCGGAGCGACGCGAGCAGTCGTCGATTCGGGTTGGGTGCCCTACGCGATGCAGATCGGACAGACCGGCACCACCGTCAAACCCAACGTCTATCTCGCCGTCGGGATCTCCGGCGCCACCCAGCACATAGTCGGAATGAAGGGCGCAAAGAAGATCGTCGCGATCAACAAGGACGAGGAAGCCCCCATCTTCCAGATCGCAGACCTCGGTATCGTTGGGGATGCACTGAAGATCCTTCCTCAGTTGATCGATGAGGTGAAGTCCCGCAGGGGCTGAGTGGTCCACCAAGGAGTCGGCTAGGACTTGGGAATCGGCGACAGCTTTCGGAACTTCTTCAGCAAGAAGGGCCCCGATCTCCGTCACCTCGAAGAGTGGGTGGCGGGGCATCGCGGCGTGGAGGGGTACCTGGAACCGCGAACTCCCACCAGTCCCACCTCGCTGCTGCTGGTCGATCGCGATGGCGACCACACTCGCGCTCCGGTCCGCGACCGCGATCACGGCCGCAAGTTCTGCGAGCGGCGCGGTATCCCCGTGTACGACGCACAGGTGATCGGTTATCCAAAGCGGATGCGTGACTTCGACCAGCGCCGGGGAAAGGCCCCGGGGGCGGACCTCGACCAGGCCATCGCCGATCTAGAACGCCGCCTGCGCGAATCACCGCCCGAGACCCCGAATAACTAGGTCCGTCAAGTTGCCGGCCGGACACTGGCCCTTCGCCGTGGTCCTTTCGGCCGGAGTGGCGTTGCGGGTGATCGTGATGCTGGCGTACCAGCCCTTGTTGTTGCTCCAGATGGACACCCACGCCTACCTGAACCAGGCCATCGAGATGGGTGCCTCCGGCCTGCGGCCGGTGCTGTACCCGCTGCTCATCAAGCCGCTGGTGGCTACAGGCAGCCTGGTGCCGGTCGCGCTGGTCCAACACCTCGCCGGAATCGCGGTGGCGATCCTGCTCTACGCCTTCATGCGCAGGCTCGGGTTACCCGCCGTGGTCGCGGCGCTTGGGACCGTGCCGGCGTTGCTCGACGGCTTCATCTTGAACCTCGAGCACTACCTTCTAACGGAAGCGTTCTTCAATCTCTTCGTCGTCGGAGCGCTGCTTCTTGTGGCCTGGCCTGAGCGGCCGTCCTGGTTTGGGGCGGGCGCGAGCGGTTTGGTCGTCGGGCTCAGCGCACTGCTGCGTTTCATCGGCGGAGTAGTCGTCGCTCCGGTTCTGCTCTACCTGCTGCTCCGAAAAGCCGGCTGGACGCGGGTGGTGGCGCTGGTCGTGGGCTTTGTTGTACCTCTGGCCGTCTACGGAATGTGGTTCCGATCGGAGACGGGATCGGCGGGTCTCACCGATCGCAACGGACTCTTTCTATTCGGACGGGTTGTCGAGTTCGCCGACTGCGACAAGGTCGAAGTGCCGGAAGATCTGCGCGAGTTCTGCGAGGTCGAGCCGTCGACCACCGGCACCAAGGGGGTGTTCACCTCGGACCTCGAGATCCAGAGGGTGCTTGGCAGTCCGCAGGGAAACGCCAGGCTGATTCGCTATTCGAGGCTGATGATCACCGGCATGCCGGGGGCCTACCTGGGGGCGGTGGGAGTCGACTTCCTGCGGTATTTCGAACCCAGCCCGCCGGAGTCGCGTGAGCCCAACGTCAAACGATGGCGCTTCGTGAGGACCCTGCGGGAGGCCGATCCGCGCCCGCCGGTGATCAGAGCCGAGGGAGGGCCCCCGCCCGGCTCCGGCATCGATGAAGAGTTCACCATCGACCGGGGCCTCGCGAGCTTCCTCCGCCGCTACCAGAACGCGGCCTACGCATACGGTCCTCTGCTGGCCCTGTTGTTGGTCGTCGGCCTTGCGGGCGGCGTGCTGGGAACCTCCTCGGGATCGGCTCGCAGCCCGGCGCCGGAATGCTGGCTCTTCTCCCTCACCGCGCTGGCGCTGCTCCTGATCCCCACGATGGTGGCCGTCTACCACTTCCGCTACGTGATTCCGGCGGTTCCGCTGTCCGGAGTGGCGGGCGCGCTGGGGGCGTCCGCGTTGTTCGATCGCTTCAGGCGACGCCGAGGAGCATCAGCCGAGCCAGGTGCGAAGGAGTGAGCGCGTGTAGCCGTAGCCGTACTTGAGGAACGGCGGTTTCTTGGTGGTGCCGGCGGCGCGCTCGCGGAAGGTGCAGGGGACCTCTCTCACACGCAGGTCCCGCTTGCTGGCCGCGATGGTGACCTCGCTGGCATGGAACTGGTTCTCACGGAACTCGAGCACCTTGAGGGCGTCGGGCGAGAACGCGCGGAAGCCGCTGGCGGGATCGGTGATCGGGCTGCGCGCCAGCCTCGAGGTGAGCCAGGCGAACAGCCTGACGCCCTGCTGGCGACCCTTGATCGGACTCTCGTAGCGGCCGAGGATGCGGGACCCGTGGACCACATCGGCCTCGCCGTCGAGGATGGGCTTCACGAGCTGCGGCAGCTCGAGGGGGTCGTACTGGCCGTCGGCGTCGAGCGTGGCGACGACCGCCGCGCCGCGCAGCAATCCGATCCGGTATCCCAGGGCGACCGCCGCGCCCTGACCCCTGCGAAGGTCCCTGCGCACGACCAGGGCGCCGTGCAGCCGGGCTGCCTCTTCGGTGGCGTCGGTCGAGCCATCGGACACGACAATGCATTCGACGCCGAGTCCGTGAACCTTCTTGGGGACCGTAGCGAGTACCTCGGGAAGGCTGCCCTCCTCGTTGAGAGCGGGAATCACCACCGCGAGCTTCTGGGTGCCGGCGGGGTTTTTATCGGGACCGAACTCCTCGGCGAACCTACGGGCGGCGATGCGGTCGGCGAAGTCCCCGAAGCGGCGCTCGAGCTTGTCGGTGTTTGCGAACGAACGAAGCAGCAGCACGAACACAAGGATGTTGGACAGCACCAGCACACCGATGACCCGGCGAGCATCCCCTGGAGGGAAACCCAGTTCGCGCAGCAGCGGGTCCACCGCGCTCGGGGTCAGCGACACGAAGCCCAGCGCCACCGCCACTCCGGCCATGATGAGGGCGTCGGGGAGTCGCAGGGAGCGCCGGCCGAAGCCGCGCGCCGCTAGGATCAGCAAGACCACAGCGACGGCGAAGCCGAGAATCCTCAGAACGATCATGCGGCCACCGGCCGGGGTGAACAAAAGACCTGCATAGGAGATGAATCTATATGAGTGACGAGCGACGCGTGTTGATTACCGGGGGGTGCGGCTTCATCGGGGCCAACCTGGTTAGGTTCCTGAAGGACCGCACCGAGTGGAGGCTGAGGGTGGTGGACGACCTCAGGACCGGGCGGGAGGAAATGGTCGACGGTCGGGCCGAGGTCATCGTGGGCGATGTGGGTGATTCAGCCGTCCTGGAACCGGCGCTCGAGGATGTGGATGCTGTGGTTCATCTCGCCAGTGAGACGGGGGTGGCCCCCTCGGTCGAGGACCCGGTGCGCGACTTCGAGGGAAACGCCCAGACCACCTTCAGGGTGCTCGAGGCGTGCCGGAGCAGGGGGATCGGCCGCTTCGTGTTCGCCTCCTCGGGCGCGGCCGTCGGCGATGTGACTCCGCCGATCCACGAGAACATCGTGGCTCGTCCACTGTCGCCCTACGGAGCCGGAAAGTTGGTAGGCGAGGCCTATTGCCAGGCCTACGCCGGCTCCTTCGGCCTCGATACTGTCGCGCTTCGGTTCTCGAACGTCTACGGCCCTCTCTCCGCTCACAAGTCAAAGAACGCGGTTCCGGCCTTCATCTCGCGAGCGCTTGATGGTGAGGATCTGCACATCTACGGTGACGGCACCCAGACGCGCGATTTCATTTACGTCGAAGACCTGTGCGCGGGCATCTTCGGCGCCGTGACCAGCGAGGGTGTCGCCGGCGAGGTCTTCCAACTCGGTACCAGCGTCCAGACATCGATTCTCGAGATCGCCGAGATCGTCCGCGACGCGGCGGGGGCCGATGTCGATATCCACTTCGAAGAACGCCGTGCCGGTGAGGTCTACAAGAGCTCTGTGGACATCAGTAAGGCGACCCGGCTGCTGGGCTTCCAGGTGGCCGTCGACGTCAAGGACGGTCTGGGCCGTACGACCGAGTGGTACCGGGGGCTCGGAGCCTCCGAGTCGCGGGGTATCTGAGGCAGTGTGACTCCGCTTTAGGGAGAATCTCGTCCCCCAGGGATCGCCAGACTCATGTCGCAGCCAGCGACCCGCGCGACTAGCTTTGGCAGTCGTCAACCCACGCTACGGCCCAGCCCTCCACCGTCGCGACCGATCGGACGGGCAGTCCCGAGAACGATGCGGCACCTCGGCCCTCGTCACGTTTCACGATTGCATCGACGCCGTACTTTGCTATGAGCTCTCGCCAAGGCCCGACTCCGATACTGTCTGACATCAGAGTCTTGCTGTCCCGGAAACGAGTGGAAAGGTCCTCGGTTACTCGATAGATGTCCCGCCACCTCACGCGCGCGAGGTTGTCCTTATGCTTCGGGCCCAGGATGATAGCCACGATCCTGTGGCCGTCGTAGGCGAAGATGAGCGGGGAGATCGACTGCGGAGCAACGATTGTGCACTCGACGCCCTCGGGTGTGTCGAGTTCCTCGAGGACCGTGCGCTGGCCCACGAGAGACCGCGCAACCAGAGGGGGCGAATTTACGTGCTGCGGATAGGCAAGTTGGATAAGCACCGGTGACGGCAAGGCGACAAGCAGTACCGCTGCCACGGTTACCCAAGCCAGCGCAGGCCACCTGCGAAATCTGGAAAGCACCTCGGTTGCGCCGATCGCAGCGAAGAGCACGACCCCAACGTGAACCAACGGCCAATAGCGACTTGCCCGGCTCAGGGGAGCAAATCCCTCGCCCAGCACCGTGAGAATGAGACCGCTCCCGAAGAGAACGACCATCGATCCGGCGAGGACCGCCGCCGCGACGGTCAGCGCCGGGTGGCCGCGAATCCTGGGGAGGATCCACACGGCTCCGTAGATACCGAATGGAAGACTCACTCCCCAAGAGGCTGCGATCGCCCAAAGCGGCATTTCGAGCGGAGGGCTGGACATATCGAAGAATCCGTCATGGCGAAAGTAGTTGATAAAGAGGGGGGCCGCCCAGATGGCGTAGATGACTCCCGCGGGCAGCGCCACGGCGATGAGCCGAACAAGGAGGTTGTCGCGGCCGGTCGCAAGTATGACGAGTAACGCCACGGACGACCCGGCGAACAGGGCCTCTCCGCCGGCGAGCCCAATCCCCCCCAGAACCGCGCCCGCTCCGATCAGAAATGGGGTCGAACGTTCTTGCACCGCGCACATCAGAAGCAGGACGAAGGCGAGAAACAGCGCGTAGGTCAGATCGCGAGGAAAGGGCGGAATGAGGTTCGAGAGGGCAAAGTTGTGGGATCTGATCAGCAGGAGATCGCCCAGATAATCCAGCAAGTGCGGTCCCTGGGGCGAGGTGACTATCGCCGGTCCCCGCGCAACGACAAACCCAATGCCGCCGGCCAACCCTCCGAAGAGTGCGGCCCACAAGCCGGTGACGACCTTTCCCGTCAAGCGTTGACCGAGAGCGAACAGGGCCAGAACGGCTCCCACAACGAAAAGAAAGTGGACCGGAACCATGGCATGAAAGGCATTCCCGCCGGGAGTCAGCCGCGCCACGAACGCGACCAGCGCGTGAAAGAGCCACGGATAGAAATTTGGGATGTCCCCCGACAGCGCCGCGGTGGGAGTGGGCGACCCGTTGATCAACAGGTTCGCGTAGCCCATGTGCACTCGGGTATCGGGCGCGAAGTGAAGAGGGATCATCCTGGTGGCCGCATAGCTCCACAGGAGCAGGCCGACGCCGGCGACACCGAGTGCTGCTACGACTGCGACCCTGTGGGGACGGTCCGGAGGACGCTCTGTCTTTGGGCGCCACTGCCATAGCGCCAGCGCAACGATGGCTGCTACCGTCACGCCGCGAACGAGGAGGGCATTCGCGAGCACACGTCCGCCCGTCGCCATGTGGGCGAGAGTGAGGAGTAGAGCGAAGCCGGTCACGCACGGCAGCGCGAGTGCCCACGGCAGGACGGTGCGCCGATGCTGGTCGGAAACGAGGGATCTGGCGATCAGATAACCGAGCAGCAGTAGCACCAAGGCGACCGGAACCCCCTGCAGTGCGGCAGCCAGAGGGCCCGAAGAGTCAGACATTACTTGGTGTTGCGGCCCCACACACGTTCCACTGCCTCGTCCGAACCCAACTCGTCCGTCTCGGCCGCCTGTCCCATACGGACGTTAGTTGCCACGGAGCGGTGCACGAACCATCGCCAGCCGGGAGCACGTCCCGCACGCCGATACTCGGCCATCAGCAGCGGGCGCAACCAATCGAGCGGCCTCGAGAGGGAGATGATGGTCGGCTGCTCTCGTCCGATCCATTGAGCGAATCCGCTCAGACCACCCGGCCAGGTTTCCTCGACGTAATCCTCCAATCCTCGCTCGAACATCTGATGACGAGTGGGGTTCCTCATCCTCGAGAGGACCAGCGCTTGCGGTGCACCGATCGACTGGATCGACGCGTCGGGCGGAAGCTGTGCGAGCATCGCCTCCACCGACTCCTGCTGTTCCTTCAGCTCGTACTGCTGATGGGTAATCGAAAAGGAAACCGCTATCGCTCCCGAGGCGACAATCCAAGCGAGAACAAGCGAGCCTGCAACTCTGGCGGCCAGACGATCGATGAGTACTTTGGCGATCCCGCCGATCCCCGCCGCGGCGGCTGGGAGGAGCGGGAACGCGTCGGGCCAACTGTTGAAGTCGCGCAGAGTCCAAGCAACGGCAACCAAGCACGCGGCGCCCACAGCTGCGACCGGCAAGCGAGCGGGAGCCCTCCAGCCCTCGCGACGGATCGCCACGAGCGTAAGGATCACCAGAGCCACCAGACCAACCACGATCACCCACAGGGAAACGCCGTAGCCGCCTTGCAGCTTCATCCACCTATGCGCCGGGTCCCCCATGAACGGCGCAGGAATGGTGTACCTGGCGTTGATGAGCAGGAATGCGTCGATGAACTCCCTGAAGGCGCCGATTAGAACGAAGTAGATGACGCACAGCGCCGCGGGAACCATGCCCCCCAGCGCGATTCGGACGAGGGCGCTGATCCGCTCAGAGCGCCGAAGAGAGAGAGCTGCGCTAAGCGCCGCAGCTAGTCCGACCACAAACACCGGCTGCCAGACAAGCGTTGCGAGGCTCACGCAGAGCCCGGTTGCGAACCACCTGTGATTCGCAACCGCCAGCAGGGTGCAGAGGAGCAGAAGCACCATGATGGTTTTCTCGCGGGGCCCGTAGGTCGCGTATCGGATGAAGCCGTGGAAGCTCAACAGTGCAGCGGCCCCAGCCAGCCCAGCGAGACGGGAGCCGAACAGCTTGCGTGCGAGCACATACATCACGCATACGCTCGCGACCGAGAGGAGCATGAACAGCACCCTCATGCCGAAGACATCATTGAATCCGAACGCGCGCGCGGCTGCTACGCCTACCGCAGGGACGAAATGCGCAAGCGGTCCCGCCCTGTTGAGGAGACTTACGTAGGGAGGGACCCCTTCAACGACCTGCTGCGCTCCGTAGCTGTAGATCGCGACGTCCCGTTGGAGACTGCCATCGAAGCCGTGCAAGATGTACACGATCAGGGCAGTGACCCCTACCACGCCGACTAGAGGATCGATGCTCCGCCACCATCGCCGCTCCTCGGTGTCCGCCTCCTGTTGGTCGCGGATCATGGAGCTCGGTGAGGTCCCAAACCATCCGGCAAAGTCCGGCTCCGTGACACCTCGCGTCCGTTCAGAAGACGACTTCCTTTCCCCGCCCCGTTGTCCAACATCCGTGTTCTCGACCTAGTACCCGCGCGATGAGGGTCCCTTCTGCGGGTCGGACAGTACCAGAAGCATGCGCTCGACCGACTTGAGATCTCCTACAGGAACGGTGACCATCCGGTACCGTTTTCCCAGGCAATGACGTCCAGGCGGCGGGAGGACACCCATCGAAGAGCCCGATCGGAGCACACCACGGTTCGAGCCACTCGGAGCCCTCGAGTTCGAGCCCGCCGCCTGCCCTGTTTGCGGTAAACGGGAGATCTCTCGGAGGTTTCCCAAGACCTTTCGGGGAATCGAGTTGCACTTCGGCGTTTGCGCTCGATGCGCCACGCTCTACGCGAACCCTCGATTGACGGTCGACTCGCTGCAGAAGCTCTACGGATCCGAGGAGTTCTTCGAGGGCGGCCAGGACAACCTGAACTACTACTCGTTCCTCAGCGGCGAGCGGTACCTGCGCCGGACCGCGCGCGGCAGGCTCCGCCGCATCCAGAAGCATGTCTCCGGCCGCAAGCTCATCGAGGTGGCCTCCGCGGCCGGGTTCTTCCTCGCCGAAGCCAAGAGCGCCGGCTTCGATACCGAGGGTGTCGAGCTCTCGAAACCGATGGCCGAGTACGCGTCAGATCGCTGGGGAGTGCCGGTGAGGGCCGGCTCGATCGAGACCCTCGAGCTGGACGAGGCAGCCTATGACGTGATCGCGTCGTGGGGAGTCATGACGATTCTGCGCGACCCTCGATCCGTGATGGCGAAGTTCCATGCTGCTCTGAAGCCAGGTGGAGTCTGGGCCTTCAATACCTACGACAGCCGCTCCCTATGGGGTCGTCTGTTCGGGTCCCACTGGTACATCCTTGTCCCCAACACGAGCCAGATCCACAACGACCGCACGTTGCGCCGACTCATCGATGAGTCCGGCTTCAACCTCGTAGCCCGTCGCCGAGACCGGCCGCACGCCAGCCTCGAACGGCTCTTGTTCGTGCTTCTCTCGCATACGAGCCACGGCGTGCGCGACCGTCTGTTCAAGCGGGTGCACTTCCTCAACCGCCTGATCATTCCTGTGGTGGCACCCGACGCGTTCGAGTACGTCTGTGTAAAGCGTTGATCGTCGGTCCGGACTCGGCTAAGGGGCCCGATGTCGTCCTACGGTTGCCCCTCAGCCAAGCGATCCCATGGAAGCTTTCCTCCCAGCTCGGCGCGCAGCAGCTCGTCGCTCTCCTCGAAGTAGAGCCGCAGGCTTCGGGCGAGTGACGGCTCGATGGTCGTCGTGGGCGCCTCGCCGACATTGATCCGAGCGTTCAGGCTTGGCGGCAGAAAAGCCGAGGCGACGCCGACCGACCGGTACAAGCACGCGAGCGCCTCCGGGTTGCCTGCAAACTCCTCGAGGAAGAGGACGTGCATCCGCTGCCCGAAGCTTTGGCGCCACGACTCGAGGTATGCGGCGTAGCGCCCGCGTTCGAGGTATGCGAACGGTGACACCGAGATGCTCGTTGGGTCCCACGACCTGGGACCTTGGAGATTCTCGGCCAGTGCTTGGCCGAGCGGGCGATCCTCGAGTCCCGACGCGGAGCTGAACCGCCAATTGGATATCGCTCGGTCGATCGGATCGCGCAACATGACGAGAACATCGGCGTTGGGGATCATTGCGGCGGCGCGCTCCGCCGCTACCGGGGATTCAATGTAAGTCGTGCTCTTCTCCCCGTGCACAGGAACGCCCTCGGCTCCGGCGAAGTAGTTGGCCTCGTACCACGTCAGGCCCCTCCGGTATTTCTCGGCGTCGAAGAAGAACTTCGGCTCGGGACGGGCCGGCTTCGCCATCGCGATCTCCGGGTGCTCATCGAGCACCTGGTAGAGATAGGTCGTTCCACACCGCTGGGCGCCGACGACCAGCAGGTAGCGGGTCATCCGTGAATGCGTTCCACAACATGGTAGGGCTCGTTCGCGCTGACCGAGTTGAGCGTTCGCACGACATACTCGCCGAGCATCGAGAGCAGGGCGATCGTCACGCCGTTGAAGAATGCCAGCATCACGATCAACGAAGTCCACCCTTCAACGCTCGAGTCGCTGACAAGACCGTGGATCAAATAGACGGCTCCGATGACGAACGAGAAAACCGAGATAAGGAAGCCGATGAACGCGGCCAGACGCAGCGGGAAGGACGAGTAGCTGAACAGGATCGCCGCGACGAGGCGAGCTATTCGAACGAAGTTGTAAGAACTCCCTCCAACGGGTCGCTGGTCGTGTCGCACGGTCACATTGGCGCGGTTGCTCGAGTACAGCAGCGCCTGCCCGGTGATGTACGGGTAGGCCGTCCTCGAGGCGCATATCCGATCCACGACGTCCCGACGCAGGATGCGGAAGTTGGAGACCGTCAGATCGGGCGGCTGGCCGAAGATGCGGCGGTTGATCAAGCTTATGGCCTTGCTGCCGAGGGCTCTGTGGCCGGGCGCCTGCTTGTGGGAGAACTTGCCGAAGACAACGTCTCTGCTCTTCATCGCCTCGTCGATCAGGAGCCCGATCTGGTCGGGGGGGTTCTGCAGATCGTCGTCCATCGTGATGATGTAGTCCCCGGTGGCCTCACGGAACCCGGCGAGGTTAGCCCTGTGCTGACCGGAGTTGTGTAAGAGATTGAGCGCCACGATGTTGGGGCTCGCCCGAGCATGCTGCTTGAGGACGTTCCAACTGCCGTCCCGGCTGCCGTCATTGACCAGGATGAGCTCGAACCTGAGACCCGCCTCGGAGAAGAACTTCACGACGCGGTCGATGGTCTCGCCCACGATTGCCTCGCTGTTGAAGACCGGGATCACAATGGAATAGGTGAAGGCGGCGGGATCCATGATTGTCGATTCCGAGACCCGCTCGCGCGCGCTCAAATCCGCGTCCACAGCATTTGAGATTGAGCCAGGGGTTTCAGACATGGTCACCCAAGAGATCCTCTTGCACCGGCAGGTGTGGTGATCCGCACTCCGTCGGTCAGGCTACCCCAGGAGCGGGGTGGAAAGTGGCATAGGGGGGCCCGACAGGCCTCCCGTGATCGCTGGCAGGATGGGGGTTCTCGAGCCGGGTCCCCCTCGTGGGAGCAGGGAGGCAGAGTGCGGGCGCGCGTGTTGATGCGAACGGGAGCCCTTGGTGCCGGAACCATCGCCGGGGGCCTGCTCGCCTACGTCTTTTTCGCCATGGCCACCCGTGCGCTGGGCGCCCGGGACGCGGCCCCCATATCGGTCCTCTGGACCTACTGGACGATGGCCGCCGCGATCCTCACCTTTCCCCTGCAGCACTGGACGATCCGGCTAATCACCCAGGGAGCCGAGGGCACACTGGCGCGCTCGCGGAGTCGCATCTGGGTCGGAACCGCCGTCTTGTCGGCGTTCAGCGGGGTTGTCGCGTACCTCGCACGGGAGGTCCTGTTCCATGACCAGTCGATCGTGTACCCCGCAATGGTTGCCGGGATCACCGCGGGGGCGACCTTCTCGGGCTCGGTGCGGGGCGGCCTCGCCGGGCGGGGCCGCTACGCCGCGACCGGGATGTCGATGGCGGCCGACAACCTCGTCCGCGTGCTCGGGGGGGCCGTGGTGGTGGTGAACGGCGGTGGCGCCGTTGCGTTCGGCCTGGCTCTCGTCGCCGGCCCCCTCTCGGGTCTCCTGTGGCCCTCGAGCCTCAGGTACCACGATCGGGATTCCGGCGGAACCGAGTTGATCTCCTCTCCACTGGCACTGGTATCCGGGGTGGCGGCCGGCTCGCTTATCGCTCAGATCGTTCTCACCGGGGGCCCCGTCGCGCTGGCTGCGCTCGGAGGCGCGCCCCAACAGGTCACCTCGTTGTTCGTGACCATGGCGGTGTGGCGCGCGCCTTACCTGATCGCGCTCGGCATGGCACCGCAGCTCACCCCGACCCTGACCCGGATGGTCCTGGCCGACGACAGCCGGCGCCTCCGAAGCGTCCGGAGGTGGATCCTGACGTCCGTGGTCGGACTGGCGACCATAGCGTTTATCGCAGGGGCAACCGTCGTCGAGCCCGGTCTGCGCTTGGTCTTCGGCCCCGATGTCGCCCTCCCCTGGCACACGCCCGCCCTGATTGGCGTCGGAACCACAGTGGCCGTGGGCAATCTCGCCCTGCTGCTGCTGATGCTTGCGTGCGGTACCTCACGCCCCCTCAATTGGGGCTGGCTCACGGCCGTGGTCGTCGGCGCGGCGCTTCTGATTACGCTGCCGTTCGAGCCCCTCGACCGAGTTGTTACCGCGTTCGTGGCGGCGCAGGTGATCGCGTTCGCCTGGATGCTTGCTGCACCCCTTCGCGAGTTGCGGGCTCCGATGGACTTCACGGCCGAAGGGCCTCCAGGAATGTAGTCACCACTCGATTCACGTCCGCGCTGGAAAGGTTGTTGTAGAAAGGCAGCCGTAGCAGCCGCCCACTGATGTCGTCGGTCACCGGGCAGGCGCTGGGTTTGGCCGAGAACTTGCGCCCCCCGTCCGAGCTATGGAGAGGGACGTAGTGAAATGTCGGTTGCACTCCCTCGGCCCGCATGCGACCCAAGACGTGATCGCGGGCGTGGTTGTCCGGTAGCAGTACATAGAACATGTGATACCCCTGTCGACGGTCCCCTGGGACAACGGGCAGTGAAAATCCATGCTCGGCGGCGTGGGGTTGGAGCAGCCCGAGGTAGCGTTCCCAAACGGTGCGCCGCTTGGCCAGGATGACTTCCCGCTGCTCGAGCTGAGCCCATAGGAATGCGGCCAGCGAGTCGGCCAGCCCGAAAGACGAGCCCACGTCCTTCCACGAGTACTTGTCCACCTGGCCGAGGAAGAAGGCCCGACGGTTGGTCCCCTTGTCGTACAACACGCGCGCTCGGTCGACGTCGGCCGCGTCGTTCAGCACCAGCGCGCCGCCTTCTCCGCATACGAAGTTCTTCGTCTCGTGGAAACTCAGCGTCGAGAACCGACCCAGGCTTCCCAGGGGTCGCTCTCGCCATCGACCGAACAGCCCGTGGGCGTTGTCCTCGATCACGGCGACCCCAGGCCATGAAGCGAGGACCTCGAACAGTCCCCCCATGTCACCGGCAACGCCCGCATAGTGGACGGGAACGACGGCCCGCACGGACTCGTCCATTACCAAAGCGAGGCGCTCGGGATCGATCCCCAACGTCTCGGGTTCGATGTCACAGAAGACTATCCGGGCGCCCTCGCGGGCGAAGGCGAGGGCAGTGGAAGTGAAGGTGAAGGAGGGAACTACCACGGTATCTCCGGGTTCAAGCTCCAGCAACATCGCGGCCAACTCGAGCGCCGCCGTGCACGAAGTGGTCATTAGCACCTCGCTCGCGCCGGTCTCGTCCGCAAGCAACTGCGCGACTCGTGATCCGAACGGCCCGGAAGACGATGTGTGACCCTGCTCCACTGAGGCGCGGATGTACTCTAGCTCCCGGCCCTCGATCGCCGGTTGGTTGAAGCGGATCGGTTCCAGCTCGTCCCGTCGAGACGTCACGACTCTCGGAGGAGGGCTGTTGCGCCACCGATCACGACTACACCTTTCTTCCGCACAGAACGACTGATGAACCGACCGGGAGGTTCCAGCGAGCCAGCAGCATCTCGTCGAGCCGCGCCACGGCGAGCAGCGACCGTGCCACAAATGGTGGGAGAGCTTGGACGCGATCGCCCGAGCCTCTCAGCTTGGTCACGAGGCGTGCCGCGATGAAGAACGGCAGGGTCGAGGCAAAGACGTAGGTTGCCCGCTCGACCTTCAAGCCGACGGCCTCTGTGGCCTGCTTCAAACGAGTTCGGGTGTAACGCCGGTGGTGGCCTGCCCGAGCATCGAAAGCGCTCCACATCCATTGGTAGGCGGGGACCGCCAGCAGCACCGCGCCGCCCGGTCTCGTCACACGTCGAAGCTCCGACAACGCCCTGGTCTCGTCGAGACAGTGCTCGACCACGTCGAACGCGCACACTACATCGAAGCGGTCATCGGAAAAGGGAAGCGACTCGACCGCGCCGGAGACGCCGCCGGCCCGCAGGCCGCGCGGGTCGATGTCAAGCGAAACCCGGTCTCCAAGCCACTCCACGCTTGGTCCGTCCGCGCTTCCGACGTCGAGGATCCTGTCCCCGGCGGATACGTAAGGGCCGAGAACCCGCTCCAGGAGCCGCCTGCGCGCGACGTACCACCAGTAGGTGGGGTGCTCCAGGGATCCCGAGCCGGTCGTCATCGCGGGGCCGCTAGGTTGCCGTCCGCACGCGCCCGAGACCCCGGCGCCGGCTGGCGCCTCGTGCCTGGAGAGGTCGCCACCACCACTCGTTCGCCCGGTACCACGCGATCGTCTCATCCAGCGCCTCGTCAAACGTGGACTCGGGTCTCCAGCCAAGCTCTCGGACGCGCGTGGAATCGATCGCGTAACGAAGGTCGTGGCCCGGTCGATCGGCAACCCACTCGATCATCTCCTCCGCCTCCCTACCGCGCCGACCAAGGCGCTCCAGGAGTCTATGAGTCAACTCTTCATTGGACATTTCGTTGCCCGCTCCGATGTTGTAGGTCTCGCCGGCTTGGCCCTCGGTGAGCACCAGCCATTGCGCGCGCACATTGTCGATCACGTAGGTCCAGTCGCGCACGTTGCGGCCGTCACCGTAGAGAGGAACCTTGAGCCCGTCGATCAGGTTGGTGACGAACAGAGGAACGATCTTCTCGGGGAACTGGTAGGGACCGAATGTGTTCGACGTGCGAGTGATGACGATGGGGTAGCCGTGGGTCATCCGATAGGACCGTGCAAGCAGGTCCGCCGCAGCCTTTGACGCCGCGTAGGGGCTGTTCGGCTCGAGGGCATCTCCCTCGTAGAAGACTCCGGGCTCCGCGATGGAACCGTAGGTCTCGTCGGTCGAGACGTGCAGGAACCTCTCGATCTTCAGACGCATCGCCGCATCGAAGAGGCTGTTGGCACCGACCACGTTGGTCCGCACGAACTCCGTAGCTCCTTCGATAGATCGGTCTACGTGGGATGTGGCGGCGAAGTTCACGACCGCGTCGTGTCCGGGCAGATGCTCAGACAAGGTCGCAACATCGCAGATGTCGCCTTGCACAAAGCCATAACGGGGGTCGTCTTCAAGGCCTCGGAGGTTGGCCGGGTTCCCCGCGTAGGTGAGCACGTCGTAATTGGTTATGCGGACATGGACGTCATTGGCAAGCACCCAACGAATGAAGTTGGATCCGATGAACCCCGCGCCCCCCGTAACGAAGAGCCGCATCTACAGGAGGCCCACCCGGCTGTGGTCCCCGAGGACCAGTCGAAAGGCGCGCGGCTTCTCGCCGGCGGGTGCCACCTCGACCTGTTTGCCGATCAACGAGTCCTCGATTCGACGGATCCCCTCGATCCTGCTTTTCTCAAGGATGATCGAGTGCTCCACCTCGCAGTCCGTTAGCACGCAATCCTGGCCCACCGACGTGTAAGGGCCGATGAACGTGTTCACCAGCTTGGCTCCGCATCCGATCGTCGCCGGCCCCCGGACGTAGCTGTTGACAAGCACCGCTCCCTCTTCGATGACCACCCGTCCCTGGACCTCCGAGTCTGCGTCCACATTGCCCACGATCCTTGACTCCAACGTGTCCAGCACGATGCGGTTCGCCTCCAAGAGATCGACCACCTGGCCGGTGTCTTTCCACCACCCCTCGATGATCTGTGACTGGACATCATCTCCCGCGTCGATCATCCACTGGATCGCGTCCGTGATCTCGAGCTCGCCTCGAGCACTCGGTTGGATCGCTCGCGCCGCTTCCATGATCCGGGACGAGAACATGTAAACGCCCACGAGCGCGAGATCGCTCGGGGGGTCGGCAGGCTTCTCAAGCAATCGGCGCACCCCGCCGAGCTCGTCGAGCTCCGCGACTCCGAATCGCTCGGGGTCGTGGACCTTCGCGAGCAGGATCTGCGCCGTGGGTCTGCTCTTGACGAAGTGCTGCACGAACTCGCTGATACCCCCGGCGATCAGGTTGTCGCCCAGAAACATCACGAAGGGCTCGTTGTCCAAGAACTCCTCCGCCGTGAGCACCGCATGCGCGAGGCCCAGAGGGGCCGACTGGTAGATGTAGGTGACCGCTATCCCGTACCGGGAACCGTCGCCGACGTAAGCCTCGATCTCGGCATGAGTTTCACCAACCACGATACCCACGTCTTCGACGCCCGCCTCCGCAATCGCCTCGAGGCCGAAATCGATGATCGGGCGATTCCCTATAGGCACGAGCTGCTTGGCACTGGTATGGGTTATCGGGCGCAGGCGGATTCCGTGCCCCCCCGACAGCACCAACGCTTTGATCGTGGCCTCCTCTGCGGTTCAGGGCCGTCCCATTGTCGGCAGCCAGCCCGAGAGCCTAGGGCACTCGAGGATGGAACGAGCAGGATAATGCCTCCCGCGTGCGATCAAGCCGGGGGAGCGCCGCGGAGGGCCGTCGGGTTCGTCGGACCTCGAAAGGCATCGGGCTCTCTCAAGGCCGGTGAGCTCCCATTTCCCCTCGATGCCGGTTTGGGGTCTTTCTGGACCCCGAAGTGTCGCGAAACACACCCCCTAGGGTCCAGGAACGAGGCCGGCACCTTTTTTAGTGGAGGGGCTTGGCGAGCTTGCCCTCGGTCCAGCTATGACTCGGGTAGAGCAGATCGCGATCCACCAGCTCCGCATGGTCGCGCACGGTCTCCAGAAGGCCGTCGATGAGCGTGTCAGACAGCAGGTGGGGCTCGAGACCCAGGTCGAGCAGCTTGGTGTGCTTGGCGTTGTAGTAGTGCTCCTCCTGCTCGACGCGCGGATTCGGCAGGTGTTCGATGGTGGGCTCCCAGCCGAGCTTGCGGGCTCCTTCGGCGACCTTTTCTGCGAGCTCACCTACGGTGAACTGCTCGGTGAACTGGTTGAAGACGCGGAACTCGCCCATGTCGGCAGGATTCGCTATGGCGAGCTCGACGCAGGCCAGCGTGTCGCGGATGTCGAGGAAGCCGCGCGTCTGACCGCCCTTACCGTAGACGGTCAGTGGATGGCCGATGGCGGCCTGGACGCAATAGCGGTTGAGCACGGTGCCCCAAACGTCGTCGTAGTCGAAACGCGTCGCGAGATCGGGATGCAGCTCGGTCTCGTCGGTGTGGACTCCGTAGACGACGCCCTGGTTGAGGTCGGTCGCGCGCAGCCCCCACACGCGACAAACGAATTCGATGTTGTGGCTGTCGTGGACCTTGGAGAGGTGGTAGAACGAGCCCGGCTTCTTCGGGAACTGCATGATGTCGCTGCGCCCGTTGTGGTTGATCTTGATGAAGCCCTCTTCGATGTCGATGTTCGGCGTGCCGTACTCGCCCATCGTTCCGAGTTTGACGAGGTGCGATTCGGGCGTGAACTCCTTCATCGCGTAGAGCACGTTCAGGGTGCCTACGACGTTGTTGACTTGAGTCATGACCGCGTGCCGGCGCGAAAGCATCGAGAAGGGGGCGGCGCGGTGCTCGCCGTAGTGCACGATGGCCTCGGGCTGAGTCTCCTTGAAGACGCCGGCGAGAAAGTCCCAGTCGCAGATATCTCCCACGAACATCTCGATGGAGCGGTCGCCGACCTCGTTCCACGTTCGGACCCGCTCACGCAGGGACTTGATCGGCGTAAGCGAGCCAGAGCCGATCTCGTCGTCCCAGAGCCGGCGATGGAAGCTGTCCACCACGCTCACGTCGTAGCCTTGGTTGGCCAGATTCATTGCCGTCGGCCACCCGAGGTAGCCGTCACCACCCAGAATGAGAATTCTCACGTTTGCTCTCCATGTGTCCATGTCCGCGCGGCTACCCCGTTGTGCCACGCCCATTGGCGCCGCAGCATACTAGCGTTCCCGTTCACTACGACGTCTTTGAGCCACGAGGTTGGTTGACTTGCCGAGCCAGTTCGCACGATGAGAGCGGCGCCCGGCGCCGAAGAGGGCGGGAAGTCCCCCCGCGGGGATTACCACACGATCCTGTCAGGAACCGCTCAGAACGTGGTGGGCATTGGGGTCGCCGCCGCCGCCCTACTCGTAATTCAGGTGCTGATGACCCGCACCCTGGGCAGCGCCGGCTACGGGGTGGTGACGGTGCTGACTCAGGCGGCGTTCGTGGCCTCCTTCGCCACGCGCGCCGGAATGGACATGGCGGTCTTGAGGGACGTGGCGGTGGACGCCGGGACGGGGGAGTGGCGGCGCATCAGGGGGACGGTGGCGCGAGCGACGTGGATCGCCCTGGCGGTCAGCGCCGCCGTCGCCGGACTCGTCGTTGTCTTCGCGGAGCCGATCTACAGCCTGTTCAACGTCGACCGGGCTGATCATCGCTGGGCGGTCGAGGTCGCCGCCGCGGGGCTGCCCTTCCTCGCCCTCACCAATGTGTGGCTGGCCGCGACGCGCGGGCTCAAGATCATGCGCTACACCCTGTTCATCTTCTGGGCGGGCCAGAACGTTGGATGGATACTGCTGACGCTGCTGATGTGGACGGTTTCTACGACGGCCACGGCCAGCATCGCGGCCTACTCGCTCTCATGGGCGGCGGCCTCGGTTGCAGCGTGGCTGTCGTGGCGCAGGGAGTCGCGAACTTGGGAGATCGCGCCGCCGGAGGTGGGCTGGCTCGGAAAGCTGGCGCGCTATGCGGGACCGCGCGCGCCCGCCGCCCTGTTTGCACAACTCTTGTTCTGGACCGACCTCTTCGTTCTCACCTACTTCGTCAGCGATTCCGAAGTGGGCGTCTACTCCGCGGCGCTGCGCGCCGGGCAGGTGGTGATGCTGTTTCTAACGTCCGTCAACCTGATGTTCGGTCCCTACGTGGCCGACCTCTACAACCGAGGTCAGCACGCGCGTCTCGACGACCTGTACAAGACGCTCACGCGCTGGCTGGTGGCGGCAACGCTGCCCGTGTTCGCCTTGATCGCGATCGCGCCCGATGCCGTCATGAGCTTGTTTGGTTCGGACTTCGCCGACGCGGGGCGAACCGCGCTGCTGATCCTGCTCGCGGGACAACTCGCCAACGTCGTGACGGGGAGCGCCGGCTTCATCCTGATCATGGTGGGCCGCACCGGCTGGGACCTGCTCGTCTACGTCAGCTCCCTCGTGCTCGATGTCGTGCTCGCGATCTGGCTCTGCTCTCGCTACGGCATCGAAGGAGCCGCGCTTGCCAACGCCATCACGTTCACCGTCTCGAACCTCTTTAGGCTCACGCTCGTCCATCGCTTCGTGCGAATTCAGCCCTACGACGCGCGCTACGGGCGCCTGCTGATTCCTGGAGCCGCGGCCGCCGGGGTGATGTGGGCGGGGCAGCTAGTTCTCGACGCCCGCTCGCCGCTCGACCTGGCGATACTCGGAGTCCTGGGTGGGATCGTGTACGTGGCGGCCTACCTGGTGGCGGGCCTCACCCCGCAGGAGCGCACGAGCCTCAACAACCTGGTTACGAAGCTGCGCTCTCGCGAAGGGGCTTCCAGGGCGTGAGTCGCAGCGCCCCTAGATCTCCTGCAAGCCCTCGGCTCGCAGCGCGATCTGGAAGTCGTGTGAGTTGGTCGCGGCGTTCTTGGCGTCCTCAAGCGTGACGAGACCCTGCCGGTACAGGCCGAGCAGCGCCTGGTCGAAGGTCTGCATCCCGTAGAAGCCGGACTCCGCAATGATCTCGTGCATCATGTGGGTCTTGTCGGCGCTGAGGATCAGGTCACGGATGCGTCCGTTCATCACCATTACCTCGATGGCCGCGACCCGGCCCCCGCCCTTGCGCGGGAGTAGTCGCTGCGAGACGACTCCCGCGATGGTGCTCGCGAGGGCGACGCGTGCCTGGTTCTGCTGGTGCGGAGGAAAGAAGTCGATGACGCGGTTGACGGTCTCGGACACGTCGGTCGTGTGCATGGTGGCTACGACGAAGTGGCCGGTCTCGGCCGCCTGCAGGGCGGCCCGCACGGTCTCGGTGTCGCGAATCTCGCCCACGAAGATGACGTCTGGGTCCTGGCGCATCGCCGCGCGCAGCGCGGTTGCGAAATCACCCGTGTCCTGCCCGATCTCTCGCTGAGTCACCACCGACTGTTGATCGTTGTGCAGGATCTCGATGGGATCCTCGATCGTCAGAATGTGAGCCGGCCTGGTGTTGTTGATGTGGCTGATGATGGCCCCGGTGGTGGTCGTCTTGCCCGACGATGTCGGTCCCGTGACGAGCAGCAGTCCACGGTGCTCGTTGGCGAGTTGCTCGACGGCGTTCGGAAGTCCGAGCGACTGAAACGAGGGGACCGTCGCCAGCACGAGGCGAGCGGCGATGGCGATGCTGCCCCGCTGGCGGTGGACGTTGACCCGGAAGCGCCCGACCCCGGGCTCCGAATGGGCGAAATCGACCTCGCCCTTGACCTTGAGCTCGGCGATGTGGTCTTCGCTCATCATCACCATGGCCGCCTGCTCGCAGTCGGCCGCGCTCAGGCGCTCGAGCTTCACGCGTCCGAGATTTCCGGACACGCGAAGAGTGGGCGGCGAGCCGGCCTTCAAGTGCAAATCGGATGCTTTGTGGTCGAGGACGAGTCTCAGGAAATCGTGAATGTCTGGCACGTTGACTCCATCGGCATGCCCCTGGGGCTCTTGAGTCGAATTGGTCCTCAATCCCCCCACTCAGGCGCCGGTCGGGGATTATTAGGCGCTGTGACCAAACATCCAGAGTTCCGGTTCATGCAGGCGGCCATCGACCTTTCGGCCGAGGCCGTGGGGGACGACGCAGGAGGACCCTTCGGCGCAATCGTCGTGCGGGGCGGCGAGGTGGTCGGCCGTGGCCGCAACCGGGTTCTCGTCGACAAGGACCCGAGCGCTCACGCCGAGATCCTCGCGATCCGAGACGCATGCCGCACCCTGGGGGACCATCGCCTGGCCGGCTGCGTCGTCTACTCCAGCAGCGAGCCCTGCCCGATGTGCATGGCTGCGTTGTACTGGGCACGGGTCGAGCACGTCTACTTCGCCAACCACAGGGCGGACGCCGCCGCGATCGGCTTCGACGACGAGTGGCTCTATCGGGAGCTGGGCCTCGCGCTGGAGTCGCGCTCGCTGGAGATGTCGCAGTTGATGCGAGACGAGGCCAAAGCGGTCCTCGATCGATGGCGTGCCCGCCCCGACGCCATCATCTACTAGGAGGGGATGCGCGCCCTCACGGCGAAACACGCCATGAGGAGCCCGGTCGCCGCGGCCGACACGCCCTGGACACGTCCCTCTTCGCGGGGTGGTGGCCGGCTCCCATATATCGAGGGCGGATGCGAATTCTGAAATTGACGATGACCGTTACCGCGGCGGTCGCGCTGGTGGTGTCGAGCCTGGCCCCGGCGGTGGGCCATGCGGAGCGCGACGCGAGCAAGCCCGCGGGCTAGCCTGCGTCGCTACCGGGCTTCTTTCGACTGTGCCGGTCCGATTTGGTGCGCGCCGGTCGAAAAGTGGGCGGGGGCCGCCCGGCCGTTAGAGCTCCAGATAGGTCTCCATCAGGGGAGACGGGCTGTCGGGGTCGTCGGCATCGCTGACCATCAGGAGATGCACTTGACCCTCGTCGGTGACGCGCGCCACCAGGCCCTCGAGCTTCAGCTCGTGATCGATGGGCTCGTTGAACGAGACCGTACCGTCGGACTCCATCAGCCCGATGGAGGAGCCGAGGTGCCCGCCGGAGGACTCGGCCGAGGCGATGAAGGCCATGCGGCCGTCGGGTAGCGGGGAGGCGTCGGAGAAGCAGAGAGGGACGCCGCGCACCTGACCGAGCTCGTAGAACTCGATGCCGGTGACGGAAGTGGCCGGAAGCTGTTCGCGTTGGTCCAGCGCATGCCGGACCGCGGTCAGCTCGACATCGACGCGCGCGTTACGACCCTTGGGACCGTTGCCTCGTTGCATCAGACGGAAGTCGTCCCCCACGACCGCGCTGCCCTCGATGTTGAGGTCGTCGAGGTCCTCTCTTAGCCGCTCGTAAAGTTCCCCCAGTTCCACGACCTCGAAGGGTTCTCTCGGCCGATGATCGTCCGTCAGCAACAGCAGCGTGCCCTTGTCCCGGTCGGGAGCGGAGCCTGAGCCCAGACCGAGGATCGCGCCCTGCTCGAAGCGACCAAAGGGAGCGAACAGAGCCATGCACTCGAAGTCCGGCTTGTGGTCGGCTCGCTCGTCGGCGCTTGGCGGGGTCTTGCCGCTCATGACCCTTATGAGGTAACCGGGTTCATCGGACTCCGCGTCGAACACCGCCATCTGACGTTCGTCATCGGACAACACCAGCAGGTTCTTACCGACCTTCAGCAGGGCGCTGGCGGCAGCGATCGGAAGGCCCTGCTCGTGCCCCTGCTCATCGAGGACCGTCAGGTCCCTGACCTTCTTCAGCCCGATGATGGCGCGGCCCCCCTCGCATTTGCGGTCTTATGCTTTGAAGCATGCACTATCTCGACTACGCAGCCACGACCCCCGTTCTCCTCGAGGTGACCGAGGCCATGATCGGCGTCCTCAGGGGCGAGTTCGGCAATCCTTCCTCGGTCCATGCCTACGGGCGGGCGGCGCGCGAGATCGTCGAGGACGCCAGAGACAGGGTGGCGACCGCAATCGGTGCGAGCCCCGCCGAGATCGTGTTCACGGGTGGCGGTACCGAGGCCGACAACCTGGCGATCAAGGGGGCGGCCCACAAGCTGCGCGGCAACGGCAACCACCTCATCACCACCAGCTTCGAGCACCACGCGGTGCTCGACTCGATCGAATGGCTCGGCCACAACGGCTACGAGATCACCGTGCTCGAAGTCCGGCCCGACGGCCTGGTTGATCCGGAAGCGGTCGCGGCCGCGGTCAGGCCGACGACCCTCCTGGTATCGGTGATGGCGGTCAACAACGAGATCGGTACGGCCCAGCCGCTTGCGGAAATCGTGCGTGCCGTCGAAGCGGTAAACCCGTCCACACTCGTGCACACCGACGCGGTCCAGATGCTCGGCAACCTGCCGGTCAACGTCCACGAGCTGGGCGTGGACTTCGCTGCGTTCTCGGCTCACAAGCTGGGAGGCCCAAAGGGCGTCGGCGCTCTCTTTGCGCGCAGCCATGCGCCGCTAGAGCCGGTGTTGCACGGAGGCGGGCATGAGCGCGGGCTCCGGTCGGGGACCTACAACGTGCCCGGGATCGCCGGCTTCGGCATCGCCGCGGAGATCGCCGCCAAGGAGGTCGATCACAAGATCGAGCGCGTGGGCTCGCTCCGCGCGAGGTTGTGGAAGGGGATCGAGTCGTCCATCGACGGCGTCCGGCTCAACGGTCACCCGACGAAGCGGGTGCCGGGAACACTCAACGTCAGCTTCTCCGGCGCCGACGGCGAGACGCTCCTTCTGTTGTTCGACGGCGCGGGGATCGCCTGTTCTGCCGGTTCGGCCTGCCAGTCGGGCGCGATCGATCCCTCGCACGTGCTGCTTGCCATCGGGGTGCCGCGCGAGATCGCCAAGGGCAGCGTCCGCTTCTCGCTCGGACGCGAGTCGACGGACGAGGACGTCGACGTGGTCCTCGAGGTGCTGCCCGGCATCGTCGAGCGCGCCCGGAAGGTCGGCTGAGTGGCGCAGAAAGCCGTGGTAGCCATGTCCGGCGGGGTCGACTCCTCGGTCGCTGCTGCGCTGCTCGTCGAGCGCGGCTTCGACGTGACCGGGATCATGCTCAAGCTGTGGCGCGGCGAGGCCGCAAACCTCGACTCGGGATGCTGCAACGTTGGCGCGGCCGCCGACGCTCGCCGCGTAGCAGACACGTTGAGTATCCCCTTCTACGTGCTCAACTTCGCAGAACGTTTCGAGGACACTGTCGTCGCCAACTTCCACGCCGACTACGCCGCGGGGCGGACGCCCAACCCCTGTGTGCGCTGCAATCAGTGGATCAAGTTCGACGCGCTGCTCGAGCGAGCCGGAGCGCTGGGTGCCGACGTGCTGGCCACCGGCCACTACGCGCGCGTCGCCGAGCGCGACGGCACCTACCGGTTGCTGCGCGGCATCGATCCCCTCAAGGACCAGAGCTACGTGCTCTGGATGCTCGACCAGGCGAAGCTGGCGCGCACGCTGTTTCCCGTCGGCGACATGCCCAAGACCGAGACCCGCCGCATCGCCGCCGAGCTCGGTCTCCCCACTGCGACCAAGCCCGACAGCCAGGAGATCTGCTTCGTGAGAGGGGGCGATCTGGGCTCCTACATGGACGATCACATGCCCGATGCCGGCCGTCCCGGGCCGATCGTGACGACGGACGGGCGGCGCGTGGGAGAACATCGTGGGGTGGCCCGCTACACCGTGGGCCAGCGCAGGGGCCTCGGGATCTCGCTCGGCATGCCCGTGTTCGTGCGCTCGATTGACGCGCCCTCGAACACCATCGTGGTAAGCGAGCGCGACGAGCTCGGCTGCGAGGGTTTCGTCGCCGAGGAAACGAGCTACGTCGCCGGTGCTCTGGACGAGGGCAGGCGCGTACTGGTTCAGTACAGGTCTCACGGTGAAACCCACGCCGCAACCGTGAGTGCTTCGGATGCCGGACGGCTCGAGGTGGCCTTCGACCGCCCGGTCGAGGCGGTCGCCCGCGGGCAGTCGGCCGCGCTCTATGACGCCGATCGCCCCGACGAGCTGCTCGGCGGCGGCGTTATTTCGTCCACCGTCGCCGCGGGGGCACGTGTCTGATCGCCGGCACACCGAGGTTCTGCGCTCGGAGTTCGAGCGGGTCTCGACGTCGTTCGCCGATCGAACCCAAGGCCGTTTCGACGAGCTGAAGGTGGTTGAGTTCGCCCGACTGGCCGGTGGTGAGACGGTGGTCGAGGTTGGAGCGGGAACTGGCAACTTCCTTCAACTGTTCGGGGACGTCGCCGCCCGTCTCATCGCCGTCGATCTGACCCCCGGGATGCTCTTCGAAGCGCGGCGCAGGCATCCAGAGATGGAACAGGTGGTGGCCGACGGAGCCCGCCTGCCGTTCGGCTCACGTGCGGTGGAGCTGGTCGCCACCGCGCAGGCACTGCACCACATCTGGGAGCCACTGCCCATTCTCAAGGAGATGAGGCGCGTGATGAGAGAAGACGGCAGGGTATTGATCGTCGACCAAGTCTCGACCGAGCGTTACGAAGAGGCCGTAGTGATGAACCAGCTCGAGATCGTGCGCGATCCGAGCCACGCATCCTCGCGACCGCCGAGCGCGCTGCGAACTCTTCTTCGCGTGGCGGGTCTGCAGATCGTGTCCGAGCGCATCGCGGAACAAAGGGAGCGGTTTTCGAACTGGATGTGGCCGGGCGAGTTCCCGGAGGAGCGAATCGAGCGAGTGAAACGCTTCATCGACGAGCACGGACCCAAGACGAGGATGGACTTCCATCGCGACGGCGAGGACTACGTGTTCAAACGCCGCCGGATCATGCTTCTTGCAGAAAGGGCCACTCCGTGAACATCTTCAACTCGTTGAACGACGAGAACGACCGGCAGGAACGGTCTGCTCTGACGAGCCGCCTGATCGAGGCGGCCACCGAAGCCTCGCGCACCGGAGACCTCGATGCCTGGGAGCCAGTCATCGACATGTTGTACCAGGCGACGATCATCCTGCCTTTCGTCGAGGAGGACGAAGAGGGCGACGCGGGCGCAGACGCGGAGACCGTGCCCATCGTGGCCAACGAGGAGGGCGAGCACCTTCTACCCGTGTTCACCGACGAGGATGAGCTCGACACCTGGCGCCCCGCCGGCGGTCGCTACACGCTGCTACAGACCGCGGAGATCCTGAAGGTGGCGGTGGACCAGGGCTTCACGGGTCTGGTAGTCAACCCCGCGGGCGACATCCCCATCGAACTGGGGGCCGAGAACATCCAGGACTCACCGGATTGAGTCTGTCGCCCGCCATCGGCTAACGGAGAAAAAACTTCAGAAACTCTCCGTGCACCCTGAAGCCAAAGAGTTTTCGTCACACCTCATCGTCATGATGAGGGCATGGAATTCACGCAAGTCGACGAGGCCAACGAGCTGCTCGAGAAGGCCAACGCGAACCTCGAGCCGGAGTTGCTTGGCGCGGCCGACGCTCGCGAGCTGCTCGAGGCTAATGCCCGGACTCAGAGATTGGCCGCGTTCGGGGTCGCCGCACTGGCGCGAAAGCTAGACGACCCCTCCGGGATCGCCCGGTCGACCGGGAGCTCGGTGGGCAAGGCCAAGGACACCATCGCCACCGGCAAGGTGCTCAGTGGTTCCGCGCCGCTAGAAGGCGCCCTCAAGCGCGGCGAAGTCTCATTGGACCAGGCCTGCGAGATCGCCAAGGCCTAGGAGTCGGCTCCCGTTCCGCCAGCGAGCTTCTGACGGTGGCTCAGTCCGAGTCGTTCCATGTGCTCCGCGAGAAGGCCCGCAAGGTCAAGCTGGAGGCCGAACAACACCGGGGACTTGCCGAGCGTCAGCACGCGGCGCGCAAGGCGCGCGCAGTCACAGTGATGAGCTCGGCATGGTGCACATCCACATGGAACTGGAGCCCCACATCGGGTCGCCGATCGTGGCGCGCGCCGAGGCCGAGGCCCAAAGGCTCGCAAGAAAGGCCAGGGCCGGTGGGGAAAAAGAGCCCTTCGAGCGTTATCTCGCCGATGCCTACGCCCTGATGCTGTCGGGCGCAGGCGAGGGCCGGGCCAAGCGGCCCGAGCTGGTGATCCTGGTCAGCCACGAGGTGGCCAAGCGCGGCTGGACCGACGTCAAAGAAGGTGAGGTCTGCAAGATTCCCGGCGTGGGCCCGGTGTCACCCCAGGTCGCCAAGCAGATTGCCCAGGACGCCTTTCTGAACGGGTTGTTCTTCGACGGGGTGGACCTGCGCAACTTCAAGCGCTACTCGCGCGATCCCTCGGTCGAGGTGCGGGTCGCCCTGGAGTTGGGTGAGCCCCCGATTTCGAGGGCGTGGTGTGCGTCGACTGTGGGAACCGGTTCAAGACGGAGTTCGATCACGTTCAGCCGCGCGTCGCTCTAGGTCCCACCTCCCACGGAAACCTCAAGCCGCGGTGCTATCGCTGCCACCAGGCCAAGACCGAGCGGGATCGCAGGACCGGCAAGCTCGAGCCCCCCGAACCCTGAGGCTTCTACTTAGCGGGTCTTTCCCTCGCCCAGCATCTGAACGGCCTTGCGAATTCGGCGCTGCCTGGTTTCGTCACGCTTGGCCTCGGTGATCCACTCGACGTACTCTCTGCGGTGCGTGAACGACAGTGCCTCGAAGGCGAGCCGGGCTTCGTCGTCCTCGTCCAGCGCGCTGCGGAGATCGTCGGGCATTTCGATTTTGCGGGGCGCGTCGTCGCGATCCACGACCATCTCGACCTCGTCACCCGCAGTAACCCCGGCCTCACTTTGGAGCTTCTTGTTAATCGGTAGGTAGTAACGGCCTCCGTAAACCGCTACGGTGCTCCGGAACGCGGCGCCGTTGATCGAGCATCGGACCGGTACCCGCTTCGCCCCGAATGCTTCCACAACGTCGAACGGCAACTCGACGAAGGTCCCCGGACCCTCGCTCATCAACTCTGTGGTGAATCGCTGGATACCCTTGCCTACCATTCGACCAGCTTCCAGATCTCGGGCTGCATGGTCGACTCCTTCGAACCGATCTCGGCGAAGATCGCAACCGCTTGCTTGAGGTGTTCCATCGAGCGCTCGCGCTCTCCGTTGCGATGAAAGAGGTCCGCCAGGTTGTTATGCAACGCGGCCTCGCGATGACGGTCCTGCTGCTCGGTGCAGAGTTTGAGTGCCTCGTTCAGGATCTCGATGGCCGCGTCGCGTTCACCGGCCTCTCCCCGGGCCAGTGCGAGGTTGTTGAGCGCCGCAATACGAGCCGTCGGGTCGCTGAGATCGCTGGCCAGATCGGCGCTCTGCTGAAGGTGCTCGAGCGCGCTGTCCACATCGCCCCGGCTCTTGGCCAGGATGCCAAGGATGTTGTGTGCCTGTGCCAGCGCGTTGATGTCCTCGGTCTTTTCGGCAAGGCCCAAGGCCTCGTTCGCCAGAAGCTCCGGGGTGGCGGACTCTCCCGAGCGATGAGCCGTGAGGCTGAGGTCGGAGAACACGCGCGATCGCCGCGCGTGGTCGTCGTCGTCGAGAAGCTCCAGGGCACCTTCGAAGTGGCTGCGAGCGGAGTCGAGATCTCCTCTTCGATGGTGCACGGTTCCGATCTTGTGCTCGATCGTTACCAGATCGTGCTGGTCGCTCAACGCCGCGGCGGTCTCATATTCGATCAGCGCACCCGAGTAGTCGCCGGAGAAGGTCTGAATGTCGGCAAGGGCCTCGTGAATGCGGGCGGGCTCGGGATGTCCGAGCGCAAGCGCGGTGCGAAAGTGGGCCATTGCCTCGGCGTGCGCGAACAACGAACTGGCCTTGCGCCCCGAAAGCTCGTAGTAGCGCGCGGCGGCGGCATCGTTGCCGGCGAGTTCGTAGTGATGGGCGACTGCCCCCGGCTCCACCGCCGGGCGCCGTCGGGAGCGCGCCAGCGAGTCCGCCACGCGCCTATGTAGCAACCTTCGGCGGGCGCTGCTTGCGTCGTCGTAGACGAGACGGCGGATCCCCTCGTGGCTGAAGTCGAAGGTGGGGAACCCCTTCCCGGCCGGCGCCACCTCTTTGATCAGGCCCGCGGCGGCGAGGTCGTCGAGAGAGGTGACGGTCTCGTCATCCGAGCGACCACCCGCCTCGCGCACCGTGTCGAAGTCGAAGCTCCGTCCGATAACGGCGGCGGTCGTGAGCACCTGTCGCGCCGTTTCGTTCAGCTGCTCGACGCGCGACGACAGGAGCTCGCGCACACCCGACGGGGGTGACCATTGCGGCGACTCGGGATCGGCACCCTCGTCGAGCGCCGCCAGGTACTCGACGAGGAAGAACGGAAGTCCCTCGGTCTCCTCGTAGAGACGGTCGCTCAAGGTCGCGTCGCCGGGACGGGCGGCGGTGACCAGCTCGGACACCTCGTCGCGGGTCAAACGCCGGAGCTCGATGTTGTCTATCGAATACTGGCCGGCCGCGGTCGCCAACCGGCGGACACGCGCCGACGCTCCGACCTCGTCGGAACGAAAGGTCCCGAGCAAGAGCAGGGGCCGTCCCCTGAGGCGGCCTGCAAGGTAGAGGAGCGCGTCCAGCGAGGATTCGTCCGTCCAGTGCAGATCGTCGACGAGCAGCACTCCCCGCTGAGGCCCGTTACTCGCCGAGGTCAAGAAGCTGGCTATGCCCTCGAAGAAGCGAGCCTGGGCGCCGGGGTCGTCCAGCCGCGTGGGAGGAGGGACGTCGATGCCGAGAGTCAGCAGCTCGGGCAACAGCCGGGCACACTCGCTCAGCCAGTGCACGGGCACGACCCCAAGCCACTCCCTTCCCTTCTCCTCGAGTGTCTGGCGAAGGAGTCCGGTGACTACCCCGAAGGCGAGGTGAGTCTCCTCTGCGTGGCAGCGGACGGTTGCTGTCATCGAACCGCGCTCGTGCAACCGTGCGAGGAACTCGTCGGCGAGTCGGCTCTTGCCGATACCGGCCTCGCCCTCGATGAGCGCGACTCGTCCGGCCGCGCCCACCGACTCGTAGGCGTTTAGCAGGAGCGCAAGCTCGGTCGTTCGACCTACCAGTGGTGTAGGTGTGGGCGCGTGCACGCCGGCGAGCTCCACCGAGCCGAGCTCTTGCGGCAACGAGAGGAGCTCGGGCTCCGGGAGTCGATTGTCGGTGATCTGCCGGTAGAGCTCGGTGGTCTCTTCGAGTGGGGGGACACCCAGCTCGCGATCGAGTAATCCGACGCACTCTCGATACTGCTTGAGTGCGCTGGCGCGCTGGTCGTTCCACGCATACAACGCCATGAGCTTGCGGTGCGCCGGTTCGTGCAGGGAATCTAGCGATAACCAGCGGCGAGCGCGATCGATGGCCTCCGCAAAGCGACCGCGCATCGTCAGGCACTCAACGGCTCGCTCCAGCGCGCCGGTCATGAGCCGTCGATGGGATTCGGATTGAAAGTACTGCCAGTCCTCGAAGTCCACGCTGTCTCGCAGCGAGAACCCCGCCATGAAATCGCCTCGATACAACTGGATGGCGCGCTCTAACAGGGCCAAGCACGCATCCGGGTCGCCTTCCGCGAAGGGGACCTGGCTCTGTTCGATTAACCGACGGAACTCCGTCGCGTCCGTCCAAACGGCGTCGCTGGTGAGGCCGACGGTGGCTCGGTCGGCCTCGACCCCCTCGCCCCCCATTCCCTTCTTGAGCGTCGACAAGGTGCGCCGGAGCGCGCCGCGCGCCTGATCTCCGCCGTGCTCCGGCCACAGGAGCCCGGCCAGGGAGTCTCTGCGGAAGGTCTGTCCCTCTATCGCCAGGTAGGCGACGAGCGCGATGGCCTTGCGCGTGTCGAGGTCGACGGGGCTTCCGTCTCGTTCGATGCCAGGAGCACCGAGCAGAAATAGTCGTAAGTCGGACAAAACCGTCCCCTCAAAAGGTGGATGTACTACTCATATTGGAACCGCGCGCACGAAAACGGCGCAAGGGCCTTTCTCGTAACGATTCGCAGACGTTAGGTGTAGAGAGTGGGGCCGTAGAGCGGAGTAATCACGGGGGCAAGCGTGATCCAGACAACCGATAGCGCCGGCCCGGAGCGATGAGCAGGCCAGAAAGCGCGCCGATGAAGGCGCGCCTGATTCCCGGTACCGTGGCTGTGGTCGCCTTGATCGCGGCCCTCATTCTGCACGCTGAACTGGGCGAACTCGATGCGAACGGGCTCATGTTCCACATGGCGGCGGTGCTTCCCAACGTGGTGGTGGGAGGGATCATTTTGGTCCGGCGCGGCGGACACCTCGTGGGGTGGATTTTCACTTTGGCGGGGCTGAGCTGGGGGCTGGGGATCGCGGTCGAGGCCTACGCGCGCTACGAACTCGCGTCCGGCTCGGGGTCGCTGCCGTCACCGGGGCTCTTAGCAAGCGTGATCGAGTGGTACTGGCTCGCTTACCTGGCCAGCTTGCTCTTCCTGCTTCCGCAGGTCTTTCCGACGGGCAGACCACTCCCCGGACGCTTTGCATGGATATGGCGCGCCACCATCGTCTGGACGGGAAGCTTCGTGCTGCTCGGGGCGCTGGAGTCCGAGATCGAGCTTCCCGGAAGCGAGATCGTGCTCATCAACCCCATCGGTATCCCGGGTCTGCGCGACGTAGAGGAGGGCGCCATCGGCGCCGTTTTGTTTGCCGGGGCCTTGGCGCTCGTGGTGTTGTCGCTGACTGCCCTGGTGACCAGGTTCCGGCGTTCGAGGGGTGAGGAGCGCCAGCAGCTCAAATGGTTCACCTTCGCTGGTGTCCTGATGTTGGTGGGTTTCGTCGGGCAGGGAATTCTCGATCAGGTCGCAGGCGGACGCCTACCGTTCGTCGATCCGATCCTGTTGTCGGCTCCTCCGATCTGCGCGGGCGTGGCGATTCTCCGTTACCGCCTGTACGACATCGATCGCCTGGTCAGCCGGACCATCTCGTACTCGGCGCTGACGGCCGTGCTCGCCGGCGGTTACTTACTCGCGGTGCTCGCGCTCCAGTCGGTGATGCCAATTCCGGATGACTCGCCCCTGATCGTTGCCGCCTCGACTCTCGCCGTGGTTGCCGTCTTCGGTCCTTTGCGAGCGCGTATCCGCGAGCGGGTTGAAAGACGATTCAACCGCACTCGCTACGACGCCGAGCGAGAGATCGACAAGTTCGGCACTCGCCTCCGCGCGCAGACGAACCTCGACGATCTCTCGAGCGATTTAGTCGCCGTCGTGCGCAGCACGGTGAACCCCGCGCATGCGTCGTTGTGGCTGCGCTCGTCGGAGAAGGCTCGATGAAGACGACGGCGCTGGCGCGACCGGGCACGGCGTGGCCGAGCGTCGTGCGGGCACTAGCGTTGCTTGGGAGCGCGGGTCTCGCGGGCATCACTGTGGCGTTCGGGCTGATGAGGCCCGAAGAACTCGCCGGCATCGCTGACTACCTCGATGTTAGCGATCCGATCTATTCGCTATCCCAGTTCGTCTTCGTGGTTGTGGGGTTCACCGTCCTGTCACGAAGACCTGGTCACGTAGTGGCACGGCTGTTCGTACTCGTTGGCCTGACGGGGTTGGTAGGAACCTTCGCGTACGAGTACGCGGCGCGCTCTCTCATTGTCGAGCCGGGGACGCTCCAGGGTGGAGCGGCGGCATCCTGCATCTACCACTTGGTATTGACCCCGATCATGTCGTGGACGGCCATTACCGTGCTTCGCTTTCCCGACGGAGCGCTTCCCTCGCGACGCTGGCGGGTAGCGGAAGGACTCGCGCTCGCCGGAGTGGCCGCGACGTTAATCGGGGCAGTCGGTACGTGGCCATATCGCGGGCCGATGTTGCTCGATGAGACTCCGGAGTTGGAGGGACTTGCCGCGGTGCTTTGGGACCTTCCCTATGCCTTCATGATCCCCGCACTGTTCGGCTCCTTCGCATCGCTGGTGTTTCGCTATCGGAGCGCGGGTGAGGTCGAGCGACTTCAACTCAAGTGGTTCCTGTTCGCCCTTGCCGTCGCGGTGGTCGGAACCGTTGTGGGCCCCATGTCCTCATCGGAGGGAGCAGGTAACGAACTGCTCGCAAGCGTTGGCGTCCTGCTGCTTCCAATT
This sequence comes from Actinomycetota bacterium, assembly GCA_050693935.1. GTDB lineage: Bacteria > Actinomycetota > CADDZG01 > CADDZG01 > WHSQ01 > WHSV01. The sequence goes on along the minus strand of JBOGWU010000277.1, from coordinate 14,618 downwards.
GCCACGGGCTTTGCGATGCTTCGCTACCGGCTCTTCGACATCGATCGCATCATCAGCCGCACGCTGGCCTACGGCCTGCTCACCGCGCTGCTGGCCGGCGCCTACCTCGTGGCGGTGCTGGCACTGCAATCGGTGCTTCCCGTCCGTGACGATTCTCCGGTCATCGTGGCCGCGTCGACTCTGGCCGTCGTCGCCGCGTTCGGACCTCTTCGTTCTCGGATCAGACATCTGGTCGACCGCCGCTTCAACCGCAGCCGCTACGACGCCGAGCACACCATCGAGAGTTTCGGAGCGCGGCTCAGAAACGAAGTCGAGCTAGACGCGCTCGCCTCCGGCTTGGTCGCGGTCGTGGATCACACGATGGCACCCACCCACGTCTCGCTGTGGATCAGCCCGGAGCGACAGACATGACTACCGACAGCCTGACGCGGCGCCAGCGCCGCCTTCGAGTCGCAGCCTGGGTGTTGCTCGCGTTCACCATCGGCATGACGGTGACGAGCGAAATTCTCGACCGCGTAAGCGGCACGGCACCGGATGGTGGATGGCTGGAGGACCTGCTGCTCATGGCAGCCTTCACCGCGTTTCCAGCGATGGGCGCACTGATCGTGCAACGGCGCCCCGACAATCTCATCGCGTGGCTGATGTTGTGGGTGGGCTTCCAGACCGGGATCCTGATATGGGGGGCGAGTTACGCGCAATACGGGCTGGTTTACCGAGATGAAGCCACCCCCGGGGCGACGCTGGCTGCTTGGATCGAGGCATGGGCCTGGTTCCCCTTGATCATGGTCATCCCTACATTCCTGCTACTGCTGTTTCCGAACGGACGACTTCCCTCCCCGCGCTGGCGCCCGGTGGCATGGCTGTCGGGAGCGCTTGTGGTATTCGCTGCCGTTCTCTCGATGGTGGAGGAACGCTTGGTGGGCGAGGGTTACTCGATCCCCAACCCGATCGGGATCTCCGGCCTCGGCGATACTGAAGACACCGTGTTCACCGCGCTGGGGCCGGTGCTTCTAGTCGCCATCGTCCTGAGTGCGGCGTCACTGGTGGTCAGATATCGGGGCGCCGCGGCACAGGAGCGCCAGCAGCTCAAATGGGTCGCTCTCGCGGGAAGCGCCTTCGCGGTATTGGTTCCGCTCGGTGATTTGGTGAGGTTGCCGGGGTTCTTGTTCCCGCTTCTGGTGATGGGCATTCCCGTGTCGATCGCGATGGCGGTGCTGCGCTACCGCCTCTACGACGTGGACCGCATCATTAGCAGGTCGGTCGCGTACGCGCTTCTAACCTCACTGCTGGTCGGCGGCTACTTCCTGTCGGTTCTGGTGCTGCAGTCGATCCTTCCTCTTCCTGAGAAGTCGCCGCTGATCGTGGCCGTATCGACCCTGCTGGTGGTCGCGGCCTTCGGCCCTCTACGCGCTCGCATCCAGCGAATCGTGGACCGCCGCTTCAACCGCAGCCGCTACGACGCCGCGCTGACTATCGAGTCCTTCGGCCGGCGCCTGCGCGAGGAGGTCGATCTCGAGGCCCTGACGGCAGACCTGATGCGGGTCGTGGATACGACCGTGCGACCTGCGCACTTGTCGCTGTGGATCAAACCTGGAGTCAACCGATGATCGCTCGAAAAGCTGCCGCAATTGCGTGGTCGCTGTGCGCGATCAGCGGGGTTGGGACGCTCTTTGTCGTCGTCCTCGACCTCACGGAGGGGGGTTTATCCGGTCAGATCGTCAACACCGTTACGTTCGTGGTGTTCATCGGCGGGTGCGCGGTGGTCGGGGCACTCGTCGCTTCGCGGCACTCGGTCAATCCGATCGGATGGATACTTTGTCTTGTCGGCTTCTTCGGGATGCTGGCCACGCTCTCGTCGCTTTACATAGACCGCGCCCCGCTCACATCCGGTGGCGATGGACGCTTCGTCGACTGGATCCTCGCCTTCATCTGGTTGCTGGCCTTCGCCCCCGCAATTTTCGTGCTTCAGCTTTTTCCTAACGGGCGACCCCTGACGAGCCGGTGGAACGCTTTGGTATGGACAACCGGCCTCGGTATCGCCTTTGCCGTCCTGGCTCCCGCTCTCGCTCCCGGCGCGCTCGCGAACTCGAACCCGAGGACGACGAACCCCTATGGCATCGATGTCCTCGAGGTGCCGCTGAAGGTCATGTCCGCGGCGGCCGGGTTACTCATCACGACAAGCGTCGTGATGTCTCTCGTTTCCCTGGTCATTCGCTTCCGAAGATCGAGAGGTGTGGAGCACCAGCAGCTCAAGTGGTTCTCCTATGCCGGAGTGCTGGTTGTCGGCAGCCTGATGGTGCAGATGGTGGTCTTCTCCTTCGCCGACGAGAGCAGCGCCGCGGTGGACGTCGTTGAAGGTCTATTCTCAGTCGCGGTCACGTCGATTCCGATCACCATCGGCGTTGCCATGCTGCGGTACCGGCTCTACGACATCGACCGTCTGATCAGTCGCACACTCGCCTACGGTCTGCTGACCGCGATCCTGGCCGGGGGCTACTTGTTGGCGGTGCTCGCGCTTCAGTCGATGATTCCCGTCCGGGACGACTCCCCCGTGATCGTGGCGGCGTCGACGCTTGCAGTTGTCGCCGCCTTCCGTCCCTTGCGGAACCGCGTTCAGGCAGCAGTGGATCACCGCTTCAATCGAAGTCGCTACGACGCCGCGCTGACGATCGAATCGTTCGGCCAGCGCTTGCGGCAAGAGGTCGATCTCGACGCGCTCAGCAGCGATCTGCTCAACGTGGTGGACGACACGGTGCGGCCGTCCCACCTGTCGCTTTGGATCAAACCTGGAACGAGCGCATGAGGGGCCGAGGAAAGGCCTCCCTCGCGTGGGGACTGACCGCCATCATCTTGGTCGGAATGCTGGCCGTCGTCGTTTTTTCTCTCACGCGCGATCGGTCGCCGGATCTCATCAACATCATCCCGTTTGGCATATTCGTCATCGGCTGTGGAGTGGTTGGCGGGCTCGTTGCGTCACGCCGCTCCGACAACCCCATCGGCTGGATTCTCTGCCTGCTCGGAGTCTTTGGAGTGATGGCGGCGTTCTTGACGACACATGCAGAGATGACTCCGGCTACTCCTCGAGGTGCAGAGGGCGACTTCGTCGACTGGGCGGGGAGCTTCATCTGGTCGCTCGCCCTTGCTCCCTTGCTCTTCGTGCTCCAGCTGTTTCCCACCGGCCGTCCCCTGTCCCACCGATGGAGGTTGCTGGTCTGGACCACGGGCCTTGGTCTGACCTTGGTCGTGTCCGCTTACGCCTTTTCACCGGGCGCGCTCCAGGACACCAATGGAAGGATCTCCAACCCCTACGGGATCGAGGTGCTCGACATTCCACTGCAGGTAGCTCTGTGGGTAGGCGAGGTCCTGATCGTGTTCAGCGTGGTGGCTTCCGTGGTCTCTGTGATCGTGCGCTTCCGGCGCTCGCGCGCGGTCGAACGCCAACAACTCAAGTGGTTCTCCTATGCCGGGGTGGTTGTCGTTCTTAACCTCTTGCTGCAGGGGGTGGTGCTCGCAATCATCGGGGAGACCGATGCGACGGTCAACCTGGTGAACGGCATCTTCTCCATGGCCGTGACGTCGATTCCAATCACCATCGGAATCGCCATGCTCCGCTACAGGCTCTACGACATCGACCGCATCATCAATCGAACGATTGTCTACGGTGGACTGAGCGCGGTGCTCGCATTGGGCTACCTCGGTGCGGTTCTGTTGCTGCAGGGCGCGCTTCCCGTGTCTGATGACTCGCCCGTGACCGTCGCCGCCTCGACGCTCGGGATGGTCGCCCTGTTCCGACCGCTGAGAAACCGAATCCAGGCGGTGGTGGACCGGAGGTTCAACCGCCGGCGCTTCGATGCCATCCGGACCATCGATGACTTCTCCGCGCGCTTGCGGGCCGAGACCAACCTCGACAGCCTGTCCACCGATCTGGTCGGAGTCGTGCGTGACACCATGCAGCCCGCACACGTCTCGCTGTGGCTCCAACCGAACGCGGCGACCATGAGATAGAGAAGCGCGGCGCATTGATCGGCCTCAGCCACAGGGCCGCGGCGCTCCCATCCTTGGGAATCGGACTCGTGCTGGCCATGTTCTTGTCCTCGCTCTTCCTGCACCTCGAGGACGGGATCTTCGCGACCGTGCTCGTCAACGGCTGGTTGCTGGTCTTGGGTGGCACCGGCGCTCTGGTCGCTACTAGAAAGAGCCGTAACCCCGAAGGCTGGCTCATGCTCGGCAGCTCGTTCTTGGTCGGCCTCTTCCTGTTCGCCGACGCGTATGCCTCCCAGTCGGTGGAGAGCTCAGGCTCCCTTCCTCTCGCCGCCTTCTTCGGATGGCTCACCCTGTGGGTGGCCGTTCCTGGATTCGGCTTTCTCTTGTACTTGACCCTGCTGTTTCCGACCGGAAGGTTGGTCTCACCTCGCTGGAGATGGGTGGGGTGGCTGGCGGGGCTGGGCCTGGGAGCCTTATGCCTGGCGCTCGCGCTGCGGCCCGGACCGATAGACGCGGTGGAGGGCATGACTAACCCGTTGGGGATCGAGGCCGCTCGAGGATTGGCCGACAATCCACTGCTTATGGTCGCCGTCGGGGCCGCCGAGGTTGGAGCGATCGCCTCGTTGGTGGTCCGCTGGCGCCGGGCCGGACACTCGGAGCGCCAGCAGATTCGGTGGTTCGTCTTTGCGGTGCTGATCTTCGCCGCCGCCTTCATTGGGGGCTCAGGTTTTGTTTGCGGTGGCCGGAAATCCCAAGGGCAGCCTCGCCGATCTAATCGGCTTCCTGGCGATCATGCTCGGCCTGACGTTCATCCCCGTCGCAAAGGGAATAGGCATCGTGCGACACGGTCTCTACGACATCGATCGCCTCATCAATCGCACGCTCGTCTACGGAGTGGTGACTGCAGTGCTGGCCGCCGGCTACCTGGGCCTTGTGCTGGCGCTGCAGAGGCTGCTTCGAGTGGCAGACGATTCACCGATAACTGTCGCCGCGTCGACTCTCGCTGTAGTCGCGCTGTTCCGACCTGTTCGCGCCAGGGTCCAGAGCTTCGTCGACCGCCGCTTCAACCGGAGCCGCTACGACGCGGCGAGGACCATCGACGACTTCTCGGCACGGCTGCGAGCGGAGACCAACCTCGACAGTCTGTCGTCCGATCTGGTCGGCGTTGTGCGCACCACAATGCAACCGGCTCACGTCTCATTGTGGCTGAGTGGCTCGGGGGGAAGACCGTGACCCGGCGCAATGCGGCGAGGCTCGCCTGGTCGTTGTTCGCTTTGGGCGTGGTCATTACCGCCATGACGCTCGCGCTAATGACCTGGTCATCTTCCGCCGAGCTCCCCCGCGAGTTCGGCTCGCGCGCCGGCGACTACATCGACAGGATCACGTTTCTTGCTTTTCCGGTCATCGGAGCCCTGATCACCGCGCGCCGTCCGGAGAATCCGATCGGCTGGCTGTTTCTGCTGGCGCCGCTGGTGGGGTTCGCCGGCAACTTCGCCGGGGAGGACGCGCTTCGCGGCCTAGTGGTCGATCCCGAGTCGTTGCCGGGGGCGGCCGCGGCGGCCTGGTTCTACCAGTGGATCTGGATCTGGCCGATCGTCCTGCTGCCGCCCCTGTTCCTGCTGTTCCCCTCGGGCCGGTTCTGGCACCGAGGCTGGCGCTGGGCCTTGTTGCCGCCCCTGGTTGCCGGCTTGCTGGTCACGGGGCCGGTCGCGATCGCAACCTGGGAGTTCAGGGGGAGGACCCTGCTGATCGATCCTGAGTCCATCGACGCGGAGAGCATCGCCGGGGTCTTGATACCGGTTTCTCTCGCCTTGATCGCGATTGGATTCCTTGCCTCCGTCGTGTCGCTGCTTCTCCGGTGGCGAAGGTCATCCGGGGTCGAGCGCCTGCAGATCAAGTGGCTGCTCTTGGCCGGCGCTCTGGTGCTGGCCGACTTCATCGTTAACGCGTTCATCCCCGTGTCCGGGTTCTGGAGGCAACTGCTCTCCACCGCCGCGTTCCTCACTATTCCCGCGGCGGTCGGCATCGCGATCCTCCGGTACCGGCTGTACGACATAGACCGGATCATCAGCCGGACGGTGTCCTACGGACTGCTCTCCGCCATTCTGGCCGGCGGCTACCTCCTGGCGGTGCTGGCGCTGCAGTCGGTGCTTCCGCTCGGCGAGGACTCGCCCGTGATCGTGGCCGCCTCGACCCTCGGCGTGATTGCGGCCTTCGGCCCCCTCAAGGCCAGGTTGCAATCCCTGGTCGACCGGCGCTTCAATCGCAGTCGCTACGATGCCGAACGCACCCTCAACGATTTCGGTGCTCGACTCCGGCGCGAAGTGGACCTCGAGGTACTCACCACAGACCTCGTGAACGTGGTCGACTCGACCATCAACCCATCTCAGGCTTCGCTGTGGCTGGCCACCGAAGCTCGCGAGAGCGGTGGAGGAGATTCGAGATGAGCGCCGCGAGAGCCTACGAGAACCGAAGGGCGGCGACCCCGAGGGCGGCCAGGGCGATCAGAGTGGAGATGGTGGCGAAGACAAAGGTGCGTGTCTGCGCGATCAACTGGGTCGAGAAATCCGACCGGACCAGCCCGATGGCCTCGTGCAAAGCCGCGAGAATGCGATTCTCGAAGAGCTCGAAGCGCAGATCCATCTTCTCGTCGAACAGATCGAAGCGCAGGTCGACTTGCTCGAATCGGAGGTTCATCCTCTCTTCGAGGGCATCGAGGGTGACCTTGGTCGCCACAGGCTCCGAGGGCAGCGCGCCCATCAGGGTTGCCGCCGGCTCGGGACCGAGGATCTCATCGAGTCTGCGCTGTAACTCGGCGCGCGCTTTTTCATCTGCCACCATTTTGGTCTTCTCCTTCGATAGGGGCAAGCGGAGCGGCGCGGACGCTCAGGGCAGGATCAGGCTATTCGGTGGGTGTGACGCCTCTGAGCCTCTTAATGGCGGTTGTCTGGGATTGCCGGAGATGAAAGTTTTGCCCCTACGGGCTCTCGTAACGATTCGGGAACGGAACGGGCGTAAAAGGAGCATGAGATGAGTGCCGGAGCGGGTGTGTTGAGGCGTTTCATAGGGCGTCGCCGGGAGCAGGTCAGGGTCGACGCCGACTCCACCCCTGCGCGCCGGGACATGGAGGTCGCTCCGGTCGATATCGCGCCCAATGACCCGATCCTGGCCTACTTCCAATCCGCGGCCGGCGCCGTCGAGCTCGAATCCCTCCATCTGGACTCGCCGGCACGCGAGGAGCTCCTCGAGGCCGGAGTTCGGATAGTGGTTCCGCTGGTTACCCAAGGCGAGCTCGTAGGGCTCCTGAATCTCGGGCCTAGGCTCAGCGAACAGGACTACTCCGCCGACGACCGCAAGCTGCTGGACGCGCTGGCGGGACAGGCGGCACCCGCGGTGCGCGTGGCCCAGCTGGTGCGCCAGCAGGAGAGCCAGGCTCGCGAGCGAGAGCGCGTGGAACAGGAGTTGCGGGTGGCACAGCTCATCCAGCAGCAGTTTCTGCCGCGCGACCTCCCCGACCTTCCGGGATGGCACGTTGCCGCCTACTACCGGCCCGCTCGCGAGGTGGGGGGCGACTTCTACGACTTCATCGAGCTCCCCGACAACAAGATCGGGATAGTCGTCGGCGACGTCACCGACAAGGGCGTCCCGGCGGCGCTGGTCATGGCCACGACTCACAGTCTGCTGAGGGCCGAGGCCCCCAGGCTGGTCTCACCCTCAAAGGTGCTCGAGCGGGTAAACGCGCTGCTGGTCGATGACATGCCTCCCAAGATGTTCGTTACCTGCCTCTACGCGGTCCTCGATCCGGTTGCGGGCACGTTGCGCTTCGCCAATGCGGGTCACAACCTTCCCTACGTGGGCAGCGGCGGCGACACCATCGAGTTGCGCGCCACGGGCATGCCGCTGGGATTGCTCCCCGACATGTCTTACGAGGAAAAGCTGGCGACGCTCGAGCCGGGGGACAGCATGCTCATGCACTCCGATGGCCTGGCCGAGGCTCACAGCCCCGAGCGCGAGATGTTCGGTTTTCCCCGCCTGATGGGCATCGTCGGCGAGGGACGCGGGGGCGAGGACCTGATCGACCAGTTGCTGGAAGCCCTGGACGGGTTCGTGGGGCCGGCGTGGGACCAAGAGGACGACATCACCCTCGTGACCTTGCAGCGCTCCGGGCACGCGATGCAAGCTGGTGCGATGGAGGATCAGAACACGAGCGGGGTGCTCGTCGAATTCGACCTCCCCAGTGAGCCGGGCAACGAACGGAAGGCGCTCGCGATGGTTGCCGACGCGGTGGTGGATCTCGGCCTGCCTGCCGCTCAGCTCGAACGACTCAAGACCGCGGTAGCCGAGGCAACCATGAACGCCATCGAGCACGGCAACCACAACGATCCGCTGATTCCGGTAGGCATCGTGGCCGAGGTGGCCGGCGGCGACCTTCGGGTGCGGATCACGGATACGGGTGGATCGGAAATACTCGCTCACCCGGAAGCGCCTAATCTCGAGGCCAAGCTCGAGGGCCGCCAGAAGCCGCGCGGATGGGGGCTGTTCCTCATCGAGAGCATGGTCGACGATCTGGACGTAACAAGTGATGGCAGCACTCGCACCGTCGAACTCACCTTCCACCTGAAAGGGGACGCCCATGGACGCTAATGCCTTCGTGGCCAGCGTTCGCCACACTGGAGACGTCGCGATCATCGACCTTGCCGGTCAGCTCGACGGAACCGCCGAGAAGGCATTGCAGGCGGCCTGGGATGCGGTGGGAGACGCGTCGGTGGTCGTCCTCAACTTCTCGAAGGCGACGTACATCAATTCGACCGGGATAGCGCTGATCGTCGGGTTGCTCGGTCGAGCGCGCGAAACCAACAAGGCGGTCAGGGCCTTCGGGCTGATGGATCACTACAAGGAGATCTTCGACATCACCCGCCTGTCGGACTTCATCGACATTCACGGAGATGAGGCCGGCGCGGTCGAGGGACTCGCAGCAAAAGCCTAGTGGAACGATCGTCGTGACGGTCGTTTGGCGCAAAGACAGCAACGGTTGGCTCTGGTGAGGAGGAAGGTATGACGAACGAAGTGCTAGGCGTTCGTGACGCAGGACCAGGCGCCGCGATCATCGACATCAAGGGTGAGGTGACCGCGGCCTCGGATGATGCGCTCATGAGTGCCTTCGCCGAAGCGAACGAGTCCCGGCCCCAGGTGATCTTGTTGAACTTCACCGACCTCGAATACATGAACAGTTCGGGCATCGGCCTCCTGGTCACGCTGCTGGTTCGCACCAACCGCCAGAAGCAACGGCTGTTCGCATTCGGGCTCACCGATCACTACCGCCAGATATTCGAGCTGACGCGCCTCGATGAGGCCGTGGGCATCTACGACACCGAGGCCGACGCGCTAACCGCCGCCGGCGCCTCGTGAACGGGTGGTTGAAATGACTGCAGAGGAACTTCCCGAGACCGCCCCCACTGAGGAGACCGCAGAGCCGGCGGAGGAGATCGCGGAGAAGATCGCCCGCGACGCCGCCTATTGGGCCCGCGCCACCAAGTCACTGAGCCTCGGCGAGGTTCCCCCCGAGGCCCGCAACATCAACGTCACCGGTCGCCGTCAGACCAGCCCGATGCAGGGCTTCGGCAAGATGTGGCAGAAGACCTACAAGATTCCGATGACGGGGGCCGGAGTGACGCCGCAGGAAGTGGTGGCGACCTGGAAGGCGAAGTTCCCCAGCTTCTGGCCGGATGGAAACCGTTTCTACGGTCCGCTCACCGGCATCGCGCCCGGGGACGTCGCGCTGCTAAATCTCGCCATGCCGGGAAAACTGACGCTATCGACCGGCGTGCTCGTGATGTACGCGGACGACGAGTCGTTCACGTTCATGACTCCTGAGGGGCACATGTTCGCCTCCTTCATCACCTTCTCCGCGTTCGAGGGTCCCGACGGCGTGACTACCGCGCAGGCGCACGTGCTGCTTCGAGCCAACGATCCCTTGTTCGAGCTCGGACTCATGTTCGGCGGTCACCGTAAGGAGGATCGCTTCTGGGTCTTCACGCTCACCGCCCTGGCCGAGCACTTCGGCGTCTCGGAGGCGGTCGAAACCCAGATCGTGTGCGTAGACAAGAAGCGTCAGTGGCGGTACGCCGGCAACATCCGGTACAACTCGGCGATCCGCTCCGGCATCTACATGATGGGCACTCCGATCAGAGCATTGCGTCGCGGCCGCTAAGCCCCCTTCCTTCACCTCGACGGAGGCCCGGACAATCGGTGACACTTGGGGCATGACTGAGGAACACGCCTACGACGCCGTGGTCGTCGGAGCCGGCCCCAACGGGCTCGCCGCAGCCATCGAGCTTGCGAGGGCAGGGAAGTCCGTGGTCGTGTTCGAGGCCGCCGAGACGCCCGGAGGGGGATGTCGCTCGGCCGAGCTAACGCTGCCGGGGTTCACCCACGACGTGTGTTCTGCGATTCAGCCTCTGGCGCTCGCCTCACCGTTCTTCAAGTCAATGCCGCTGGCCGATCTCGGCGTTCGTTTTTGTCACCCGATCACACAGCTGGCTCATCCTCTCGACGACGGAGATGCGGCCGTGCTCGAGCGCTCGGTGGGGGAGACCGCCGAGGGCCTCGGCGCCGACGCTCGCGCATATCGCAAGCTCATGGAGCCGCTGGTGCGAAACACCGACAAGCTGGTGCTAGACATCCTGGGTCCGGCCAGGCTGCCACGCCATCCCCTTGCGCTCGCCCGCTTCGGCCCCTCCGCGATTCGCTCCGCAGTCGGTCTGGCGACGTCGCTCTACGAAGAGGACAGGGCGAAGGCGCTGTTGGGTGGAATCGCGGCGCACTCGATGCTGTCGCTGAGGCGAGCCCCCACCGCGGCCTATGGAATCATGCTCGCGCTCGTGGGGCACGGCTACGGTTGGCCCACGATCGAGGGCGGCGCCCAGGTGCTCACCGACGCGCTGGTTACCTACCTGAAGTCGCTGGGTGGCGAACTCGTTACTGGACGTCGAATCGCCGCCATGGATGACCTGCCGGAGGCGCGCGCGGTCCTGTTCGACCTCACCCCTAGGCAGGTCGTGGCGATTGCCGGCGATCAATTGCCGCCTCGTTACCGGGGGCGGCTCGAGCGCTATCAGCACGGCCCCGGCGTATTCAAGGTCGACCTGGCGCTCAGCGAGCCGATCCCGTGGAAGTCGGATGCGTGCCGGCGAGCGGGAACCATTCATCTCGGCGGCACCCTGGAGGAGGTGGCCGCGTCCGAGGACGCCGTCGTGCGCGGCCGTCATCCCGATCGTCCATATGCCCTGCTCGCGCAGCAATCGATCTTCGACTCGACTCGCGCTCCTGAAGGCAAGCACACGGTGTGGACCTATTGCCACGTGCCGAGCGGTTCTCCGATGGACATGAGCGAGCGGATCATCGATCAGATCGAGTGCTTCGCCCCCGGCTTTCGCGACACGATCCTTGCCAAGGCCACCATCTCGGCTCCCGAGTTCGAGAGGTACAACGCCAATTACATCGGGGGTGACATCTCGGGGGGCCTCCAGCACTACGGTCAGCTCTTCACGCGTCCCGCGCCGCGCCTGGACCCCTACTCGACGCCCAACAGGAAGCTCTATTTCTGCTCGTCGTCGAGTCCTCCCGGCGGGGGAGTGCACGGGATGTGCGGTGCCTTCGCCGCGCGCTCGGCACTGCGCCGAGTCTTCTAAGTGCTCTGGCCGTCGAGGTCGTTCGGCAGCAGCGAGAAGATGGTCAGGTCGACGCGCTCGCCCTTGATCTCCCTGCAACTGCGAAGCACCCCCTCGCGCGTGAATCCGCAGTTGAGCGCCACGCCCTCGGAGGCGTGGTTGCCGACGTGGGTGAGCAACTCGAGTCGCTTTACGTCGAGGTCCATGAACGCCCAGCGAGCCATCAGCCTGAGGGCTCGCGAGGCGATTCCGCGCCTGCGAACCCCGGCAGCCACCCAGTAGCCAACCTCGGCGCTCGAGTGAACGACATGAAGCTTGAGCCCGACTCCTCCGAGCAACTTGCCGCCGACCGCGTCGGTGATCGCAGAGTCGGTACCTACGCCCATGGCCTCCTGCCGGGCGTTGGACTTGAAGAAGACCTTGGCGTCCTTGCGAGTGTAGGGGATCGGGATCCCGGTCCAGCGGGGGATCTCGGGATCGGCCAAGAGGTCGAGCAGCCGATCGAGGTCGGAGTTCTCCCACGAGCGGATGGCGACGACGCCGTCGTGCAGCGAATCGGGGGGCGAAAGGGGCGCCATGGGTTCACTGTAGTGCGCATCTGCTCTCGCAAGTGTCGGGGCTCGCTGAGACAATAGGAGCATGACCGTGACGACCAAGAAGACGACGAAGAAGCAGGCTCGAGCGCGCGCCGAAGAGCTGCGCGAGGCGATCAACTATCACTCCTACCGCTACCACGCGCTCGACGACCCCGAGATCGCCGATGCGGAGTACGACGCGCTCAACAAGGAGCTTCTGGGAATCGAGGATGAGTTTCCGGATCTCGTAACTCCTGATTCGCCCACCCAGCGCGTGGGCGCGCCGCCTTCGGATCAGTTCGCTCCGGTCAAGCACCGGACGCCGATGATGAGCCTCGACAACTGCTTTTCCCTCGAGGAGCTGCGGGCGTGGGGACATCGGGCCGAACGCCTCATCTCGAACGTCGATGCGTACATGACCGAGCTCAAGATGGACGGCGTCGCGGTCAACCTCATCTACGAGGACGGGGTGTTCGTCAAGGGAGCGACACGCGGGGACGGCCGCACCGGCGAAGACATCACCGGCAACCTCAAGACCATCAATGCGGTGCCGCTGAGACTTCGTGGGGACGACGTGCCCCGCGTTCTCGAGGTGCGCGGCGAGGTCTACATGCGCACGGATGATTTCACCAAGCTCAACGAGCGGTTGGGCGAGGCCGGCCACAGGACCTTTGCCAATCCTCGCAACGCGGCCGCCGGTTCGCTCCGGCAGAAGGACCCGAGTGTCACCGCGGACCGCAAGCTGTCGCTCGTTTGCCACGGCATCGGCTTCGTCCAGGGCGTTCGCTTCAAGTCCCATTCGGAATCGCTTGCGTTCGTGCGCGAGTTGGGGCTGCGAACAAACTCAGAGAACAAGGTCGTGGGCGACCTGGACGAGGTCTTCAAGCGCTGCTCTCACTGGCAGGAACACCGTCACGACGTGCCCTACGAGATCGACGGCGTGGTCGTGAAGGTGGACTCGATCGCTCAGGAAGAGGAACTCGGGTTCACGTCGAAGGCGCCCCGCTGGGCGATCGCCTACAAGTTCCCGCCCGAGGAGCGCACCACGCCGCTCAACGACATCTTTGCGTCGGTTGGCCGCACCGGTGTGGTTACACCCTTCGCCAGCCTCGAGACCGTATTCGTGGGCGGCGTCAACATCACCACCGCCACGCTGCACAACGAGGACGAGGTGGCGCGCAAGGACGTGCGCCCCAAGGACACGGTCATCGTTCGCCGCGCCGGAGACGTCATTCCAGAGGTGGTGGGCCCCGTGTTGTCCAAGCGCCCCAAGGGCACGCGCCGGTGGAAGATGCCGAAAAAGTGTCCGTCGTGCGGAGCCGAGCTCGTGCGTAACGAGGGCGAGGCCGCGACGCGCTGCTTGAACATCTACGAATGTCCGGCTCAACAGCGCGAGCGCCTGGCGCACTTCAGTGGCCGCGGGGGCATGGACATCGACGGGCTCGGCTACCAGACGATCATCATGATGCTGGAACGAGGCTGGGTTTCCGACGCCAGCGACATCTACTTCCTGAAGCCCGAGCAGTTCGAGGGCCTCGAGGGTTGGAAAAGCAAGTCGATCGACAACCTGATGAGTGCCATCGAGGCGTCCCGTACTCGCCCGCTGGCCAGTTTCCTGACCGCCCTTGGTATTCCACACGTCGGCTACTCGGCCGCCGAGGTCCTCGCCGAGGAGGTAGGTTCGCTCGAAAAGCTGGAGACCATGTCGGAGGACGAGCTCGAGGCCATCGAGGGCATCGGGCCGGTGATCGCTCAGTCGATTGCTTCGTACTTCGCCACCGACGCCAACCGAGCGGTGCTCGACCGGCTGCGCTCCGGCGGCGTCCGCCCGGTGCTCCCCGAGCCCAAGAAGGACGGCTCGCTGACCGGGAAGTCGTTCGTGCTGACCGGCTCGCTCGAGGGTTTCTCGCGCAGCGAGGCGCAGAGCGCGATAGAGGATCTGGGCGGCAAGGTCACGTCGAACGTCAGCAAGAAGACCGACTTCGTGGTGGTGGGGGAGAACCCCGGAAGCAAGTTCGACAAGGCTCGGCAACTCGGCGTCGACATCCTCGACGAAGAGGGACTTCGCAAGCTACTCGAGGGCTGAGTTCTCTAAAGGCGAACGCACCCCGACATAAAGAAACCGGCCCCCGATGAGGGGGCCGGTCTTATCTGGCTTACTCACACATCCGCACGCACTTCTCATTGCCGTAGCGAGCCCGGAGGACCAAACCGGGGCGACGGATGCTGGTGAACCGGATGGGATTCCGCCAGTGGCCCAAACAACTAGCCAGATCCCTTACTGCGGTTGCCGAACCACTAGCCGCCGGCCACCTCACGAGGTCCGTAAGAACAATCAATCACTGTGTGTGGACCACCTCCTCTCTCGTGTACCGCCATAAAAGCACAC
>JBOGWU010000276.1:0-5831 GCA_050693935.1 Actinomycetota bacterium | reverse complement strand
GAGCACGTCTTCGACGAGTACGCGGACGACATCCCGAACCTCACCAAGCTGCGTGAGAACGGTCTTTACGGGCCGCTCGAGTCGATCACCCCACCGATCACGGTGCCGGCCTGGATGTGCATGATGACGTCCAAGGATCCGGGCACGCTCGGCATCTACGGTTTCCGTAACCGTAAGGATCACACCTATAAGGGCTACGAGTTCGCTACCTCGTTCAAGATCAAAGAGCCGACGGTGTGGGACATCCTCGGCGAGGCCGGCTACGACAACATAGTGGTGTCGGTGCCGCCGAGCTATCCTCCGAAGCCCCTGAGGGGAGTACAGGTCGGCTGCTTTCTCACCCCCAACGAGGACACCGACTACACCTATCCGAAGGAGCTCAAGGCCGAGATGAAGTCGGCTGCAGGGGAGTTCATCTTCGACATTCGCAACTTCCGAACCGACGACACCCAGTACATCTTGGACGAGGCCTACAAGATGACGGAGGCCAAGTTCCGCAACGCCGACTGGCTGCTGTCCAACAAGCCGTGGGACTTCTTCATGATGGTCGAGATGGGTCCTGACCGCCTCAACCACGGGATCTGGAGCTACATCGATCCGAACCACCCGCGCTTCGAGGGGGGCAATCCCTACCAGGAGTCGCTGCGAGAGTACTACCGGTTCCTCGACACCAAGATCGGCGAGCTGCTCGGGCACGCGGACGACGACACCGCGGTGATCGTGGTAAGCGACCACGGAGCAAAGGCGATGGTGGGCGGAGTCTGCTTCAACGAGTGGCTGCGCGACGAGGGCTATCTCGACTTCACCGGCGGGATGCCGGTCGAGATCACACCCATCAACGATATGGATATCGACTGGTCGAAGACCAAGGCGTGGGGCGATGGCGGCTACTACGGCCGCCTGTTCCTCAACGTCGAGGGCCGCGAGCCCGAGGGGATCATCTCCGCCGCGGACTACGACGAGGTGCGTGACGAGCTCATTACCAAGATCGAGGCGATGGTCGACCACGAGGGGAAACCACTCGGCAACCGGGCACTCAAGCCGGAGGACATCTATACGACCCAGAACGGCGTCCCGCCCGACCTCATCGTGATCTTCGGAGGGCTGCGCTGGCGAAGCGTGGGGTCGCTCGGACACGGGAGCACGTACACGTTCGAGAACGACACCGGCCCCG
This sequence comes from Actinomycetota bacterium, assembly GCA_050693935.1. Classification (GTDB taxonomy): domain Bacteria; phylum Actinomycetota; class CADDZG01; order CADDZG01; family WHSQ01; genus WHSV01. The sequence goes on along the minus strand of JBOGWU010000276.1, from coordinate 4,657 downwards.
ATGAGGCCAATCACGCCGAGAAGGGCATCTTCATCATGAACAACGCGCCCGGTCAGGCCACCGGGACCAAGGACGGCCTGCACCTGTGGGACGTTCACTCCACGATCCTCGATATCTTCGGGCTTGACCCGGCCCCCGGAGCGCTCGGCACGTCCGTCTTCAAGAAGTAGTCATCCCATTGCAAAGAACCAAAAGGAGAACGCATGAAGCAGGTAGATAGAGACCGCGGTGTAGTGATCTGGTTCACCGGCCTGTCGGGTTCCGGTAAAACGACGATCGCCCACGTACTCGAGCAGAAGCTCGCCGATGCCGATGTGCCGGTAGAGCTGCTCGACGGCGACGTCGTGCGAGAGAACCTCTCGAAAGGCCTCGGCTTCTCGAAGGAGGATCGCGACACGAACATCCGACGCATCGGGTTCGTCGCACACCTGCTTCAGCGCAACGGTGTGTTCGTGATCACCGCCGCCATCTCGCCCTACCGCGCGATTCGCGAGGAGGCCAGGATGATGGCCAAGGACTTCGTCGAGGTCTACGCGAACGCCCCACTCGAGGTCTGCGAGGACCGCGACGTCAAGGGTTTGTACGCCAAGGCGCGCGCCGGCGAGATCAAGGGCTTCACCGGCATCGACGATCCCTACGAGGCGCCCGCGGGCCCCGAGGTCGAGCTCCGCACCGACCAGCTCAGCGTCGAGGAGTCCGTCCAAAAGGTCATCGAAAAGCTGATCGAGGCCGGCTACCTCAAGTAAAGAGAAATGATCGACCTGCATGCTCACACCACCGTCTCCGATGGAGGCGACGCCCCACGCGAGCTGGTCCGCAAGGCAGCGGCCGCGGGGCTCTCCGCCATAGCGGTGACCGACCACGATAACGACGCCGGCTGTGCGGACGCCATTGGCGAGGGCGAGAGACTGGGCATCGAGGTCGTGCCCGCGGTCGAGATCAGCTGCGACGTCGAGGATCTACACAGGCGCGGTTTCGCTCCGACGTCGCGTCCAACCATGCATCTGCTCGGCTACTTCATTCCGCAGCGCGCCAATCCGTTGTCCGACGCTCTGTTCGAGCTGCAACATCACCGCGCCAATCGCAACCGAATCATCGTGGAGCGACTCAACGAGCTCGGCATCGACGTGACCTTCGAAGAGGTCGAGGCGGAGGCGGGCGGCCCCGGCAGTCAGATCGGCCGGCCGCATTTCGCCGCGGTGCTCGTGCGCCACGGCGCGGTCCCCGATTACCAGACCGCCTTCGACGAGTATCTCGCCAAGGGAGCCAAGGCCTACATCGGACGCAAGCTCTACCGGCCGGTGGAGGCCGTCGAGCTCATGGTCGACGCCGGCGCGGTGCCCGTGCTCGCCCATCCCATGACCATGAACATCTCGATGGACGAGATCGAGCGCTTCACCGACGAGCTAATCGAGGCCGGGCTCAAGGGCATCGAGGGCTACCACGGTGACTACACGGCCGACGAGCAGGCTCCGCTTCGAGCCCTGGCATCGCGCCGGGGGCTGATCGCAAGCGGGGGCAGTGACTACCACGGCCACATGCGACCGGATCGCAAGCTGCCCGGCGGCAAGGCGGGTACGGTCGTGCCGGTCGAGGTACTCGACGAGTTGAAGTCGGCGGCAGCGAAGTTGCAAAACTAACCAACTGGGGAGCAACCCAATGTTCGTCACACGCGCGGGGCGGCACGACAAGGCCGACCTCAAGGACTTCATCGAGAGGCTGAGCGGGGCCGAGACCGACATCGGTCAGGGCACGGCGATGATCGCGCGGGAGGGCGTCATCATCGGGTGCATACGGCTCATCGAGGTCGAGCCAAACACGCTGGTGTTCGATGACGTGCTCGTGGCCGAGGGCCGCGACCAGGCGATCGCCAAGCAGCTGATCCAGGCGGCGCTGAACAATCAGGGCGGCACCGTCTTCACCCGCGTGCCCGGGCGCGCCGCGGCCCTGTTCGACGATTTCGGCTTCACCGCCATCGACCCCGGCGAGGCCCCCGCCGGCGTCATCGCCTACTGGGACTCTCGTTCCGGCTCGGCCGAGAGCCCGACTCACCTAAAAGCCCGCTGAGCTCGCTCCCGTGCTAGGCTGTTCTGCAACGCTGTAATCAAGTAATTGCAGCCGCGAAAGGACGGCAGGATGGACGAGCAGAAGCTGATCGGGTGGTTTGCCGGGCGCGTCCCCGACGAGTGGTTCACCGAGGGCCCCAAGATCACCACCGATCGAGACGAGGTCCTCGTCACCGGCGGCCTCACCGCTCCCAAGCTCGACGACGACGCCACCGACGAGGCCAGGGCGGCCGCGGTGAGGTCTCGGATCGAGGGGTGGCGCGAGGAGACCAGGGGCGCTCGGATCAAAATCGCCCGCGAGGCCGAGCACCGCTTCGGGCGCAAGGTGTCGTGGGGCGCCAGCATCGACGACGCCACCTATCTGTTCACCACCGCGGGCGTGCCGGTCATGACTAGGCTCCGCATGACCGAGCGCAAGGTGCTCGACACGCTCATCGATTCGGGGGTGGCACGAAGCCGCAGCGACGCGCTGGCCTGGTGCGTGCGCCTGGTTGGCTCCAAGCAGTCGGAATGGCTCGACGAGCTGCGCGAGGCGCTGGTGGCGGTCGAGAAGGTTCGCTCCGAGGGCCCCGACCCCGCCTAGCTCGCGTCGTTATCTCAGGCCGAGCGCCCGCCGCACCTCGTCGGACTTCAACGACTCGGCCAGTAGATCGGCATCGTCGAGCTCGATCCCCTCGAACGACGGCACGCCGATGACGTACATGCCCGCCGCCCGCGCCGCTGCGACGCCGTTGGGGGAGTCCTCGAGCGCCACCGTGTGGGTGGGATCGGCTCCCAGCTGGCGAGCGGCCTCGAGATAGATGTCTGGAGCGGGCTTCGGGTGCGCCACTTCGTCCCCGCAGACCACGGCGTCGAAGGAGTGGGTCAGCTCGGCGGCGTGAAGAGCGACGGTGATGAGCCTCCGCCACGAGTTCGAGGCCAGGGCCAGAGGGACGCTCCCGCTCAGCTCGGCGACTAGATCGGCCGCACCGGGCATCGGTTCGGCGGCCCTCATCTCATGCTGGACGAGCTCCAGAAGCTCGTCGTTGATATCGCCGGCGCGGCCGGGCTGCTCCAGGATCTCCTCGAGGACCTTGCCGGCCGCCTGCAGCGAGGAGCCGATCATCCGACGCTTGTGGTCGAGCCCGAAGGACTTGCCGTAACGGGCGAACAGGGCGGTCTCGGCGGTGGTCCAGTGGGCCTCGGTATCCAAAAGGAGGCCGTCGCAGTCGAAGATCACGGCCTCGATCGGGCGCGGCGGAGTCGGGTGGTTTGCCATTGGGGGGCATCCTGTCACGAGCGCGGGTTTGGGCACGCGAGCGGGTCGAGCGGCGGAGACGTCGTATTGACCCCCTTAGAGGGTATTTGGGAGGCTTTGTGGGTAAGGAAGACAGGCACTATTCAGATCGCCCGCGATCAAGGGGGGTTGCGATGGCTCGAGCCATGCAGGGATCCGACGTCTACGACTACAAGCTCGGCAGGGTGATCGGTGCGTCGTCGGCGGGGACCACCATCGAGTGGTACGACTTCTACATCTTCGCCAGCCTGTTCACCGTCCTCGGCGAGAAGTTCTTCCCCGCGGGTAACGACGCGCTGCGCATACTCGGCGTCTTCGCCCTTATTTACGTGGGCTTCCTCGTGCGTCCCTTCGGGGCGTTCTTCTTTGGGCGCATCGGAGACCTCATCGGACGCAAGGTCACCTTCCTGGTCACAATCTCACTCATGGGCGCGTCGACGTTCGCCATCGGACTCCTGCCCACCTATGAGACGGCCGGCATCATCACACCGCTGCTTCTCGTCTTGTTGCGTTGTCTGCAGGGACTCGCCCTCGGCGGCGAGTACGGCGGCGCGGCGATCTACGTGGCCGAGCACGCCCCCGACGATCAGCGCGGCCGCTACACCTCTTACATCCAGATGACCGCCACCGTCGGGCTGGTACTCGCGTTGCTCGTCGTCGTCGGAACGCAATCGCTTCTCGGTGAAGCGTCATTCCTCAACTGGGGCTGGAGGGTTCCGTTCCTGCTGTCCGGGATTCTCGTGGGTCTCGCTCTCTACATCCGGATGAGTCTCCGCGAGACGCCTCTTTACACCAAGATCAAGGAAGCCAAGACGCACTCGACCTCGCCGATCAAGCACGCCATGCAAGAGGGTGGCGCGAAGCGCATGCTGCTCATTCTGCTGGGCGCGACCGCGGGCCAGGCGGTGGTCTGGTACACGGGTCAGTTCTACGCCTTGGTGTTCATGCAGACCGAGTTGGGAATCTCGGTGGTCGCATCCAGCACCATGGTGGGGATCGCGCTGATCCTGGGGACGCCTCTGTTCCTGTACTTCGGAATTCTGTCGGACCGCATAGGTCGCCGGAACATCATCCTCGCGGGCTGTGGGCTCGCGGCGCTCACCTACTGGCCGATCTACCTCGCCATGGATGCCTTTGCGAGCAACTTCGTCGTGCTGACGGCGCTCGTATTCATCCAGATGGTCTACGTGACGATGGTCTACGGACCGATCGCCGCCTACCTGGTCGAGCTGTTCCCAGCACGCGTTCGCTACACCTCGCTGTCGGTGCCCTATCACTTCGGCAACGGTTGGTTCGGGGGCGGCGTGCCGCTGAT
>JBOGWU010000275.1:0-2692 GCA_050693935.1 Actinomycetota bacterium | reverse complement strand
ACGAGATAGTCACGCGCGGGGAGCCGGTGATCACCTCCGTCGAGGACGCGCCCAAGGTAGACGTCTTTCTCCTGCTATTCCCGATCCTGTTCATCACGGGAATGGCGGGTGTTGCCGGTCGCGGACTCCGTCGCGTCCTACCGTCGATCCGCCGGATGGGCGACGGGTCGGCTCCACCCCTGTATCTCGCGAGCCGGAGGCTTGCGGGCGCATCGCGCATCGCTCTGCTTCTCGTCACCGCCACGTCGATCTCGCTCGGCATCCTGGTATACGCGAGTGTGCTGGTGTCGTCCAACGAAACGACGGCTCAGGCCAAGGCGAATATCGCGGTGGGCAGCGACGTGGCAGTTCCTGTGCAGCTGACGAAGCCAGCCCAATATCTCGGGATCGACCTCCCGTTTCAAGGAACGCTCGTTGCGCGCACCGACGACGGAGACATTCAACCCGGCGACATCGCGGTGGACACGCTAGGGGTCGACCCTGAGACGTTTCCCGATACCGCCTTCTTCGACGGGAGCTTTGCGTCCGAGGACCTGGACGAGCTCGTTGGGCGACTCGAGGAGTTCGACGGCAAGCGTCTGACGGCGATCGTGGTGGCCGCCGAGACCGAGATTCCCGAGGGCTCGATCTACGTCACGCCGCGCTACGACGTCCCTATCGAGGTCGTGGCCACGGCCGACGCGTGGCCCGGACTCAGCGCCGACCGACCCATGCTGGTTGCTCGATCCGACGCGCTCATCGGGGTATCGGAGGAGGCGGGCTCGTCGGTGCCGGAGGAGCTCATCTCGAACTACGAGGTGTGGAGCACCGGTTCGGTCAATGAGGTCAGAGACGGCCTGCTCAGCAGCGAGATCTTGTTCAACGAGTTCAGCATTCGCAGCACACAGGAGCTGCTTAGCACGCCTTCGTTCCTGGCGCTGCGCTGGACGTTCTCGTACCTGGAGGCCCTCGGCATCCTGGCGGGGACCATCGCGCTCGCGGGCATGCTCTTGTATCTGCAAACGCGTCAGCAAGCCCGCGAGGTGTCGTACGCCCTCGCTCGTAGGATGGGCCTGACGCGTGGTGATCATCGACGGGCGGTGGCGCTAGAGCTCGGAGGGATGCTAATCATCTCTCTGTTGATCGGAGCCTCGTTGGCGCTACTGTCTTCGCTGTTGATCTACTCACGCCTCGACCCGTTGCCTACCGTTCCGCCCGACCCGTTGTTCTCGGTCCCGCCGGTGCTGTTTCTCGTGCTCGTGCCGGTTATCGTGCTGGCCGCGTTGTTGGGCGCCTGGAGGGTCCAACGAAAAGCCGACACCGCCAACGTCGCGGAGGTCCTGCGCTATGCGGCCTGAGGGGGGTGTCGCCGCGGCGAGCGCGTTGGGGGTCGTAAAGATCTACTGGACCGAGACGGGCGAGGTGCACGCACTCAAGGGGGTCGACGCGCTGTTCTCGGCAGGGCAGGTGACGGCACTGGTCGGGCCCTCGGGCAGCGGCAAGTCCTCGCTGATGCGCATCATGTGCGGGCTCGATCGTCCGACCGCGGGCGCGGTAATGGTCGGAGACACCGAGGTCAGCGCGCTGAAGGGGGCGCGCCTTCATCGCTTCCGCAGGGACAACGTGGGCTACGTGTTCCAAAGGCCCTCCGACAACCTCATCTCGTACCTAACGGCCCGCGAGCACCTCGAGCACAGCGCTCGCCTAAAGGGGCTCGGCGAGACCAGCAAGGTGGATCAGCTACTCGATCAACTGGGACTGCGCAAGCGCGACCACCACCGGCCCCATCAGCTCTCGGGCGGCGAGCAGCAGCGTCTTGCCTTTGCGCAAGCGGTTATCGGCGATCCGGTGCTTGTCGTTGCCGACGAGCCGACCGCCGAGCTCGACAGTGGGTCGAGTCACGCATTGCTCGAGACCGTCCTCGATCTAGCTCATCGGGGAATCGGGGTGGTCGTCTCGACGCACGACCCGGCAGTGGTAGAGGTAGCGGAACGCACCATCTATCTGCGACACGGAGCGGTCGAAGCCGAGACCACCGAGGCTCGCAACCTGTCGGTCATCGACGCCGCCGGTCGCATCCAGCTACCGCCGGAGTTCCTCAAGCTGTTCCCAAGCCGCCGGGCCGTTATGTCGTTGGACGACGGCGACGTAAAGCTGTCGCCACCCGATCGTGAGAGGCCGACTTGAAGGGCGCGAGGGAGGATCGCACCAGCTCGGTCCTGCTGGCGGCGCGCGGACTGTTCAAGAGCTACCGGCGCGGCCCCGAGGAAATTAACGCGCTCGCAGACGTTGGCTTCGAACTTCATCCCGGCGAGCTTGTGGCCTTGATCGGACCCTCGGGTTCGGGCAAGACGACTCTCCTCAACCTCATCGTCGGATGGGAGGAGCCGGACTCGGGGAGCATCGAGTGGAGCGGCCAGCACGTGCCCGCCGCCGGCCGCATGTGGGGTGACCTCGCGATCGTGCCCCAGCGCCTGGGGCTCATCGAGGAGCTGACCGTCGCCGAGAACGTTCGGCTGCCCGGCCGCCTCGGCGAGCATCCCGCGGACGAGGGCCGCGCGGAGGAGCTCATGGACGCCCTGGGGTTGTCCCAGTTTGCCGATCGCATGCCGACCGAGATCTCGCTTGGCGAGCAGCAGCGCACGGGCCTGGCTCGTGCGCTGGTCACGGACCCCAGTCTCCTGCTGGCCGACGAGCCCACCGGTCATCAGGA
>JBOGWU010000274.1:0-7112 GCA_050693935.1 Actinomycetota bacterium | reverse complement strand
GAGAAACCTTCACCCTTTAGAGCAAGCCGGGTTCGGATGATGGCCTCTTCGTAGCCCTCGGCCACTTCCACGCTGTAGCCGTATTCGGTCATCCTCCATACGGTACCGCCAACCGGGGGAGTATGAGTCGTATGACAATCGTGGCCGTTCCGAACGTCTCGATCGGCAGCGACCCACGAGTTGTCCAAGAGTTGTCTGATGCAATTCGGTCGTCGGGCGCGGTGGTGCTCGATACGCACTCAGATGCCGTCCATGATCGCAGCGTGTTCACGGTCGCGGATCCGTCAGGCGCGCCGGTCGAGGCGATGGTTACTCTTGCCAGGGCCTCTCTGGCTCTGGACCTGCGAGCCCAGCGGGGAGTGCATCCCCGTACGGGAGTGCTCGACGTCTGCCCCTTCGTTCCGCACCGGCAATCGATGGAGAGCGCGGTGGAGGTTGCGCGCACTGCGGGCTCGCTGATTGCCGAGCGCGCCGGCTTGCCCGTGTTCCTCTACGGTGAAGCAAGCGCGGCTTCCCCCAAGCTCTCGCTGCCGGAGATTCGCAGGGGAGGGCTGACCGAGCTGAAGCGGCGAGTGAGCGCCGGCTTCGCTCCCGACTTCGGTGGGCCCGATATCGATGATCGCTTTGGCGTCGTTTGCGTTGGTGCCCGAAGCACTCTGATCGCCTTCAACGTTTGGGTGTGGTGCGAACTCGAAGTGGCGCGGAGCATCGCGGCTCAGGTGCGTGGGTCATCGGGAGGACTGCAATGCGTTCGTGCCCTCGGCCTCCTTATCGAGCCCCCGGCGACGTGTCAGGTCTCGCTCAACCTCACCGCTCCCGAAACCACGGGGATCGAGACCGCCTTCGCTGCGGTCGCAAGCCGCGCCGACCGTCTCGGTGCTTCGATCGTCGCAACCGAGCTCGTTGGCCTCGTCCCCCAAAGATTTCTCCCGGATCCGGACGCGCAAGCGGCCCGGCTCTTGAGGGAACCGGGCCGCTCGCTCGAAGCTGCTCTGGCCGAAGCCAGAATGTAGCTACCTTCTGGTCGTCTTCTTCCTGCGACCGGTGGCCTTCTTGCGGCCGGTGGTCTTCCTGCGAGCAGGAGACTTTCGCGCCGTCGACTTACGGGCGGTCTTCTTCCGTCCCGTTGCCTTCTTACGACCCGTGGCCTTCTTGCGGCCGGTGGTCTTCTTGCGAGAAGGAGACTTCCGCGCCGCCCTACGACCCGTGGCCTTCTTGCGGCCGGTGGTCTTCTTGCGGCCGGTCGACTTACGCGCCGCCCTACGACCCGTGGCCTTCTTGCGACCCGTGGCCTTCTTGCGGCCGGTGCTCTTCTTGCGAGCAGGAGACTTGCGCGCCGTGGACTTCCTACGACCGGTCGTCTTCTTCCGGCCCGTCGACCTACGCGCAGTCGACTTGCGCCCCGTCGACTTTCTGGCCGCTGGTTTACGAGCCGTCTTGCGACTCGCGCTCTTCTTCCTTCCGGTGGTCTTCTTAGCTGCCAACCCCGGCACCTCCGTTCTGCCTCGACGAAGTTTTCTGCGACTTCGCCTCGTCCTCTTCGGTCGCGCGCCGTAGCGAACGACGAAGCTTCCTTACCCAAAAACGCGCGCAAGCGCGCATTCACTAGGTAATTAGGCAACATTCGGCGCGCGGAATCAAGTTTTTAACGACACGCGTGACATCTCTCCGCGTTCGCCGCAACGCGCGCTCCTGCGATCTCAACGACTTTTTGCGGGTTCACGCGGGTGTTTGTCATCGGCGCGACACAATCAACTGAGGAACGCGCGCGCTACATCAATGGTTAAGAAACGGCGCGCAAGCGGCGAAGTGTGCGCTCTTTTCTCAAGCGTCGCCGTTCGCGTTCAGACGTTCCGCCCCAGATTCCAAATTGCTCTTTATTGTTCAGTGCGTACTCGAGACAGTGATCACGAACCGGGCAACCAGAGCACACCGCGCGTGCGGCTTTCGACGAACCACCGCGCTCGGGAAAGAAGATCTCAGGATCGACCTCCGCGCATCGGGCGGCTCCTTGCCAATCCACCGGTTGTAAGAGCCTCGTCGTGATTCGCTGCATCGCCCCGGCCTTCCTTTCGTGCTCCCCCCGGAGCTCGGCCGCTCGTGCGCTGCCGTTGGGCGACCGCACCCCCAAATAACAATGTTGTAATTCTAGGGATGTGATTCCTATGTCGCAATAGGCCTGACCAGGGACTTTGCAAAAGTCAACGACCCGCGACGCCCATGGGAGCGGCTTCTCGGGCGATCGGGCTTGGCAGCGGGATTAGGAAAGCGCGGGTGAACGGGCCAGCGACAGGATGGTCGTCACCAGCTCCCCGGTCTCGACCGGCGCGACCCGATACTCACTCGCCCCAGACTGGCGGGCCAGCCACGCGTCCTGGGGACGCTTAATCAAAACGAGGCGCGGAACGTCGCTCAAGCGTTCGGTCGCATCCATATCGCGCGACAATCCGAAGCCTCCCGCGCTCCCCGATTGAAGGTCGACGCACACGACTGCGGGCACCTCGCTCCTCATGAACGACCATGCTTCGCGCGCGTCGCGCGCGAGTGATACCTCGACCTCCTGTGGGAACGCGAATATCACGTCCGCGCGGAACCCGGGGTCGTCGCTCACTACCAAGACGCTCAGGGTGGAATCGGCCATCACGCGGTGGCTTTTTCGTTCCTCAGAACCTCTTCTTCTAAGCTCGCCAGCAGGGCCGGCATGTCGATGTCGAAACCGGTCTCCATCGCCTGAAGCTTGGCGAGGACACTGATGAAGCGGGGCGTCTGGATCTCGACCTCGGAAACCGCATCGATCAGAACCGAGTTGTAATGGCGCGCGAATCGGGCTCCGCAGAAGGGGCAGCGCCCCGGAGCGTCCGACTGCGGCCCAATCTGTGACAAGAGAAACTTCCTCCCACAGGTGTCACATTTTCCCTGAACTTTCATTTTCACCTCTCTGATTGCGCCGTTGCCCCGGATACTAGTGGCGGCGGGAGCACTCGCGCCAACAACCACGCCAAGCTTGCGGCAACCAGGAACGAGGGCACCGATGCGCCCAACCACGCGAACCTCTCCGAAAGCGGAGTACCGAAGAGCGTTCCCGAGAAGGTCGTCCACCACTCGGGACCGGTTGGCGCAATCCAGTGATAGGCGAGGAACCCAACCAGCCAGGGGACGAAGGCCGTCAAGCGAACGCTGCGCTCGATCGTGCGGCCGCGAAACACCGCGTAGTCCGCGACGAGCACCCCGAACAGGGGAACGAACACCGAGCCGAGGAGGAACAGGAAGCTCTCGTACAACTGCATGGTCAGGACCGCGGCCAGGCCCGTCCCAATGGCTGCAATCAGCATCGTGAGCAACCGGCGCGACGCTCGCGGAAACACGTTTTGAAGGGAGACGGCGCCCGAATAGATGTCGGCAAACGCCTCGTCCGTCTCACCGACGAGGATCCCTATCAGAAACAGCACCCCCGCAATCGTTCCACCGGCAACGGCGAGGATCCCCAGCGCGATACCCGCCGGCTCGGGGGCCTCGCCGCTGTTCAGCACTATCAACGCCCCCAACGCATACAGCCATACGTTGGCAACGAGGTAGCCCAGCGCCGTACCCCATCCGGCGGAGCGCGGCCCCTGGCCGAAGCGGGTGTAGTCGGCGACGAGGGGAAGCCACGACACCGGCATTGCGATGACGAGATCAATGGCCAGGCCGAAAGTGGGCCACCCACCCGTACCCCTTGATCCGAGCGCGTCTCCGATCCCGTCGCCTGCGAACACGAAGGCGGTGAGGACGAGGCAGATACCCAACACGACCCACGCTCCGAACGATTTGAGATAGACGCGCGTGACTCCGATTGGCCCCCAAAGGGCCAGTCCGGTGCACGTCACCGCGACGATCCCCAACCACAGGTAGCGTGCCGAGAACCCGAATACCTCTCTCGCTACGATGTCGGCCACGAGCGACATCGCCCACAATTCGACCGCAGTCCACCCGACCAGCTGAGCGAAGTTCAAAACGCTCGGGAACCAGGACCCACGCACGCCGAGTACCGGCCTGAACAGAACCATCGTGGGCACTCCGCGACGCGCCCCTATGGCTCCCGTGATGCCAAGAACGGCAACTCCACCGATGGATCCGACGACGATGGCTCCCATCGCCGCGGCGAACGACAGGGCGGGGACGAGGAGTCCGCCGGTCACCAGCACCAGGAGTCCGACGCCGAGGTCACCCCACAGAATCGCGAGATCGAAACCAGACAAGGTCCTGCGATCGGGCGGGACGGGCTCTATGCTCCATTCCACCGGGCGGGCGGCAGAGCGATCGCGTTCGGCGACGCTGGTCATGAATCCACTCCCTTCGCCGGTGCTAACCGGATCAGGTTCTGGGGTCGCCCTTCGGCCTCTCAGCTCCGGTCGAGACGACCGGAGCTCCCCCGGGGGATTTGCCTGTCACACAGAGCCTACCTGGTTACAGCTCCGACCTCACGATATCCACCGCCTGCTTGATGTTTGACAGCTTGGTCTGAGCCTCGGTGACCGTGCGCGTCTTCAGCCCGCAGTCGGGGTCAACGAACATATGGTCGGCGGGGATGTGCTTGAGGCCCCTGCGAATCCCCTCGGCGATCTCCTCGACGCTCTCCTGACTGTGGCTGTGCACGTCGACGACGCCAAACCCGATGTACTTGGTGAACGGGTGGTCCGAAAACTCATCGAGCAACGAGTATTCCGAGTTGGCGAACTCGAGGTCGATCTGGTCTACCGGGATATCGAGCATCTTCGGGTAGGCGTTGTGGAAGTCGCCGTAGCAGATATGAGTGATGGTATGCGCGCCGAGAGGCTCGGTCACTATGGACATTGCCTCGATTACGAGGTCGAGCTCGTCCATGCGGGTCGATGCGGCCGGCTCGTCGATCTGGATGAACTTCGCTCCCGCCGCTTCGAGGTCGAGGGCCTCATCGCGAACGACCTTGGCGAGATCGAGCACGAGGTCCCTCCGCGTCGCGTAGTGCTCGTTGAACGACCAGTCGCAGATCGTGTACGGCCCTGTGAGCATTCCCTTGACCGGCCTGTCGGTGAGAGATTGGGCGTATTTCCACCAATCGACGGTGACGGCGTGGTCGCGACCGACAGGGCCCGTCGCAATCGGCTTTCGGTAGTAGCGGTTGCCGTAGGAGCGGACGAGACCACCGATCTCGAGACCCTGCAGCTCCTCGGCGAAGAACGCCACCATGTCGCCCCGGTACATCTCGCCGTCGACGACCAGGTCGGTATCGATGGAGACTTGAAACTCCACCCATTCTCTCGTCGCCTGTCTCTCGAGCTCGGCCAGTTCCTCGCGCGTGATCTCTTTGCGGGCGAACTGACTCCGCGCCTTGCGGATGTAGTCGGGCTTGGGAAAGCTGCCGACCGAGGTCGTCCACAGGCCGGGGCCGTTCAGATCGAGGCTCATCGTGCACTCACTTTCTGTCTCACTGCGCTGAGATGCTCGAGCTTGGCCCGCGCCTTCTCGCGCGGCAGGAACTCGAGCCCGGCCGATGGACTCACCAGCACGCGTTCGGCGCCGTGTCGCTCGATCAGCGAGGTGATCGTCCGGGCAAGCTCGTCTGCGTCCTCGAGCCTCGTGTTGCGAGCGTCGATCACTCCAGCCTGCACCTTCTTGCCGTCCGGAAGCTGCTCGATCAAGGAGCGGTTCTCTGGTCCTGCCACCAGGTCGAACCCGAAGACGTCGGCCGGCAGATCGTAGAGCTCGGTTCCCAAACGCTTCGCGTCGTCGAAGTAGGTCGCAAGGGTGACCTCGGTCTCGCCGGCCTTCAATTCGCCGGTCACGATCTCGAGCGCCTGCTTCGCCAGCCCGAGGTCCTCAGGCGCGCCCAGCAGTGCTGGTTCGTCGATCTGAAGAAAGCGCGCCCCCGCGGCCTCGAGCTCGAAGGCCTCTTGCGCAATGACTCGAGCGATGGCCAGTACGAACTCCCTGTGATCCCCGTAATGCTCGTCGACCGACAACCGGGCGAATGTCACGGGCCCCGGCACGACCGCCTTGACGGGCTTGGTGGCAACGGATGAGGCGAAGCGGAAGTGCTCGACCGTCGAGGGGCCTCCCCAGTCGAGATCTCCCACACACACTGGGCGGCGGTAGTAGACGTTGTTGTCGAACCAGCGGAGCAGCCCACCGATCTCGAAGCCGGTGATGTGTCGGGCGAACGGGGTCAAGATGTCATCCCAGCGAGCGTGCCCGTCGGTAACGAGGTCGATCCCGGCGTCGGACTGCTCGGCGATCATCGCCCGGGCGAGATCGTCCTGTGCGGCGGTGAGCTCGGCGACGGTCAGCTCGTCGCGCTCGAGCTTGTGCAGCGTCTGGCGGACGACGAAAGGCCGTCCCTCGTCGGGGGGCTTGGGATACGAGCCAACGACGGTGGTTGTGATGGTCATGTCTCGTCTTGCTCCTCTCTAGAGCGGCAAACAAAAACGCCTCTCCGGTTCCCGAAGGGGCGTTGTCGCCGTATGCGCTCATCCACTCCGGGATTCGCACCTGCAGGCTGTCACATCTCGTACATCGGCCTGTGGTTGCGGCGGGATCATCGGGCCGGACCCTCCCCCGCTCTAGATGAGCGAGCACATCATAACGAAGACACCGCCCCAGCTAGGGACGGTGTCTCGAGAAATCCTTGGGAGCTAGGTGGGCCTTTGATTAGAACTGGGCCGAGTCGCCGCAGGCACACGATCCCTTGGAGTTTGGATTGTCGATGGTGAAGCCCGACTGCTGCAGGCCGTCAATGTAATCGACGGTGGCGCCCCGCAGGTAGGGAGCACTCATCTTGTCCATCCTGATGGTCACGTCGCCGTGGGTGGCGACGATGTCGCCCTCCATCGCGCGGTCGTCGAAGTAGAGGGCGTACCTGAGCCCCGCACAGCCGCCCGGTTGGACGCCGACGCGAAGCGCGTACTCCTTGCCCTCGTGCTCCTCTGGGGCAGCGGCGATCTCGCGCTGGAGCAGCTCGGTTACCTTCGCTGCGGCCGAGGCGGTTATCAATATCTGCTGGGCGTTCTCGGTCATCGCCACAGGTGGAATCCTCCTTATGTCGACCCACGTACAGATGGGCGCACGTCCAGTATAGGAAACATCAGTGGACAACG
>JBOGWU010000273.1:0-1532 GCA_050693935.1 Actinomycetota bacterium | reverse complement strand
CGCGCTCCGCCGATGGGCGCCCGCATGACCTCGACGGTGCCGTTGTGTCTCCGGATGGTCTCCTTCACGATCGCCAAACCCAGCCCCGCGCCCCCGCGCTCGCGGTCGCGCGCGTCGTCGAGCCGGGTGAAGCGCTGGAAGACCGTCTCCCGCTGATCGACGGGGATTCCGGGTCCATCGTCGTCGACGAGCAGCACCACCCAGCCATCCTTCTCGACCAACGAGAACATCACGGCCGAGGCCGCATGCTGCGCGGCGTTGTCGGCCAGATTTCGGACCATCCGGCGCAACTGTGAGGCGTCTCCCATCGTCCTGCCTCCGGAGACTCCGCCGGAGGTCACGTTGAGGGACGTCGTGCTGCGGATTCGTTTGGCCTCCTCGAGGACCATGTCGTCGAGATCCACTGGGAGTTCGGCGCGAACGCGAGTCTCGTCGTTTCCGGCCAGAGCGAGCAGATCGTCCACCAGCCTCTCGAGTCGAAGATCTTCGGCGAGCACCCCCTCGGCGAGCTCTTCGAGTCCGCCCCGGTGCGGGTGGGCGAGTGCCACCTCGGCTTGATTGCGAATGGTGGCGACCGGGCTGCGCAGCTCGTGGGACGCGTCGGAAACGAACCGGCGGCTGCGTTTTTGGTCGTCCTCGAGCCGGTCGAGCATCGAGTTCATGGTTCCGGCGAGCCTGGCGATCTCGTCCTTGCCCGGCGGATCCGGTACCCGGCGATGGAGCTCCGAGCCGGAGATCTCGGCCACCTGGCTCCTGATCGACTCCACCCACCGAAGCGCCCTCCCGACCACACCCCAGGTCGTGAACGCGACCACGACGAGCAACAGCGGGATGCCGAAGAGCAGGATCCGACCGACCGCGGCACCACTCTCCTCAACCGGGTCCAGGGTGCGGCCGACGAGGACCGTGAACCTGTCGTTACCGGTGTCCGCCGCTTTGGCAACAACCATGAAGGGATCGTCCTCCTCGGTGGGGACACCTTCGACCTCCAGGCTGTCTCCGGGTGAGAGGCGTGCCATGGGCGGTGTTCCCGTCAATCTCGAACTGGAGGCGAGCACCTCACCCGAGGCGTTCACGACTTGAACGAACGAGTCGTCATCGTCGCCCAGGGCCAGGGTTCCGGGATCGGTTCCGCCTTCGATGGCCGTAACCACATCCGACGCGCGCAAGCGCGCCGCGGCCTCCACATCGCGCCTCAGCGAACTCCTCAGCGTAATCACCATGGCTATCGCGCCGATGATCAGAGCAATGCCCACGACCAGGACGGCCGCGGCTGTAGTTCTCATTCGCACCGTACCGAGTCGGTCTCTGATCGCTCTAGCCGATCGAGAAGGCTCAGCTCTCATCGCTCGCCAGCCGGTAGCCGGAACCTCGTACGGTTTGGATCGTGTCCTTGTCGAAGGGTCTGTCGATCTTTCGTCGCAGGTGCCTGATGTACACCTCGACGATGTTGGGGTTCCCTTCGAAGTCGTAGTCCCACACGTGCTCGAGGATCTTTCGCTTGGAGACCACTTCGTTCTTGTTGCGCATCA
>JBOGWU010000272.1:0-12328 GCA_050693935.1 Actinomycetota bacterium | reverse complement strand
GGCTGTCGCTGACCAGGGTATACACCTGGGTCGTCGCCAGGTTTGCGTGCCCCAGCAACTCCTGCACCACCCTTATATCTGCTCCTGCGTCCAACATGTGCGTGGCGAACGAATGTCTCAGGGTATGTGGCGACACCTTGTCGCCGAGGCCCCCCTGCCGCGCGTAGGCCTTCAGTATCTTCCAGCAGCCCTGCCGGCTCAATCGACCTCCCCGGGCGTTGAGAAACAGGGCCCCCCGGGAGCCACCGGACTTGGCGCGCCCCACCAGAGTAGGCCGAGATTGGGTCGCGTAGCCACCCACCGCCGCCCGAGCCACGCTGCCCAGGGGCACCCTCCTCGACTTGTTGCCCTTGCCCGCCCGCACCAGCACGGTCGAGGAGTCCAGGTCGACGTCGTCGAGGTCGAGCCCCACCAGCTCGCCGATGCGAAGCCCGGCGCCATAGAGCGTCTCGAGAATCGCCCGATCCCTGCGTCCAAGCAGATCCTCGGCCGGCAGCTCGAGCAGCGTTTCGACCTCGTCCAGGTCGATCGCCTTGGGTAGCGAGCGAGGTTGCTTGGGACTGCCGATGCGTCCCGTCGGATCGGCATCGAGGTAATCCTCCCGCACCAGGAACTTGTAGAGCGAGCGCACCGCCACCAGCATGCGAGCAACCGACGACGGCGCGAGTGGCTTCGACGCCGGAGGCGAGCCATCCCGCAGCCTCCCGAGAAAGTCGGTCACGTCGTCTCCGCGGGCGGCGGCCGGGTCGAGCTTCGAGCGCCGGCAGTACTCGAGCCAGGTCGTCAGGTCGCGGCGATACGCGTCCACCGTGTTCGCCGCCAGCCCTCGCTCCGAAGAGATGTACGTCAGGAACTCGTCGATGAGCTTGTTGAAGTCCTGGACGGGGTCGGCCCCGCCCGTCATAGGAGGTCGGCGAGCGGGGTGAAGCTCAGGCCGTGCGCCTCGGCGACCGGGCGGTAGACACACTCGCCCCCGTAGGTGTTGACGCCTTTAGCGAGCGTGGGATCCGACGCCACCGCCCCCTTGATGCCACGCGCCGCCAGCGTCATCACGTAGGGCAGCGTCAGGTTGGTGAGCGCGTAGGTTGACGTGTGGGGCACCGCGCCCGGCATGTTTCCGACGCAGTAGTGCACGACGTCGTGTACCACGTAGGTCGGGTCGGAGTGAGTCGTCATCCTCGAGGTCTCGAAGCACCCGCCCTGGTCGATCGAGATGTCCACCACCACCGCGCCCGGCTTCATCCCCTTGATGATCTCCTCGGTGACGATCTGGGGAGCCACCGCGCCCGGCACCAAGACGGCGCCGATCACGAGATCGGCTTCGGTAACGATCTCCTCGACCACCAACCGGTTCGACATCAGGGTGAGGATGCGGCCCTTGTGGATGCGGTCGACGTCGCGCAGCTTGTGGATGTTGCGATCGAGGATGATCACCTCGGCCTCCATCCCCTGGGCGATCCAGGCCGCGTTCATGCCCGACATCCCGGCTCCGATGACCACGACCTTCGCCGGGGCCACCCCGGAAACGCCGCCCATCAGAATCCCGCGGCCCCCGTTCTCGCGCTCCAGGAAATGAGCGCCCACCTGGGGGGCCATTCGACCCGCCACCTCGCTCATCGGCGCGAGCAGCGGAAGCGAGCCATCGCGGTCCTCGACCGTCTCGTAGGCCACGCCGGTCGTGCCCGAGTCGAGCAGGGCACGCGTCACGGGCTCGGACGCGGCCAGGTGCAGGTAGGTGAACAGAATGAGCCCGTCGCGGAGTCGATGGAACTCCTCTTCGACCGGCTCCTTGACCTTCAACACCATGTCGCTGTCCGCGAACACCGCGTCCGCATCGGCGACGATCCTGGCGCCGGCCCGCTCGAACTCGGAGTCGAGGATGCTCGAGCCGCGCCCCGCGTCCCTCTCGATGAGAACGTCGTGTCCGCCCACGACGAGCTCCCGTACTCCCGCGGGCGTTATCGCGACCCGATACTCGTTGTCCTTGAGCTCGCGCGGGACTCCGACCCTCATATTCGATCGAGCCTAGCGTTCGGTGGAATGGCCGACGGCCTCGGGGATCGAGATCTCGCCGTGCCGGCGTGCGATGGCCGCCCCGATGAAGTCGCGGAACAGCGGCTGCGGCCGGTCCGGCCTGCTCTTGAACTCCGGATGGAACTGGCCCGCCACGAACCACGGGTGGTCGGCGAGCTCGACTATCTCGACGAGCGTTCCGTCGGGCGACTCCCCGGAGCAGACCAGCCCCGCGTCCTCGAGCTTCCTGCGGAAGCGGGGATTGACCTCGTAGCGGTGACGGTGCCGCTCGAACACGAGCTCGCCGCCGTAGGCGGCCTCGGCCTTGGTGCCGCGGGCGATCCGGCACGGGTACGACCCCAGGCGCATGGTCCCGCCCAGAGAGTTGAGGTCCTGGCCCGCCAGGATGTCGACCACGGGGGCGGGGGTCGACGAGTCGAACTCGGAGGAGTTGGCGCCGGAGAGACCGGCCACGTGCCGAGCGAACTCGATCACCGCGCATTGCAGCCCGAGGCAGATTCCGAGGAAGGGGACCTCGTTCTCGCGCGCGTAGCGGACGGCGTCGATCTTCCCCTCGATCCCGCGTACGCCGAAGCCGCCGGGCACGAGCACCCCGTCGAGGTCGCCAAGCTTGTCGGTGAGGTTCGCTCCCTCGAGGTCGTCCGAGGCGATCCAGGTGATCTGAACGTCGGTGGAGTGCGCGTAGCCCGCGTGCTTGAGGCTCTCGACCACCGAGAGGTAGGCGTCCGGCAGTGTCACGTACTTGCCGATGAGGCCGATGTTGATGGTGCGCTCACACGAGTTGATGCGGTTGACGATGCCCCGCCAGTGATCGAGATCGGGCTCGGCAATGCCGTCCATCCGAAGGTGGTCGACCACGAACCCATCGAGGTTCTCCGAGTGGGTGACCAGCGGCACCTCGTAGATGCTGCTGGCGTCGACCATCGACACCACGGCCTCGATGTTTACGTCGCACAACAACGAGATCTTGCGCTTGAGCGAGGGACTGATCGGCCGGTCGGAGCGGCACACGATCGCGTCGGGTTGGATTCCGATGCTGCGCAGCTCGCGCACGGAGTGCTGGGTGGGCTTGGTCTTCAGCTCCTCGGCCGCCGCCATGAACGGAACGAGCGTTACGTGGACGTAGCAGGTGTCGTCGCGCCCGAGCTCCCGTTTGAGCTGACGAATCGCCTCGAGGAACGGGAGTGACTCGATGTCGCCCACCGTGCCGCCGATCTCGGTGATGAGCACATCGGCTCCGGAATCGTCGGCCAGCGCAAGGATGCGCTCCTTGATGGCCTCGGTGACGTGAGGAATGACCTGAACGGTGTCGCCCAGGTAGTCGCCCCTGCGCTCCTTGGCGATGATCCCCTGGTAGAGAGCCCCGGTGGTGACGTTGGAGGCGCGGTGCATGTTCTCGTCGATGAAGCGCTCGTAGTGCCCCAGGTCGAGGTCCGTCTCGCCGCCGTCTTCGGTTACGAACACCTCGCCGTGCTGGAAGGGGTTCATGGTCCCGGGGTCGACGTTGATGTAGGGGTCGAGCTTCTGGATCATGACCCTCAGGCCCCGCGCCTTGAGGAGTCGTCCGAGCGACGCTGCGGTGATCCCCTTGCCGAGGCTCGAAACCACACCGCCCGTCACGAAAACGTGCTTCGCCACCAGCCCTCCGTTCTCCACCCTCTTGGGGGCACGACCCGATTTCCCAATCCTTCGGGCGGCGGGACGGCCCGAAAACAAATCTGGTGACGACCCCCAATGGCCACAACGGGCACATGACTCGTCGTGCTCGGGGGAAGTCAGCCCAAGGTAGCACGCGCGCGCCGGCCGACGCGTCTATCGACGCTTGTCCTGTACTTGTTCTGCGGTCGGGCCGAGCCCGCCCCGCGCTACCTGCGGCCGATTCGGTCCAGGGCCCGCAGCCAGGGCGACGAGTCGATGACGGTGGAAAAGGAGACCCGCTCGGAGATCGCGTTCAGTGCCAGCAACACCACCACCGACAGAGCCAGCCACGGCTCGGGCAGCGAGATGGCCAGGCCCAAACCGACGATTGCCCCGAGGGGATTGGCGCCGGCGTCACCGAGCATCGCTCGCTCGCGCACGTCGAAGGGGGTCACGGCCAGAAGCGCGCCGATCAAGCCTGCGGCCGCCAGTCCCCATAGCTCCGAGCCGAACGCGAGCAGTGGCACCACAAAGAGCCACCCAGCCTTTGCGGCGCGCCCCGGCGCGCGGTCGAGCAGATTGAAAAGGTTGGCCGTGAGCGGGACCAGCAGAAACGCCTCGAGCTTGTGCAAGGGGCCGGCCAGCGCCAGCGTCGCAATGAACCCGGCGAGGCCGCCCGCCGCTATCTTGACCAGTCCTCCCGTCAGGACCCCGCCGCGGGCCGCGCCCAGGTGGCCGCGGAAACCCCGTGCCGGCTCGTCACCCCTCCGGTCGTCGTAGAGTCCGGCCGCGAACATCACCCCCACGATGGCGATCACGGTGCCCACGCGGGAGGTGTCCATGGCCCTCGACTCGGTGAACGACGCCGAGGCCACCAGCGCGAACACGCCCGCCATCGCTCCCACCAACAGGCCGAAACCAAGCACGACGGGAACCTGGCTTCCGTTGACGTTGGTCCGTTGCAACCGCGCGGGTGCCGCTTTGAGTGCTGCCAGAGTCGCAAGCAGGCCTCCGACGACGCCCGCCGCCAGCGCCACCACGAGTTCCTCGATGAAAGATCCGCTCACGACTCGCCTCGCAGGGCGCGCCCCCGCCATCCGCGCGCCGGACCCTCCGCCAACTCGGACGACTCCGCGGGGGTGGCGCTCCGATCGGCCTCGGGGTTTGTTCTGCGGTCCGGCCGAGCCCACCCCGCGTCCATCGAGAGGTGCACGATCAGGGCCATCGGAACCAGGAACGAAAGGATGACTGCAGGGATGACTATGCCGGAATCGTTCACCGCGAAGCCCAGCGCGGCCAGCACGAGTCCCCCGATCAGTCCCGCGCGCAGCTTCGGGAAACCCACGGCGAAGCGCTGCCACCGTCCACTCGGCCGGCGGAGCAGATAGGCCATCGCCAGCAGCGCCGGTGGCACGAAGTAGGTCCAGATCGACGTCGTGAACACGCGCAGGTTGGCGGTGGCCTTCCGCTGAATCGTGTCGAACAGCACCCCGAACCCGCGCGCCCGGGTGTCTTCGAACAATCTGGCGAGGTGGGTCTGCGACTCCTGAGGAAGCGAAAGATCGATCACTAGAAACACCGCAAGCGCCGCCACTCCCCCGACCACCGCGATCAGCATCATGCGCAGGTTGGGCTTGCGACCGGTGAGCAGCAGAAGTGTGATACCGAGCGCAGGCACCAGCGCCAGCACGCCTCCGACGTCGCTTCCGACCGCCGGCGCGCCGTCGATAACGATCGTCGCGACGAATAGCACGATCACGGCGGGCATCGTCCACCGTCGTCCACCGAAGCGGTAGGCGATCAGTGCGGCGGTGAGGATGGCGGCCACGCCGAGCACTGCGAACACGATGTTGCCGGCTCCCGCGAAGCGCCCGGCGATGATGGGCGAGTACCCGAACACGGTGTTGAGCTGGAGCTGACTTCCCATGATGAGATCCACAGAGATGACAACCCACGTGAACGCGACCAGTGCAAGAAGGCGATCGAGCGACCGCCGGAAGGCGACCGCAACGATGGCTACGAGTAGCGCATCGAGCAGCATGAGCAGTAACCCGAACCGCAGCGCTCCGAGCGTGTGCCCATCAACCACGCCCACGAGGTACGTGACCACCGGGAAGGCGACCACCCCCAGCCCGCAGAACTGTAACCAGCGAGCGGCCGTGACACCGACTCCGCCCCTGCGCTCTCGCCATCGGAACAAGGCCAGGATCAGCACGTAGACGAGCACCTGGAACACCACGAAGATCGCGCTCAGCGGGCCCTTCACCTCGTCGATGAAGGTGGATTCCTCGTCGAGCGAGGCCATCACTAACGCGGGATCGGCGACCTCCGTCGGACGGCTGATCATCTCTCTCCCGTTCATGACGAACGGGCGCTCGATATCGAAGTGCTCGAGAATCGTAGGAGCAACATCGGGAAGGGTGACGATGCTCTTGCGTCGCGTCGAGGCGGACTCGAGAGTGGTCCCCGGCTCGAAGCCGGATCCCACGACGACGCCGACGCCCAGGTGCGCCTCGTGGGCCCACGACGGCGAAGTCGGCGAAACGATCAGGAGAAGATCATCGGGGGCCAGAGCGGAGCGCAGCTCTCCCACCACGCCGTCGCTCGCCATGAGGGCGGCCCGCTGGGCGCCGGCCAGGTCCCCGGTGACCTCGGTCCTGTCCAAGGCCATCATCCATTGGTCGAAGCGCGTGAGATCACCTTGATCGATGAACGCAACACCGCATGGTTCCTTCAGGAAGGTCCCGATCTCATCGTTCAACCCGATAGGGTCGGTCCGGACTTCGTAGGGCGCCGACGCGTCATCCACCAGAAGCTCCGGCGACACCGCGGTCCTGTCCGCTACTCCCGAGGCGTCCATCGCCGCCAGCAGCGCCCACCGCCCATAACCCACCGGAGGGGGCACGGGCCGCCCCAGATCGCCGTTTCCGATTGCCCACACGGGTGCATCCAAGGCTTCCGCGAGCGCCCCGGGGACGGCGCTGTACCCGTCCTCGACCACGCCGCGCTGGATCTCGCCCAGCCCTCCCGCCTTCAGCGCCGGACTGTCCCCGCCGCTTTGCTCCTCGACCGGCTCGCCTCCCCCGGTGGTAACTCCACCGTCGACCCGCGCCCCCGCGCCCAGGGTGACGAAGCCCGAGGCGAGCGAGGTGCGCGCCGAGTTGGTGCGCACCGACATCGAGCCCCACGCGCCATCCTCGATCGCAGCGGTGATATGAGGCGGCTCATAGCGGTCAACGTCTCTCCAGGTCACACCCGGCAGGGCCACCACCGCGGCGCGCGCACAGCTCTCCTGGACAAAGGCACCCGCCGGCGCGGTAACCGCCACCGCTGCACCGGCGGCCAGCCAGACCAGCGCGATTCTCAGCGAGCGTGCCACTGGTAGGCGTCCCGAAGCTTGGCGAGCATCCGATCGGTCGAGAAGCGACGACGCAGGTCCACTACCGCCTGCTCGGTGTAACGCTCGGCGGTCTCCGGTGAGGAGAGCACCTCGTTGAGCGCGCCCGCGAGAGCGCCGGCATCGCCCTTGGGTATCAGGCGACCCGAGCGATGATCCGTCACCAGTTCGCTAATGCCTCCGACGTCCGTGGAGACGATCGGAGTGCCGAGCAGAACCGCCTCCTGTGCTGCGAGAGGCACGCCCTCCCAGTTCGACGACAGACAGAAGACGTCGGCGGCGGCAATGACGTCTGCTATGTCGTCCCGCCAGCCCAGCCAGCGCACTCGCCCCCCGAGACCCATCGCCAGGGCCATCGTCTTGAGCCGTTCCTCGTCGGGGCCCTGCCCCAGCACCACGAGGACAACGTCGTCGCGCAGCACCGACAGAGCCCTCAGCATGACCGGGAGCGCCTTCTGCGAGGACAGCCGCGACGCGGTGACGATCATGCGGGAGTTGTCGTCTACATCGGCTTCCTTGCGAACCTGGGCGGCGGTCTTGACGACCTCTGGTGGGTCGCCGATTCCGAGGTACAGCACCTCGATCTTGTTCGCGATCTTGGGCGACATCGATCGAAGATGGCGGGCGATGTCCTCGGAGACGGCAAACGAGTGAGTGTTGAGCCGCACCGACAACGGCTCCGCCCATTCGTAGAGCGCCGCTTTGGTGCGACCCGATACATCGGGCCTCACGAGGTTGTGAACCGTGAGGAACGACGGAATCTCGAGGGGGCGCGCCGCCAGCGCTGCGTCGATGCCGGCGCGCAATCCGTGGGCGTGCACGACGTCGTAGTGGCCCTGACGCAGATAGCTCTTCAGGCGCCCCACCACCCTGGAATGCCCCAGCGCCCCGTTGGGAATGTCGAGCGGGATGACCGGCTTGGGCATCGTCACGGGAAGGTCCGGGGGACCCGCCACGTCGACCCTCATAGTCTCGGAGTCGAGCGCCGCGGTGATCTGGGCGACGTGTTTGGCGATGCCCCCGGCGGACCTCCCGAGCACCTGCAGAACGTTCAGCTGCCGGCTCATCGCGAACCTCGCCTATTCCAGACGAGCACAACAAAGCGCCTCAGCTCCGGAGCGCGCAGCTTCGCCATCAGTCCTATGTAGATGGCACCCCCGGCCGCCACGATGGCCGCGAGGCTCACCAGGGCCTCGACCTTGGTGGACTCGGGCAGCGCGTACGCGATCGCGCCCATGGCCGCGAGGGAGAGCAGCGAAACGGAGATCGAGCGTGCCAGGCTGCGCACCAGCTCGGTGGTTCCGACGCGGCCGACGCGCCGCGACAGCAGCGACAGCAGGGCGGCCGCACCAAAGGCAAAGGCAACCGAGTGGGACAAGGCCAGCGCCGGCACGGCCCAGGCATCGTCCACCGCGAAGAACAGGCCGACTCCCAGGACGCTCGCGACGACCACGGCTCCGGCGTTCACCAAGGTGGGCGTCTTGGTGTCGCCCAGGGCGTAGTAGGCGCGCGTAGCGACGAGAAAGGCCGAATAGGTCGGCAGCCCGACGACGAATGCGGCCAGCACGCGCGCCACCAGTCCAGCACCCGCCTCCGTCATCACGCCGTACTCGAGCGTGAGCTTCGCAATCGGCTGCGCCCCGGCAAGCATGAGCGCGGCGGTCGGCAGCAGGATGAACGCAAGCATGCCGAGTCCATCGCGCAGCCGTTCTAGGAGACCCTCGGCTTCACCGCGCGCAACGTGTTCCGACATAGCCGGGAACAACACGTTGAAGATGGCCACCGCGAACAACGCGTGCGGCATATAGAAGAAGGTGTAGGCCCATTGGTAGGCGGCGACTCCACCCTCGACCCCGTTCGCCAGCATCAGGACGACGATCAATCCGGCTTGATAGCCGCCCGCGTAGCCGAGCGCCCACACGCCGAGCCGGCCGGCCCTGCGCACTGCCGGGTGGCGCGGCTCCCACCGAAAGCGGAAATGCCAGCCAAGCTTGACGAGCTGCGGGATGAGACACACGGTCATCGCGACCACGCCGAGGGAGGTTCCCAGGCCAAGCACCAGCGTCTCCGCCGGCGTGATGCCCTCAACCGTCGGCGGTCTGTCGCCCCGCATCACCGCGTACGCCACGTACACCCCGATCACCACGACGTTGTTGAAGATGGGGGCCACCGCGGCCATGGCGAACTTACGGTTGGCGTGTAGTGCGCCCGTCATGATCATGCCCACTCCGTAGAACACGATTTGCGGAGCGAACAGCCGCAGGAAGGTGGCTCCGAGTCCGATCTCCTGAGTCCGCAGAGAGGGGTCGTCCACGCCGATCGTCAGTAGCCGCATGAGCGGCTCGGCAAGCAGCGCAACTACTCCCGCAATCGCGACGAGAGCCACTAGGGCGATGGTGGTGAGCGCGTTGGCCGCACGCCATCCCTCTTCGCGCGCTCCCCTGACGAGGTAGTCGACGAAGGTCGGCACGAACACCGAGGTCAGCACTCCGGCCGCGACGAGCTCGAACACAACGTTGGGCGCGGTGTTTGCCGTCTGATAGGTGTTGGCCAGGAAGGTCGTGCCCATCGCGGCGGCGACCACCACCACGCGCACGAAACCGGTGATGCGCGACACGGCCGTGGCAACGGTGATTACGGCAGCACCACGAGCGAGCGAGCCGTGCGGTTGTGCTACGGAAGCCACGAATGCTCCGTCCAATGACGTTTGCGAGGTTCTGGCGAGTGAAAAGCAAGCATCGCAAGGCCGCAGGGAGGGTGCGTACCCGGAGGGTACGTGCCCGACTGAGAACGCCGCGAGGCGCAGCCTTTTCGCCGCCAGAACCCCCAAGATGTTGTTGGGCGGAGCATTACTCGGGGGGAGGGTCGGGCAGGGGAAGGGTTCCCTCGCTGTTGCCGTAGTGCCCGGGTGCCTCGGACGTGCTCCCGGCAAGGGACAGAACGACCGCGACGTGCCCGCGCGAGAGCTCCCCGACATCGACGGTCGAAACCAGCGTGTCCGCGTCGGTGTCGTTGCGGATCGAATCGACCATGTCCCACTGGCTCGACGACGACTCGGTCACGACCACGTGGTTGTTTCCCTCCGCCAGGTCGAGCGCAAGACGTGTGACGAAAGCCGGAACCTCGAAGGGTCGCGGCGTTGCGTTGCCTCCTGCGATTACGAATGACGCGTTTCTAGGAATGAGATCGTTTTGGTCGCTGCGCCGGGGCACCGAGATGAAGTCCTTCTCCTCGAGAAGTCCGAGTAGGTCCCCGTACGATTCCTGCGTAGACGGCTCGCCGTCGGGAGTGAGACTCTCGCCGTTGGACGACAGTGACGCGGCCTCCTCTCCAAGAGCCGAGGCCGCGTCGAGCATCACGCCCTGCTTCTCGCTCGCCACCGAGTCGACGATCGTCGCAAGCTCGTTGGCCACGGGCTCGTTCTCGATGGCCAGCTTCTCGCCGAGGTTGATCTCGGTCACGACTGCGGCACCGGCGGACTCGAGCGTGTCGATGGTGCCGCCGATCACTCCCCCGTCGGCCCCCTCGATCGTGAACAACACCACATC
Organism: Actinomycetota bacterium; assembly: GCA_050693935.1. GTDB lineage: Bacteria > Actinomycetota > CADDZG01 > CADDZG01 > WHSQ01 > WHSV01. Next base: position 1,711 of record JBOGWU010000272.1, on the reverse strand, counting down.
CCGGCCGACGAGACGATTCTCAATGGTCCAGGGCTCGGCGGCCTGGACGAAGGCGGAGATCTCGTCGTTCTGATCGTTCAGCTGGGCGATCTGGCCGCGCTGCTCCTGAACCTCCCCCTCGACCGTCTCGATCCGGTTCTGCAGATTCTTGCGCAGCGGCTCGCCGAGGAACCCGGCTCCCAGCGCGATGCCTATCGTCAGAGCCAGAAAGATGCCCACGACGGTCACCAGTAGGTAGCGAAAGTCGATCATCCGAACACCGCTTCCTTGACCGAGTCCCACGCGATCGTGAACTGAGCCCAAAGGAGCACCAGCTGGGCCCGGAAAACGTCCGAGAGGAGGATCACGATCAGCATGGCGAGGAAGGCTGAACCCACCAGAGCGACCAGATCGCGCCGCCGCACGCGGCCGTGATACAGGCGGCTCAACCCCTTCGCGTCGACGAGAATCGGACCCACCCGAAGACGTGTAAGAAAGGTCGAGGCCATTCCCTTGCGCCCCTTGTCTCGGAACTCAATGAGGTTTGCATGGGTTCCCACCGCAACGATCAGCTCGGCCCCCCGTTCGTATGAAAGCAACATGGCGATGTCCTCGGAGGTGCCCGTCGCCTCGAACACCACGCACGCCAGGCCCAGGGCCTCGAGTCGCTCGAGTCCCGGCGCATGTCCGCCCGCGTAGGCGTGCACCACCAGCTCCGCTCCGCAGGTGAGGGCCTCGGTGGTCACCGAGTCCATGTCCCCGATGATCATGTGAGGTTTCAGGCCCACGTCGATCAGCGCGTCCGCGCCGCCGTCCACCCCGATGAGCAGAGGCTTGACCTCCCGGATGTAGGAACGGAGCGCCCTGAGGTCGTCCTTGTAGTCGTAGCCTCTCACGACTATCAACACGTGGCGGCCGTGGAATTCGGTGGCGACCTCGGGAAGACGGGTAGCTTCGAGCAGCACATCGCGCTCGTCGGTGATGTACTCGATGGTGTTCTGGGCAAAGCGTTCGAGTTCGCTTGAGATCCCCTGCTTCGCCTTGTCGAGGGAATGCTCCACCCCTTCGAGCGTGAGCCGGGAGCCGCGCGCGATCTCTACGTGCTCATCGCCCTCGACGCGATAGAGGCGGTCGCCGTCGACCATGACCTCGGTGCCCTCGACGACCGACATGACCTCCGGCCCTGCCCTGTCGATGACCGGGATCTTTGCCGAACACAGCAACAGCGGGCCAAGATTGGGATATCGGCCGGTGATCGACGCCGACGCATTGACGACCGCGGCGACGCGATGCTGTATGAGTCCCTCGGCGGAGATGCGGTCCATGTCCTCGTGGTCGATGATTGCGACTTCGCCGGGGCTGAGCCGTGTCGAGAGGTCCTTGGTTCTGTAGTCGACTCGCGCCAGACCGACGATCGCGCCTGGCACCTCTGCCACCTGCCGCTTGCGCCTGCCGATTATCTTCATCGCGCGGCGCTGTCGAGAAGTTCCTGTGCATGCTCGCGGGCCCGGTCACTCTCGGGCATTCCCGCGAGCATCCGCGACAGCTCGTCCACCCGCTGTGCACCCTCGACACGCGACACCATCGACGAGGCCCGCTGCTCGACGGCCTCCTTGGCCACGCGATAGTGCGTGTCCGCGAACGCGGCCACCTGAGGAAGATGCGTCACGACCAGAACCTGGGCCCCCGTCGTCGCGGCGAGCTCGGCCAGGGCGCGACCCACCGATTGAGC
>JBOGWU010000271.1:0-9811 GCA_050693935.1 Actinomycetota bacterium | reverse complement strand
ACCTCCTTGCGCGACATGATGTCGGCGTATCCCTTTATGGGAGTCAGCGGAGTTCTCAACTCGTGCGAGATGTTCGAAAGGAACTCTGACTTCATGCGTTCCACCTCGCGCTCGCGCGTCATATCGCGCAACACCGCCACGCCGCCCGCGATCTTGCCGGTCTCGTCGCGAAGAACAGCGCTGGTCACGGTGACGGGAATGGGGTTGCGACTTCGGCGCTGGAGGAAGACACCGCCCACCGCTCCCTCGCCGAGACCGTAGACAGGTAGGCGAACCGTTTCATCCTGGCCGTCAACGATCGTCAGCACTTCGCTGATCGACAGACCGACTACGTCGGTTGCGTCGCGGCCGGTCATGACCTCGGCCTCCGCATTGAACGCCACGATGTTGCCCTCGGCGTCGACGGCGATAAGCGCGTCGGCCATCGACTGGATGATCTTTTCAATTCGCTCTCGCAAGTCGTGCTCATCGCGAGCCGCGGTGCGAAGGTCCCCTGTCATGCGGCGGATAGCCGAGGTCATCTCGTTGAAGGTCTGACCTAGGCGGCCAACCTCGTCCTCGCCGGACACCGGGGCGGTCGCATCCAGATCTCCTTCTCCGACCGCGACCGCGGTGCGCGTGAGCTGGCGAATCGGACGAGTAATGCGGCGACCCGACATCCACGCGAGCACCAGGACGATGATCGTTACGCCGAGCGCGGTTAGAAACAGCACCCGGATGACGTCCTCACGAGTATCGGCAACGATCGCCGACGGCGCGGACATCGAGAGCGTCGCGACGGTCGGGTTGCCGAGACCATCAGGCAGGGGGGCAACCGCGCCAAAGTACCCATCACCGGAAATACTCTGCTGCAAGGTCTCTTGTCCACCCAGCACGAGCTCTCGTTGAATCGCCTCGGGTACCACCGCGTTCGGAGTGAAGCCGGCCGGAAGAGTCGAGGCCATCACCTGGTCACCTACAACCAGTGTCGCCTCGGTGGGGGCAAAGGACTCGGAGATCTCCTCGATCGTGAGTTGATCTATCCAGCGCGCGGTCACGAGGTAACCCGCGACCTCATCTCCGGAGGGCGACGTCACCTCGATGCCGGCCAACTCCATGACCGTGTTCGAGTCGCCGAGCACGTCGACACTCGACGACCCGCCCCTGCCCGAGACCAGATCGTCGACGACCGGCGAACCGAGCAGAGAGATCACCTCGACCTTCCTGAGCCCGATGCGCTCGCGCCGGCCCTCGGCGTTCCGCTCGGTCGGTCCCTCGCGCGAGTAGGCGAGCTGGCGCCCACTGCGATCGAGCACCGCCAGGAAGTCGACCTCGAAGAACTCGAGCTGCTCGCGAATCCCTTCGATGAGCAGTTCGGCGCCAGGCCGGCTTGCGACCTGTTCCCGGACCGCGGGAAGCCCGGCAACCTGCCCGGTCTCCTCGAACAGGTCCTGCCGATCGGCTTCGATCGATTGGATCACCGTCTCGAGCTGCGACTGAACGGTTCGCAACTGCTCCTCCCCGACGTTGTTCGAGATCACCCCGGTCAGGGCGGTGGAGAGCACCAGCACTACGACCACGAGAAGAGCGGCGAAGGCAGACACGAAGCGAGTTCGAATCGACGCTCGAGCGCCGCGGCCAAGCCAGGTCGCCAGCGCCACATAGCCGAGCACCTTGGCGCCGTGGGCCCCGTAGGCATAGAGGCTCGCCGCGCCCGCAGAGAAATCGGCGTGCGGGGCGATCGCGGTCAGAACCTCCGAGATTGCGAGCGCAACTCCCGTGAGGGCCACCGCGTTGAGCGTCGGGTTCCCGGTGCGACGCGCTCGCGTCGCGGCCGAGGCTGCGAGCAGCAGAGCCGCCCCCGCCGGCAAGAGGCCGAGCGGTTCCCGAAGCTCGACCGCGGCGGCCGCGGGCGCGGCCGTTTTCGCCGAGGAGGGGAGAGCCAGCCCGCCGGCCAGCAACAGGAACCCCGCGGTTCGGATGACCACCAGCAAGGCGTCGCCGTCGTGACTAAACGGCTCGAAGTTCGAGCCGTGAGCCACGCTGGCCAGAGCCAGGACTCCGAATCCCGAGGCGGTGGTGAATCGTCCAAGCCCGCCGCCGCCGAGCGTGTCGGGCCGCGCCATGACGAGCACGGCGCCTCCGGCAAAAACGAGAAAGCCGAGAAACTCGACCGTGAAGTGGAGAGGAACCGCCAGGAAGCTCTCTAGCATCAACCCAAGTCTCGCACCTGGCGATCGAGGAGCGGGTAATCACCCCGCTATTTGGTGCGCTCCAGGTACTCCAAGGCGTCTTCGAAGTTGGCGATCTCGACGACCTCGATGTCATCGGCCACACCCAGCGCGGCCTGGTAGTTGTCCGCGGGGGCGAGAAACACCTCGGCGCCGGCGGCCTCGGCTCCGGCGACCTTCTGCTCGATTCCGCCGATGGGGCCGACCTCGCCGCCGCAGCCTATGGTCCCGGTTCCGGCGATCTCACGCCCGCTGGTCAGGTCGTCGGGCGTCAGTTGGTCGTACAACGCGAGCGTGAACATGAGCCCGGCCGACGGGCCCGCAATCTGTCCCGTCTTGAACTCGACATCGATCCCGGGGTCGTACTTGAAGCCGTCGGGATTGGTCATGAGCACGCCTACGTAGGCCTTGGCGGGATCGGTCGGATTCTCGGCGGTCTGAAGTGTCACGGTCCTCTCACGTCCCCGGCGCAGAAAGGTCAGCTCGACCTCCTCACCCGCAGGCAGGCCGCCGATGAACTCCACAGCGTCGCAGGTCGTCTGCACCTCGGTGCCGTTGACGCCCGTGATCAAGTCGCCTTTCTCGAGCTGGCCGCCGGCCGGCGCGTTACTGTCCACGTCGAAGATCTCGGCTCCCTTGCCGGTGGGCTCCGGATAGCCGAGCGCGGTCAGGGCCACGACGCGCGCCTGCTCCTTTGAGTTCTCCATCTCCTGAAGCTGGGCCTTCTCGAGGTCCTCGAAGGACTCTCCGCCGGTTAGCTCCTCTTTCGAGACGATCGCCTTCGTAGGGTCGATTCCGGCGGCGACCAGCTCGGAGAAGGTCACGCTTATGTCTACGCTGACGGTGGTCAGAAAGAGGCTGCCGTCGGACGAATACGTGCGCTCACCCGACACCTCGACGAGCTCCTCGACATCGCGCGCCGGGCCCGGCTGCTGCGCGTAGAACACCGGGATGGGCACGTTGTACGCCGCCCACGCGAGCACCAGTCCGACCAGGACGATGGCGAGCCACCGCCACAGCGATCTGGGCGTTCCTCCGGGAGAGGCCAGCGGGCGTTCCCCCTGGGGTGGTTGCGAATGAACGTCGGTCCGGCTCTGCATTCGACCTCAAATGCTAGATGGCTCGGGATTTAAGCGAGGTAAAGCCCAGGGTCAGGGGGTTCGCTCAGGCGTGCAGGAGCACCGACTTGGCGCTCTCGAACGCCTCGAGACACTTACCCGCCCCTAACACGACCGACTCGAGCGGCTGGTCGGTGATGTGCACCGGGACCTCCGCAGCCTGGCTCAGCAGCATATCGAGGCCCTGCAACATGCCTCCGCCGCCCGTCAAGGTAATCCCGTTCATCAAGACGTCCTGCACGAGGTCGGGAGGGCTTCCGCTGATGCACTCGATGGTGGCATCGATGATCGATCGCACCTGCTCGTCGATCGCGCTCCGAATCTCCTCCGATGACATGACGATGTTCTTCGGCAACCCGGTGGCGAGATCGCGGCCCCGCAGCTCGGCCTTGCGCTCCTCGGCCAGGGGGAACGCCGAAGCGATGTTGATCTTGATCCGCTCGGCGGTGCGCTCCCCGATCGCAAGGCGATACTCCTTGCGGATGTAGCTCTGTATCGAGGCATCCAGATCGAATCCCCCGACGCGCACCGCGGTGTTGGTGACTATCCCACCGAGCGAGATGAGCGCGACCTCGCTGGTGCCGCCGCCGATGTCGACGACGAGGTTACCCAGCGGCTCATGGATCGGGAGTCCGGCGCCGATCGCCGCGGCCATCGGCTCCTCTATGAGAAAGCAGGAGCGCGCCCCGGCCGACAGCGTCGCCTCCTCGACGGCGCGTCGCTCGACCTCGGTGAGGGCCGACGGGACGCAAACCAGCACGCGCGGGCGAGACAGACGGTTGACCCCCGAACGCTGGAGGATCAGGCGGATGAGCTTCTCGGTGACATCGAAGTCCGAGATCGCCCCCGAACGCAGCGGGCGCACCGCCACTATGTAGCCCGGCGTCCGGCCGATCATCTGCCACGCCTCGTCACCCATCGCCAGCACGTCGCCGGTCTCCTTGTTGAGGGCGATGACGGTGGGCTCAGCAAACAAGATGCCCCTCCCCCGTTGGTAAACGAGGGTGTTGGCGGTGCCAAGGTCGATAGCGAGATCGCGCGCCACTTGTGCTCTTTCTTCTAGGTGAAGCTAGAGGGGCTGTCGAGCTGCTCTACGCGCCTCGATTCGTCTCTTGGCCGCCGCTCGGCGGGCCGGGTCGAGCTTCTCGGGCCTTCGGTGGGCCATGCGTGGAGTGGCTAAGCGCCGGGGACCAGATTCCCTGCGCGCGGCCACCCGAGGGCCGTCCGTGGCTCGCACTCGGACCGGAGCGAGGGATGCCGGTTCGGATAGTCGTTGAAGGCTACTGCGGAACCCGTCGACCGTCTGCAGGTGAGCGCGCTGGCGCCGCTGCACCATCCATAACCTGCCGATGGACACCGAGGCGGCGAGCACCAGAATTACCAGGTAGATCATGCTGCTTCTCCTTACGTCTGGGGTCGCCGACCGCGCACACACCCTGCTGGGATGGCCTCGTGCGAAGCCGACTAGCACCGGAATGGATTTCTCCCGCGAACCGGCGCCGAGAACCGTCGAACCCTACCAGAGAGTTCCCTTTTTACGGCTGGCTTGAACTTCGCGAGGTCGAATTTCCCCGATGTCCTTTCGCGTTCTCAATTGTGTCCTGCGGTCCGGCCGAGCCCGCCCCGCTGTCGCCACGTTGACGCGGCGGCAACGCCCAGGCCGACCGCTACCACGGCGCCCTTCGCCAGGGTCGTCTTCCGTAACCGCGCTCGTCCTATCTGCACGAAGGGACGCATGTGGCTGAGCGCCTCGGTCAATGCGTCGGAGTTCGACTTCGTGCAAACGAAGCCCGCGCCGGCCAGCTTGTCCGCGGCTATCACCCACGGATGCATCACGTAATGGAGCATCCCGGCTGGGGCCTCCGCCATGCCTGCCCGCCACAACCGCTCCATTATCGGAAACGCTCTCTGTTCCGACAGCTTCGTAGGCTTCCTCCCGATCAGCTCGGCGGTCTCGTCGTTCTCCAGCCAGCCGCGGGGAGCGAGGTTGTAGTCGCCGTCGAGATCGTTGAACACCGCAAACTGCAGCGCCGACGCGACATCGTCCTCGTGCACGAACTGAAACGGCGGAGCGTAACCCTTGACCCCGAACAAGACCGGATACTCCATGAAGCGCGACCACACATTATCGACGTGGGGCCCGAACACGATTGCAGGCCGGTACTGGGTCACCGCGACGTGGGCATGTTCGGAGCGGAACTCCTTGACGATGTACTCGACTTCCAGCTTGTGCGCCGCGTAAGAGAAGTCCAGGTTCGCGCGTAGAGGGGAGTCCTCGGTCAACGGGTAATCGTTGTTCGGGTGCGCGCCGTACACGGTCGCCGACGACGAGTAGACGATCTTGCCGACCGAGGCTCCAGCGGCGCAGTTGAAGACGTTCTGGCTTCCGCCGACGTTGACGTCGTGCATCTCCGAGGTGTCTCGAATGGGGTCCATCACAAAGGCGAGATGCACCAGCGCGTCGACACCCTTCAGCCGGCTCGCCAATCGCTCATCACGGATGTCGAGGATGTCGAAAACGAGCTTGTCAGACTGAAATCCCGGTGGCCGGAGGTCGAAGCCGAGCACGCGCTCGACGCGATCATCGGCGCACAGCGAGCGGACGAGCCGGGTACCGACGTAGCCGGAAGCGCCGGTAACAGCCACGGTGAGCGGGGCCATGTTGATTGGGAGCGTACTGCGCGACGATGGAGCCATGTCTCAGACACCCTTTGGGGATATCCCGCTGTTCAGGGAGTTACAGAAGCTGCTCGCTTCGAGCGAAGGCCCCATAAACACAGAGGTGGCCCGCCAGGTCGGCGGAGCCGTCGCCGCCCAGTCGGGCGCGGAGCCTCCGCCCACCTCCGAGATCGGTCAGTCTTTCGGCAACGCGGTCCACCGGGCCGAGGTGCTGCTGTCCGGTTACACGCGCCTGACCCTGGACGAGCCCATGCGCACCGAGGTCGTGAACCGCTCGTGGTGGGTCAACTCGACGCTCGACTCCTGGAAGTGGCTGCTCGACCGCCTCGCCGAGCGATTCACGGGTGAGCTTTCCAAGATGGGCGGCGACATGGGCATCCCCCGTGACCCCGACGAGGGGACCGGAGACAATCCCATGGCCGCGGCCATGGGCCAGGTCGGGCCGCTCTTGCTCGGGCTTCAGGCGGGGCAGCTGCTCGGCGGGCTCTCCACCGAGACCCTTACTCGCTACTACTACCCGATTCCCAGGGACGACTCCGGCCAGCTCTTCTTCGTGCTCGGAAACATCGACGAGGTGGCACGCGAGTACGGCTTCGAGGAGGACTCGTTCAGGAAGTGGCTCGCAACGCAGGAGGCCTCGCGCCATCTCCTCCTGTCGTCGGTGCCTTGGCTGCTTCGCTACTCCCGGAGCCTTCTGCTCGAGCTCGTCGACTCGATCGAGCTCGATGTCGGCGACCTGGAGCGACGAATGATGGATCTGCAGACCAGAGGGATGGAGGCACTCCAGGAGAACTCCCCATCGGATGCGCTCCCGGTTGTCCCGAACGAACGCCACAGCCGGGCGCTCGATCGGGTGCGCGCCTTCACCGCTCTGTTCGAGGGATACGGCTCGCACGCCGCCAGGGCCGTGATGGGCGAGGTTACCGAGCACGCGGCCCGGATCGACGAGGGCATGGCCCGGCACCGCGCCTCACCCAGCGAGGGTCAGGCCGCCCTGGCCAGCATCCTCGGCATCTCTTTCGATCGAGCCCTCGAAAACAAGGGCGAGACCTTCTGCGCGGCGGTGGTGAGGCTGAGGGGCCTCGGAGCGCTCAACCACGTGTGGGATGCCCCCGACAACCTCCCCTCGCCCGATGAGATCAAGGATCCCTTCCAGTGGATGGAGCGCGTGCTCGAGGACTAGTGGTCCACCTAGACGGGAAAGATCTCGCCCTCGACCTCGCCGTCGTCGATCCACAGAAGGCCCATCGAGGGAAAGGGGGCTCGACGCTTCCAGGTCGGAGAGCCGGGATTGAACAGCAGTAGCCCGTCGGAGTCCTCGTTGAACGGCATGTGCGAGTGCCCGAACACCACCACCCGAGCGTGCGGAAACAGCTTTCGCATGCGCTCACGCCGTCCCCCGGTGAGGCCGGAGTCGTGCACCATTCCGATCGGGATTCCGCCGAGGCTGACCTCTGCCGTCTGGGTCGCACCCCAATCACGGATGTCCCACGCGTCGCAGTTGCCGAGCACGACGGTCACCGGAGCGACCGCCCTCATCTCCTCGAGCAATGAAGGGTCCACGACGTCACCGGCGTGGAGGATGTGGTCGGCGGACTCGAGATAGGGCCACACGCCAAGCGGGACGCTTCTGGTCATGCCCTTCGTGTGCGTGTCGGCGATCACTGCGATCTTCATGGCCCCACATTGTGGCCCAACGCCCGGTGCGGCCGAACCCTGGGGGTGGTTTAGTCGATCCCGCCGCAGACGGGGCAATGCGGATCGCGGCGGACCTTGACCTCCTGGAAGGTGGTCGTCGAGGCGTCGAACGACAGGAGGCGCCCGACCAGTGGTTCGCCGTAACCGGCTATGAGCTTCAGTGCCTCGTTCGCCTGAAGGCTACCTACGATGCCCGGGAGCACGCCCAGGACGCCGGCCTCGCTTCAGGTAGGGGCCAGTTCCGGAGGCGGAGCCTCGGGGAACAGGCAGCGGTAGCAGGGACCCTCACCGGGGATGAACGTCGACGCCATCCCTTCGAAGCGGAAGATCGAGCCGTGCACGACCGGCTTGCGCAGCGCCACGGCGGCGTCGTTGACGACGTAGCGAGTCTCGAAGTTGTCGCACCCATCGACGACCACATCGTATTGACCGATCAGTTCCTTGGCGTTGTCGTCGTTGATGCGGAAGGGGTGCACCTCGACCTTTACGTCGGGATTCAGCTTGGTGATCGCTTCGCGCGCCGACTCGGCCTTGTTCATGCCGAGAGTGTCCGAGTTGTGGACCACCTGGCGCTGCAGGTTCGAGGTCTCGACCACGTCCGCGTCCACGATGCCTATCGTCCCCACTCCGGCCGCGGCCAGGTAAAGGAGCGCGGGAGAGCTAAGCCCTCCGGCGCCGATCGACAGGATCTTCGACTCGAGCAGCTTGATCTGACCCCGCTCGCCGACCTCGGGAAGGATGAGGTGGCGCGAGTAACGGTCGCGCTGAGATGCGTCGAGCACCTTGGGGAGAGCGAAATCGAAACCGAGGTCCTTCCACCGGGTAAAGCCTCCCGACATCGAAGAGGCCTTCGTATAGCCGAGCTCGGTGAGCGTCTGGGTGGCGAACGCGCTGCGCACGCCGCCGGCGCAGTACACGACCACCTCGGCGTCCTTGTCGGTGAGCACGCCCTCGACCAGGCTCTCGAGATGGCCCCGGGTGACGTGTCGAGCGCCGGGGACGATGCCGTGCGTGACCTCTTCGTTCTCGCGCACGTCGAGCAGGGAGAAGCGGTCGCCCCGCTTGAGGCGCCGTTCGACCTCCTCGGGGGTGACCTCGGCAATCTCTGACTTGACCTTCTTCAGAAGGTCTCTGAAGTTCGTCACACGTGCTCCATTGGGGCGATCATCGTAGCTTTGCCACCTTACAACAGTGGAAAAGGGGTTATTAATCCCCGACCTCTACTCGGCGGCCGAGAGGACCCTCTTGACCTGTCCAATCGAGGGGTTCACGTAGAGCCGTCCTCCGATCTCGAGCGTGGGCACGGTCCGGTATCCGCCGGTTTGGGCCTCGATGCGGTCACCGTAGCGCTCCTGGGCCTCGATATCGACGGTGCTAAAGGCAATGCCGGCCTCGTCCATCTGGCGCTCGAGCCGTTTGCAGTAACCACACCAAGCCGTGGTGTACATGGTGATCGGCGGGGTCATCTTCGCTGCTCCCTTTTATTGGTTAGTCGCATCGTAATGGTGCCCGCCTGGGCCCCCGGATCACACCGCCGGGCGGTCGCGGGCGATAGGTTGTCGCCGTGAGCTCCCTGCAGGATGACGCCGCCAAGCCGCCGTCCGGTACGCGGACGCGCTCGTTCGGCGCGGGCAACAGGGAAAACCACGACGCTTCCGCCTTTTATTCCCGAGACCTCGCAAAGCTATCCATTTCGGACGACACGACTTTGAACACCGCCACCGAGGTCGACCGCATCCACCGGCACTCCGCCGAGTCGATGCCCGAGCTGCCCGACAACTCGGTGGCGCTGATGGTGACCTCACCCCCCTATCACGTGGGCAAGGACTACGACTCCGACGGATCCTTCGAGGACTACCTCGAGCTGCTCGAGCGGGTCTTCGTCGAGACCCACCGCGTGCTCGAGCCGGGGGGCAGGGCGGTCGTCAACGTAGCCAACCTCGGGCGGCGCCCCTACATCTCGCTGTCGAGTCACATCGTCGTGATGATGGAGCGGATCGGCTACCTCATGCGGGGCGAGGTCATCTGGCGCAAGGCGAAGGCCTCGGGCGGTTCGACCGCATGGGGCTCCTGGAAGTCGGCCTCCAATCCGATACTCAGGGACGT
>JBOGWU010000270.1:0-15988 GCA_050693935.1 Actinomycetota bacterium | reverse complement strand
AGGGCGCGTCGAAGAAGAATCCCACCAGGCTCTCGGGACGGACGCGTCACAACAAGCTCGTCCACTTTGGTTCGGATGGGGCGCCCGATGGATCGTTCAGGACGGTGAGGATCACCGGCGCGCACTCGCACTACCTCGAGGGCGAGCTGACCTCCGGTCGAGGTGAAGTCTCACGCGCCGGGCGTTCCAGGGAGCCGGGGAGGGTGCGAATCAGCCTGCCGCTGGCCGGCCTCGCGTCGGCCGGCTCTGAAGGCTGCGTCTAGGAGCCTGCCGGGTGATCGTGCGGGGGGCCATGGTTCCGCACGCGCCGGTGCTAATCGAATCGATCCAGCCGCATCTGGACGCGGGACGGTGGTTGCGCAAGGCCATCGCGGAGATGGACTTCGAAGGGGTCGAGACCGTGGTCGTCGTTTCCCCCCACGGAGCAAGCGCAGGCGTATACGCTGAGCCCAACGGCTCGCTGGGAGGATTCGGCATCTCCGTGCCGACCTCGAACAGAAGAGGCGACGCGGATCTTGGGCGCGCCATTGCGGAGGCCTGGAGACGCCCACTGTTGGAGGAACGCGCCGATTTCGGCGTGGTGGTCCCACTCGTTCTCGGATTGGGCGGAGAGCTCCCGGTCGTCGGCGTTACGCTGCCCGAGATCACCGGACCGCAAGGGGCCTCTGCCTCCGACGCGATCTCCGCCGCTGCGGAGCTGGCCCATGCACTCGAATCCGTCGCCGGCTTGCGCGACTTTGCCGTGGTGGCCAGCGCGCACTCGAGTGCCGGTCTCACCCCGCGCGCTCCGCTCACGGAGATATCCGGCGCCGCGGACGTCGACGCCGCGCTGCAGGACGCACTTGCGCACGATCCCGCCGGGGTCATCGAGCTCATCGACGACCTGCACTCGGTTGGAGACGCGTGCGGGGTTGCCCCCCTGGCCGCGCTGATGCCGCTGCTGTCCGGCTGGCGTAATCGAAGCTTGCGTGTCGAGAGCCCCTTCGGGGTGGGCTACATCGTGGGGGAGTGGGCCGCGTGACTGCGCGCGTCGCCGCGATCGTAGGCCCGACCGGGGTGGGGAAGAGCCGCGTCGCGGTCGAGGTGGCCGAGGCAATAGGAGCCGAGATCGTGTCCGTCGACTCGATGCAGGTTTACTCGGGCATGGACATCGGGACCGACAAGGCCACGTCGGAAATGCGCTGGCGCGTGCCGCATCACCTGCTTGACCAATGGCTTCCGTCTCACAATGTGACCGTGTCCGAGTTCCAAGCGGAGGCCCGCAACGCGGTCGCGCACATTACGAAACGGGGTGCGCTCCCGCTTCTGGTCGGAGGCTCGGGCCTGTACTACCGGGCCGTGGTCGACGACCTTAGCTTTCCACCGCGCTCCGCCGAGGTGCGCGCGTCGCTCGAGACGGAGGCCGAGGAGCTTGGGCCGAGTGCGCTGCACGAGCGGCTCAACCTGATCGATCCGCGCGCGGCGGCCAAGATGGAACCGACCAACACCCGGCGCGTGGTGCGCGCGCTCGAGGTCATCGAGCTAACCGGCGAGCTTTTCTCCGACAACGACTCTTTCGATCGTTACGAGAGCGTCTACGACCTCGCCGTTGCCGGACTCACCCGCCCCCGCGACGAGCTCTATGCACTGATAGAGGAGCGCGTCGACCGGATGCTCCGGCGGGGGCTCATCGACGAGACCCGTCGGCTGTTGGCTCTCGGCATCGGTCGCACCGCCGGGCAGGCACTCGGCTACCGGCAGGTCATCGAACATCCGGGTGCCGACCACGGCGTGTTGCGCGAGGAGATCGTGCGCGCCACCAAACGGTTCGCTCGCCGCCAGGAGTCGTGGTTCAAAGGGGACCCGCGTACGGAGTGGTTCTCGGCATCGGACCCGGAGTGCATCGAGGGCCTGGTGGGATTCTTCCGGGCCCGGCTACGGTTGAGTACGACATGAATTTCGCCAAGTATCAGGGCACCGGCAACGATTTCGTGATGATCAACGACGTTGCCGACGAAGTTACGCTGATGCCCGAACTCGTGCGCTCGCTGTGTGACCGGCGCTTCGGAATCGGCGCCGACGGCGTCATTCGGGTCGCTTCCAGCGTCGAGGCTGACTTCCTGATGGACTACGTCAACTCCGACGGATCGGTATCCGAGGTCTGTGGCAACGGGATCCGTTGCCTTGCGGTGTTTGCCCGCGCCGAGGGATTAACCAGCAAGGACGAAATCACGGTGGCAACCGGAGCCGGAAAGAAAACGGTGACCGTACAGGCCGGCGGGCGCGTGCGGGTCGACATGGGCGCGCCGATATTCGAGCCGGAGCGCGTGCCGTTCGATGCAAAGGGCGCCGACCCGCTGCACGCCAAGCTCGAGGTCGATGGCGACGTCTTCGAAATCGCCGCGCTTTCCATGGGAAACCCCCACGCAGTGCTGGTCGTGGACGACCCGAGAGTTGCCCCCGTGTCCTGGCTCGGTCCGTTGATCGAGCATCACCCTCGGTTTCCCCACAAAGCGAACGTCGAGTTCGCGCACGTCGAGTCCCCCGCACGGATCGACCTGCGAGTGTGGGAGCGAGGCTCGGGCGAGACCATGGCGTGTGGGACGGGAGCCTGCGCCGCGGCCGTGGCGGCCCGGCTGTTGCGCGGCACCGAAGAGGACGTCATCGTTGCCCTCCCGGGAGGCGAGCTGTTGATCGAGTGGTCGGGCTCGCTTACCGACGATGCTCCGGTGTTCATGACCGGCGAGGCTCGCGAGGTCTTCCGGGGCGAGATCGCGATCTAGACGTCGTTAGACCGCGACGTTATGGTCGCGCAGCGCCTCGTTGAGGCTCACCTTGAGGTCGGTCGCCGGTTTGCGCTGCCCGATGATGAGCGCGACGGGAACGCCGTAGGTGCCCGCAGGGAATTCCTTGGGGCGCGTTCCGGGGATGACTATCGAGCGCGGCGGAACGTAGCCCTTGTACTCGACGGGATCGTCGCTCGTGACGTCGATGATGCGCGTGGAGCCGGTGATGTTGACGCCTGCTCCGAGGACCGCCTGCTCTCCGACTATGGTGCCCTCGACGACGATGCAACGTGAACCGATGAAGGCCCCGTCCTCCACTATCACCGGGTTCGCCTGAAGTGGTTCGAGCACGCCACCGATCCCCACCCCACCCGATAGGTGGACGCCCGCGCCGATCTGCGCGCACGAACCGACCGTCGCCCAGGTGTCGACCATCGTTCCCTCGCCGACCCAGGCACCGATGTTGACGTAGCTCGGCATCAGGACGACGCCGGGGGACAGATAGGCACCGTGGCGCGCGGTCGCGGGGGGTACGACTCGAACCTTGAGCGCCGCGTAGTTGGACTTGAGCGGGATCTTGTCGTGGTACTCGAACGGTCCGAGCTCGATGGTCTCCATCTTGGAGTGCCGGAAGTAGAGCAGGATCGCCTTCTTCACCCACTGGTTGACGATCCACCCACCCTCGGCCTTTTGGGCTACACGCAGCTCGCCGGCATCGAGGAGGTCGATTACCTCAGTAACCAGCCGCGTCGCATCGGGGTCGTCGGGGTCGACGGGATGGTCGTACAGCTCGTCGATCTGCTTCTCGAGGGTGTCATTGTTCATAGCTGCTCATCCTCACAGAAGTGCTTCCATTATCGAGACCGCCTCGTGGCACTGGTCGAGCGTGGGTACCAGGGCTATACGAACGTAACCGGCCCCGGCCGGCCCGAAGAAAGTTCCGGGTCCGACAACCACGCCGCGATCCAGCAGGCGCATGGCGAAGGACTGGTCGGTTTCGCCCTCGGGGACGGCCACCCACAGGTAAAAGGTCGCTTCGCTGGCGGCGATGTGCAAGCCCTTGCCGACCAAGAACGGCTCCACGACGTCGCGCTTCGTCCGATAGCGGGCGCGCATGTCCTCAACATGGTCCTCGTCACGCCACGCGGCCGCGGCCGCGCGCTGAACGAACTCCGGGCAAGCGGTGCCGGCCATCGGGCGGTAGCGCTTGAACAACGCCATGACCTCCTCGCCGGCAACAATCGAGCCGGAGCGATAGCCGGTCATCGCCGACCGTTTGCTGAGTGTGTTGAACACCACCACGCGCTCGCGATCGGTGAACTCGAGGGCGGAGTGAGGAGGAGCGCCGAAGTAGATCTCGCTGTATGCCTCGTCCGAAGCGACAATAAAATCATGCTCCCGAGCCTTCGTCGCTAGCTCGTCGTAGAAGCTCGGTGAGGCGACTGCGCCGGTCGGGTTGTTGGGATAGTTCACCCAGAACAACGCAACGCGCCTCCAGGTCTCATCATCGATCGCGCCGAGGTCGGGGAGGAACCCGCGGCTTTCGAGTAACGGGAGCGTGAGGACCTCGGCTCCGCTTAGCTGCGCGCTGCGCACCGGAATCGGATACCCGGGCTCCGTCGTCACCACCAGGTTCCGGGTCGAGTCGCGGTCGACGGCGATCTGAGCGAGGCTGAAGATCGCCTCCTTGCTGCCCGTCGACGGCAACACCTCGACGTCGGGGTCGACGTCCACTCCAAATCGTGTCCGGTACCACTCGGCGATGGCCGCTCGACATTCAAGGAGGCCCTCGGCGCGTGGGTAGCTCGACTTCTCGGGGATCGAGTCGACAAGAGTGCGCCGGATGAAGGCGGGTGTCGTCTCCATAGGGTCGCCCGCACCGAAGTCGATAAGCGTGCCGAGTCGTTCCTCAGCCCTGTGTTTGGCTTGGGCGAGGGCAACGAAGGGATACGTCCCCATTCCCTCGAGAGCGCGGTTGAAGTCCATCAGCGACCCACCAAGAACCGCTCTAAGGACGACAAGCTCTGGACCAGCGCGTCGATGGACACCTGCTCGTCGGCCCTGTGCGCATACTCGGGGGCCCCCGGACCGAAGTTCACAGCATCGATGCCTACCGCGCTGAACTCAGCGACGTTGGTCCACGCCTGCTTGGGTTCGAACGCCGCGCCGCTCGAGGCCCGCAGGCGATCGATGAGGGGGTTGTCGGTGGCGACGCGCCCGGGCGGCGCGTTGCCCATGACTTCGAGGGAAGCGTCACGACCGACCATCGAGCAGAGTCTCTGCTCTGCCTCCTCGGCGCTCTGGTTGGGGGCGTAACGGAAGTTGAGGTGACAGGTGACTCGGTCGGGGATCACGTTGCGCGCGATACCGCCGGTGATCCCGGTGACGTTTACCACCTCGAAGAAGCTCAGCCCGTCGACCGTGACTTCTTTTGCGGAGCTCGCGGCGACCGTCTGCAGAGCCTCGATGGCGCGGTGGATCGCGTTGGTGCCGAGCCAGGGCCGCGCGGAATGGGAGCTGCTCCCCTCAAACGTGACGTCGGCGTTGAGGTTGCCGAGACAGCCCAGCTGAATCGCGTTCGACGTCGGCTCCATGACCACGACGAGGTCGGCATCACGCAACGTCGCCGACGCCTCGAGCAAGCCGCCGATGGGGCTTGCATCAATGGTGAGCTCCTCGCGGGCGAAGAAGAGGAAGCCCGCGTCGATCGCCACCTCCGGTTGCCCGCTATCCAGCCGGCGGATGAGCTCGATCATGACCGCGAGCGAGCCCTTCATGTCGCTCGATCCGAGGCCGTGTACCGCGCCGTTCTCGATACGACCGGGGAGGTTGCCTTGCGGGGGCACCGTGTCGAGATGGCCGGCGAAGACCACGAGGGGCCGACCTTGCACTCGCGGCGGTTCTGCGGTCCGGCCGAGCCCACCCAGCGTTGGTACATAGAACAGCGAGTCGTCTTCGGCCAGCGCCGGGACCCGGGTGTCGATCATGGCCGCCACGACCTCGACGATGGCCCCCTCGTTGCGGCTGATCGACTCGGTGTCGACCAGGGCGAGCGTCGTTTGGGCCAGCCGGCGAGCCGTATCGGTTGCGGGCGCCGAGGGGTGCGTGCTCATCTGACCGGCAGGATACCCGTGCCCTCTGGCGGTCCCAAGTCCATGGTGCAACGCGGGCCACCCGACTTATGCTGAGAGTTCGGCTCCGTGTCGAAGAGATGCCCGTCTCATTGGAGCGAAGCAACCGAGGAAGGTGGTTTCCTGAGCGGTCCCGCAAAGACATACGAGACCAGGCCCGAGCGTGAGAAGGCCGTCCTGGTGGGAGCGGTCTTCGGATCGACAACCGCCGAGGAGGCGGAGTGGTCGCTCGAGGAACTCCAGGCGCTGGCCGACACCGCGGGGGCGGACACCGTCGAGCGAAGCATCCAGCGGCGCGACTCACCGGACGCCGCGACCTACCTCGGCAAGGGCAAGGCGAAGGAGATCGCCGCGACCGCCGGCGCACTCGATGCCGACATGCTGATCTTCGACGACGAGCTCACGCCCGCCCAAGGCCGCAACCTCGAGGACATCGCCGGTGTGAACCCACTGGCGGAGCGCGGCCTCAAGATCATCGACCGCACGGGTTTAATCCTGGACATCTTCGCTCAGCACGCTCGCAGCGCCGAGGGAAAGCTGCAGGTCGAGTTGGCGCAGCTCAACTACCGGCTTCCTCGACTGCGCGGCTGGGGTGACGTGCTGTCCCGACTCGGAGCCGGCATCGGAACGAGGGGGCCCGGTGAGACCGCGCTCGAGGCCGAGCGCCGAGCCATTCTCCGCCGGATCCAACGGGTCAAGAAGGACCTGACCGACCTGGAGCGCACACGACGCTTGAAGCGCGGCCGGCGTACGCGCTCTGGGGTCCCCGTTGTCGCTCTGGTGGGATACACGAACGCCGGCAAGTCGACGCTCCTCAGAAAGCTGACCGACGCCCAGGTGTTGGTTCAGGACCAGCTCTTCTCGACGCTCGATCCCATCACCAGGCGGTTGGAGCTTCCGTTCGGCCGCGACGCGCTGTTAACCGATACCGTGGGCTTCGTCCGCAAGCTCCCTCACCAGTTGGTCGAGGCGTTCCGCTCGACGCTCGAGGAAGTGGGCGAGGCGACCCTCCTCCTCCATGTCGTCGACGCGAGCCGCGACCCCGAACGCCAGCTCAATGCCGTCAACGTCGTCCTGAGTGAGATCGGCGTCATCGACAAACCCGCACTCGTGCTAATGAACAAGCTGGACCTCCTGAGCGAGGCCGAGCAGGACAAGATCAGGGGACGCTATCCGGATGCAGTCTTTGCCTCGGCGAAAACGGGGGCCGGGCTCGAAGAGTTGCTCGAACGCATCTCTGACGAGCTTTCAAAGCTCAAGGTAGAGGTCGAGCTCTCGATTCCGTTCGACAAGGGCGACTTGGTGGCGCGCGTTCACGACGAGGGCGAGGTATTGCACGAGTCCTATACCGAGTTGGGGACGCACATAGTGGCGCGGCTGGGGCGCGAGTCGCTGGCTTCCTTTCGCGACTACCTAGGAGAGCTTCCCGCCTAGTCGGGAATCACGATGCGTTCGCCGGGGGCCGTGTAGCCGCGGGCCACCAGGACGGTGATGGTCATGCCCGCAACCGCCACGGCCCCGAGCAGCATGAACAGCACCACGAGTTGCACCACCGCCGCGTCCGCCGGGCTCGCGCCGGCCAGCATCATGCCCACGAAGGCGCCGGGAAGAAAGATGAGCCCGACGTTCTTGGTCGAGTCGATGGTCGGGATCAAGGCGGTGGTGGCGGCGCGACGCGCGTAGGGCTGGAGCGCGGTGCGGGCCGGCACTCCCAATGCAAGACGAGACTCGATCTCGAGCCTCTTGTCGGTGATCTCGTCCCGAAGGCGGGAGCCGGCCAACGAGACCGCAGTCATGGAGTTTCCAATCAGCATCCCGCCGATGGGAATCAGGTAACGGGGCTCGGCTGGAAACGCGCCCGTCAGGAACAACACGGCCATGGCGACGGCAGACGAAGCTCCGATGGTGGCCGCGGCCAGCCACGGAGCCCTCGGGACGCCTCTCAACCTGCGAGCCGACGTCAGCGCGGCGGCGACCAGCATCACCACCAGGAAAAGACCGGTTAGGCCGAGGTGGTTGAAGACGACCTGGATAAGGGCGGCGACCGCTCCAAGTTGCACCATCGCCCTCACGACCGATACCACGAGATCCGACTCGAGCCCCAGCCTGCGGACGCGCGAGACTCCGATGGCGAGTGCCACCAAGATCAGAGCGAGCGCAACGTCGGTCATGAGGTCTGTTCCGCGGGCCAGGCCTCGGTCACATCCTCGGGCGAGCCCTTTGCGGTGATCCTTCCATTCACCAACAGCACGGCCAGGTCGCACACGCGCCTGGTCTGGTCGAGATCGTGGGTGACCAGCACCACCGTGAGGCCCCTCTCGTTGAGAGATCTCACGAGCCCCTCGATGCGCGCCGAGGCATCGCGGTCGAGAGCCGAGGTGGGCTCGTCCATGAGGAGCACCTCCGGGTTTCGAACCAGCGCTCTTGCGATGCACACTCGCTGCGCCTGGCCCACCGAGAGAGCCGAGGAGTCACGGTCGAGGAAGGCTCGATCGAGGCCGGCGGCTTCGAGGGCGGTCGCGAGTTCGTCCTCAGTGACGGTGTCGAGTCCGTAGGCGAGGTTGGCGCGGACGCCGCCCTCGAACAGCGCGGGCGTCTGAAAGATCATGCCCACGCGCCGGCGAAGTTCGATCGGATCGAGCGAGGCGACGTCGACGCCATCGAAGGTGATGCTCCCGCGGTCGGGCTCTTCGAGTCGATTTAGACAACGCAACAGACTCGTCTTGCCGGCCCCGGATGGACCGACGATTCCTGTCACCGCATGACGGTGAAACGACGCGCTGACATCACGAAGCACCGCGCGGCCTCCCCTCTGCAGCGAGACCTCACTTAGTTCGAGAGCCGGCTTCGTATCTGGCATTGACTCCACGCGCCCGAGCCTACGGGGTGTCCCGATCCGAACCGAGCCGTATGCTTCGCCGATGCGAATTCTGGTGGTGGGGGCCGGAGGAGTCGGAAGCGCGATCGCAGTGGTTGCGGCCCGGCGCGACTTCGTCCGGCACATGACCCTGGCCGACATCAACGAGAGCCAAGCGGGCGAGACCGTGGACCGGCTGAACGACAACCGTTTCGCGGCCGCCACGATCGACGCCTCGGATCGAGCGGCCGTGGCTGCGATGGCCAAGGAGGTGCGAGCGGACGCGATCGTCAATGCGTGCGACCCGCGCTTCAACCCTCCGATCTTCGACGCGGCCTTCGAAGCGGGCTGTACCTATCTGGACATGGCCATGACGCTGTCGGAGCCGCATCCCGAGAAACCCCACGAGGCCACCGGAGTGACGCTGGGCCAGTACCAGTTCGACGCCTCTGGGAAATGGAAGGAGCGCGGTCTCTTGTGCCTTGCCGGTATCGGCGTGGAGCCGGGACTCTCCGATGTCTTCGCCCGGTACGCGGCCGACCACCTGTTTGAGTCGATCGACGAGATCGGGGTCCGCGACGGGGCCAACCTGACGATCGAGGGCTACGATTTCGCCCCGACGTTCAGCATCTGGACGACCATCGAAGAGTGTCTCAACCCTCCGGTCCTCTGGGAGCGCGATCGCGGCTGGTTTACGACCGAACCCTTCTCCGAGCCCGAGAGATTCGAGTTTCCCGAAGGCATCGGGCCTATCGAGTGCGTCAACGTCGAGCACGAGGAGGTTCTGCTCATTCCGCGCTGGGTCGACTGCAATCGCGTCACCTTCAAGTACGGCCTGGGCGACACCTTCATCAACGTGCTGAAGACCATCAGAATGCTGGGCCTCGATTCGACCGAGCCGGTGAGCGTGCGCGGCGTGCCGGTCTCGCCGCGCGATGTCATGGCGGCCACGCTTCCGGATCCGGCAAAGCTGGGCGACCGTATGCACGGCAAGACCTGCGCCGGCACGTGGGTGCGCGGGACCGGGACCGACGGCCGGCCACGCGAGGTGTACCTGTATCACGTGGTCGACAACGACGAGTGCATGGCGACCTACGGGAGCCAGGCGGTCGTGTTGCAGACCGCCCTCAACCCGGTGGTCGCGCTGGAGCTGATCGATTCGGGGGCATGGAAGGGGACCGGGGTGCTCGGGCCGGAGGCCTTCGACGCGGCTCCGTTCCTCGAGCTGCTGGCGGACTACGATCACCCGCACGGCCTCGAGGAGCGCACGACCAGCTAGCCGAGGCTAACCCCGTATCGCTCTTCACCTCAAAGCTTGCGGAAGACCGCCACGACCTTGCCGAGGATCTCGGTGCCCTGGGGCGCCTGGAAGGGCTCCATGTTGATGTTGGCGGGCTCGAAGATGATCTCGGAACCGCGGTGGCGAATGGTCTTCACCGTGGCCTCGGGCGCGTCGCCGTACTCGCTCGGCATCATGGCGGCGACGATCTCGCCGGAGTGGGCGGTGGGCTGCTGGCGGATGATCACGAAGTCCCCGTCGAAGATCCCCGCCTCGATCATCGATTCTCCGTGGACCTCGAGCATGAACACGTTGCCGTCACCGACGAAGTCCGCCGGCATGGGATAGATCTCGTCGACGTGCTCCTCGGCCATGATGGGCGTGCCCGCGGCGATGCGACCCAGCAGGGGGACGGACCGGGCGGGGGAGCGCTCCGCAGCCAGGCCCGTGTCGGCGTCGAAGAGCACCTCGATGGCGCGCGGCTTGGTGGGGTCGATCCGCAGGTAGCCCTTCTTCTGCAGCGCTTGCAGATGCGAGTGGACCGTCGAGCTCGAAGCCAGGCCCATGGCCCGGCCGATCTCTCTTACCGAGGGAGGGTAGCCGCGCTCGGCGACCGCCTCGGCGATGTACTCCAGGGTCTGACGCTGGCGTTCGGTAAGTCCCTCGACCATCGCTGCCTCCTTGTGGGCGATTCTCCCGAGCTAGATGCCTGCGACCGGGGCGGGCCTCGAGCGTGCCGAGCCGGGGCACGTCCGGGATACCCAGGACGAACGCGTGTTCGACACAGTCTAGAGCCTCCTCAGGCGGTTGGCAAGAACAGGTGTTCGATTTTCGCTCTTGCCATCGAACAGCTGTTCGCATAAAATATCGAACAAGTGTTCGTGGTGATACTGGGTGACTGTGCCACAAGAGCGCGAAGAAATAGGTAATTACATTCGTGTGTTTCAGGGAAGAGGAGTCAAGAAGAGTGGCGGCTGAAATGCAAGGGGATCCGAACGGAATCGTCTCACCCCGTCGCTAGCATCCACCCCGACACCAGCGCCACTGTTTAGGAGGAACGGCATGGCCCTTCGCAGCGAGGATCTCGTCTACGAGCACCCGGGTCGGGTGCTCCGGTTCCCGAGCGAGCGCGCCGTGGCACGGCGGCGTCGTCGGGCGTTGATCGAGGCACGACGGCGCCTGGCTCTCGTCATAGCCGTGGTGGTTGTGGTCGCCGGAGTCTTGCTCGGAGGCGGCACGGGAGGGACCGCGGTCGCGTCCAAGCCGGGTGCACCCAAATCGGTCGTGATCCAGTCCGGCGAGAGCTTGTGGGACATCGCCACCGAGTTCGCTCCCCCCGAAGTCGACCCGCGCGCCTACGTCGACGCGCTCGAGGATCTGAACGACATCACCGGTGCGCCGCGCGCCGGGATGGAACTTCGCCTGCCTCGCTGAAGCTCGCTCCTGCTCCCGTGCGGCCCCCGGCGGTAGTCTGAGATCCTCAGTCTTTGTTCGCAGACAGGATCACGGAGGAACCATGGGAGCAGGAGACTTTTCGGTCGCTCAACCGCCGGCCCCTGCAAACGAGCCGGTGCGCGACTACGCGCCGGGCTCACCGGAGCGCGAACGGCTCCTGGCCACGCTGAAGGCCATGAAGAGCGAGCGTCACGAGGCTCCGATGGTGATCGGCGGCGACGAGGTGCGCAGCGGTGAACTCTACGAGCAGGTGCTTCCGCATCGGACCTCGCACGTGCTCGCCGACGTGCACCAGGTCCGCACCGCGGACGTCGACAACGCGATCAAGGCCGCGGCCGAGGCTCATGAGGAGTGGTCGCGCACCCCCTGGCAGGACCGCGCCGCGATCTTTCTGCGCGCCACCGAGCTGCTGGCGGGCCCCTGGCGGGATCGCATCAACGCCGCCACCATGCTGGGCCAGTCGAAGACCGTGCACCAGGCCGAGATCGACGCGGCCTGCGAGCTAATCGATTTCTGGCGCTTCAACGTCGCCTACATGCATCGCATCTACAGCGAGCAGCCGGCCTCGGCCCCCGGTATGTGGAACACCATGGAGTACAGACCCCTCGAGGGCTTCCTGCTGGCCATCAGCCCCTTCAACTTTACCTCGATCGCAGGCAACCTCTCGAGCAGCTGCGCCCTCATGGGCAACGTCGTGTTGTGGAAGCCCGCGCTCACCGCCTCGTACTCGTCGCAGCTCCTGATGGAGTTGATGACCGAGGCGGGGTTGCCCCCCGGGGTCATCAACCTGCTTCACGGCGACGGCCAGGTCGTGGGTGACGTCGTGTTCAAGCACCCTGACTTCGCGGGGTTGCATTTCACCGGCTCGACCACCGTGTTCAAGCATCTTTGGAGCGAGATCGGCGCCAACATCGAGACCTATCGCAACTATCCCCGAATCGTGGGGGAGACCGGCGGCAAGGACTTCATCGTCGCCCATCCCTCGGCGAGCGCGGATCAGCTTGCCACCGCGGTGCTCCGCGGCAGCTTCGAGTACCAGGGTCAGAAGTGCTCCGCGGCCTCGCGGATCTACGTCCCATCGAATCTGTGGGGCGAGGTCTCCGAGCGATTGGTGGCGGGGGTCAAGGACATCCGCATGGGCGACGTGTCGGACCTCGGCAACTTCATGGGGGCCGTGATCGACGACCGGGCCATCGCCAAGCACCGGGGCGCGATCGAGCACGCCAAGTCCTCGTCGGACTCCGAGGTGATCGCCGGAGGAGGCGTGGACGATTCCGAGGGTTACTTCGTCGAACCGACCGTGCTCCGGACCGAGGATCCCTCGTCCAAGCTCCTGAGCGAAGAGTTCTTCGGGCCGATCGTCAGCACCTACGTCTACGACGAGTCCAAGTTCGACGAGACCCTCGAGGTCGTCGAGGCCACCAGCCCCTATGGGCTGACCGGGGCCATCTTCTCGGCCGACCGGGCCGCGGTGGCCAGGGCGCGCGACGTGCTCCGCTACTCGGCCGGCAACTTCTACGTCAACGACAAGCCGACGGGGGCGGTGGTGGGGCAGCAGCCCTTCGGAGGGGCTCGGGGGTCGGGGACCGACGATAAGGCGGGCTCGATGTGGAACCTGATCCGCTGGGTCGCCCCCCGCACCATCAAGGAAACCTTCTCGCCGCCCACCGACTACCGCTACCCCTACATGAACCAAGCCTGACCCGGTTCTGAGCGCGGGAGCTCCCGCCCCAGCGCGCTCCTCGCACAGAAAACCGAGAGCCGAGTTTCTGAGGGCGGGAGCTCCCGCCCCAGCGCGCAAACGGCACAGAAAACGCCCAGAAACAAGCATTTGGCGGGGCTTGTGATCGCGCTCACGAATGCTTGCAAATTGAAGCGAGTTTCTTGCCTCCAGCCCTTGACTCCGGGCCCTAACCTGGGCGTAATTACAACTCGGTAGTTCCACCAGATGTAGGGTAGATGAGGTCGACCAGCACAATATCTGGTGGCTTCGGCAGGACGAAGACGGAAGAAATGCTGGGCTCACGGGGTTATAGGGAAGAGGCCGGTAGTCCGGCCAGAAGGGGGTTTTCGGCGTGTCGCAGGCGACTACAACCAAGCTCGGAACCGACTCCGAGCTACGCATCGAGCGGCTCTTCACCACCGAGGGAGTCCATCCTTACGACGAGGTGGAGTGGGACACGCGCGACGCCGTGATCCAGAACTACCGCACCGGCGAGGTCGCCTTCGAGCAGCGCGACGTCGAGGTGCCGAGGGCCTGGTCCCAGAACGCCACCAACATCGTGGCGCAGAAGTACTTCCGAGGCTCGCCCAATACCCCTCAGCGCGAGCGCTCCGTGAAGCAGATGATCGACCGAGTCGTGAACCGCTACCACGAGGAGGGAGTGGCGCGCGGCTACTTCGCCGACGACGACGAGGCCCAGGTATTCGCCGACGAGCTGCGCCACCTGCTGGTGACTCAGAAGGCCGCCTTCAACTCCCCGGTGTGGTTCAACGTCGGCTGGCGCCCCAAGGGGTCCGAGCAGGTCGCCGCGTGTTTCATTCTCTCGGTCGAGGACGAGATGAGCTCGATCCTCAACTGGTACGTCGAGGAGGGCTTGATCTTCAAGCACGGCTCGGGCTCGGGCATCAACCTTTCCCGGATCCGCTCGTCGAAAGAGCGCCTGCAGTCCGGCGGAACCGCTTCGGGACCGGTGTCGTTCATGCGCGGGGCCGATGCCTCGGCCGGGACCATCAAGTCGGGCGGAGCGACGAGGCGAGCCGCCAAGATGGTCGTGCTCAACGTCGACCACCCCGACATCAAGGACTTCATCTGGTGCAAGGCGCACGAGGAGACCAAGGCGCGTGCGCTGCGCGAGGCCGGCTTCGACATGGATCTCGACGGCAAGGACAGCCACTCCATCCAGTACCAGAACGCCAATAACTCGGTGCGCGTGAGCGACGAGTTCATGAACGCCGTGATCGAGGGTAAGGACTGGAACCTGGTCGGAGTGACCACCGGTCAGACCATCGAGACGATGCCGGCGAAGGACCTGTTCCGCGAGGTCGCCCAGGCCGCGTGGGAGTGCGCCGACCCCGGCATCCAGTACGACACCACCATCAACGACTGGCACACCTGCAGCAACACATCCCGCATCAACGCCAGCAACCCATGCAGTGAGTACATGCACGTCGACAACTCGAGCTGCAACCTCGCGTCGCTGAACCTAATGAAGTTCCTCGACGACGACGACAACTTCGATGTCGAGGGCTACAAGCACGGGGTCGAGGTCATGTTCCTGGCCCAGGAGATCTCCGTAGGCTTCGCCAGCTACCCGACCGAGAAGATCGGCGAGAACTCGCGGCGCTTCCGCCAGCTCGGCCAGGGCTACGCCAACCTGGGCGCGCTGCTGATGGCACAGGGCCTCCCTTACGACTCGGACGAGGGCCGTGCGTGGGCGGCTGCGATCACTTCGATCATGACCGGTCACTGCTATGCGACCTCGGCCAAGATCGCCAAGCGAGTCGGCGCGTTCGAGGCTTACGCGTCCAACCGCGAGCCGATGGTCCGAGTCATCAACAAGCACCGCGATGCCGCCTACGAGATCCCGGACGGCTACCTGCCCGATTCGATGGTCACCGCGGCGCGCTCGAGCTGGGACGAGGCGCTCGCGCTCGGCGAGAAGCACGGTTACAGGAACTCGCAGGCGACGGTGCTCGCGCCCACCGGCACCATCGGGCTTCTGATGGACTGTGACACCACCGGCATCGAGCCCGACCTCGCCCTCAAGAAGACCAAGAAGCTGGTCGGCGGCGGCACCATGTCGATCGTCAACCAGACGGTGCCGCGCGGCCTCAAGAAGCTCGGATACTCCGCAGAGCAGGTGGCAGAGATCGTCGCCTTCATCGACGACAACAGTCACGTCATCGACGCTCCACACATGCGCGACGAGCACATGGGCGTGTTCGACACCGCCATGGGCGAGCGTTCGATCAGCTACATGGGTCACATCAGGATGATGACGGCGGCACAGCCGTTCCTCTCGGGAGCGATCTCCAAGACCGTCAACCTGCCCGAA
Source organism: Actinomycetota bacterium (assembly GCA_050693935.1). Lineage (GTDB taxonomy): Bacteria > Actinomycetota > CADDZG01 > CADDZG01 > WHSQ01 > WHSV01. The sequence goes on along the minus strand of JBOGWU010000270.1, from coordinate 443 downwards.
GAGGTTACCGTCGAGGATGTCGAGCAGGCCTACATCGAGGGCTGGCGCGGCGGACTCAAAGCGCTGGCGATCTACCGCGACAACTGCAAGGTCGCCCAGCCTCTGTCCAGCACCAAGAAGGAGAAGGCCGAGGCTGCAAAGGTCGCCGGAGTCACGGCGCTGCCCGAACCCGTGCGTCGCAGGCTTCCGAAGAAGCGCATGTCGCGCACCATCAAGTTCCGCGTCTCCGACACCGAGGGCTACATCACCGTCGGCGAGTTCCCCGACGGTTCGGTAGGCGAGCTGTTCCTCAAGGTCGCCAAGCAGGGCTCGACGCTCGCCGGGATCATGGACGCCTTCGCAATCTCGATCTCGATGGGTCTGCAGTACGGAGTGCCGCTGTCGGCTTACGTGAAGCAGTTCGTCAACACCCGCTTCGAGCCGTCCGGCATGACCGACGATCC
>JBOGWU010000269.1:0-69374 GCA_050693935.1 Actinomycetota bacterium | reverse complement strand
CGCCGCCGAAGGATCCGAGGTCTCCTCCTCGCTCATGTAGAAGGCGATGTTGTGCTCGACCGAGTCCTGGTTGTCCAGCGTGCCGCTGACCGTACCGCCGGCCTCGCCCGTGAGCTCGTCGGTCTCGTAGGCCACGTCCGCCGCCACGATGGTGTTGTCGCCCGCTGGTGCGGCGGTCTCGCCCCCTCCGTCCGCGGGCGCGGCGGCCTCCTCGGCGCTTAGGAAACCGGTCTGGGCAACCGCGATGCCTATCAGAACCGGATACAGGACGACGGCCGCGAGCTCGGGCCAGCGACGCCTGGCGGTGTCGGGTCGCAAGGCGTAGAACGCACAGGCTCCCAAGACGTTGGCCGCCATCACCAGGGCGAGCGTAGTCGCAGCCTCAGGCTCGAGCGAAAGCAGAATCCTCGAGAATCCGAAGGCCAGCGCGCCAATGACCAGAAGGGCCGCGAGCGGCAGCACGACGACGAGCGGGACTCTGAAGCGAACCTCACCCGACATTCCGGATCGATTGTGAGCGTCCTGCGCCATGTCTGTCCTTTTCGCGATCGTCGAGACGATCGCTGGCCTTGTCCTTTACTTCCTCATGTCCCACGCCTCGAGCTCGCGCTCGAAGTCATTCCAACTTACGGCTTCGGTAGTTTCTCGTTCCTCGCGGGCGTGCCAGCGGAAGAAAATCACGGCGATGATAGTCCAAAGCAGCAGGCCGCCTCCGATCTTCATGATCAGACCCGCGATCATCTGATCGGTTGAGGCATCGATCCCCCACAACCGGTCAACGGTCTCGTAGTGCTTGTAGAGCACCCCTTCGGCGAAGGTGAGAAACGATGCAGGAACCGTGGGCACTATCGAGGTGAGGAACAGGTAGAGCATCTTGCCCATCTCGCTCATGCGGCCCAGCTCGGGAAGCGGAGAGACGACCGGCCACCAACCGATGATCGACACGCCGATGATCAGCGCATGAACCGCACCGTGTCCCGGGGTGGACGAGGTCTGTAGGGCGACGATCGCCGGCCAGTGGATGAACGCCATGAGCAGGTTGAAGGCGACCAGCGCTACCACGGGTTTGGTGATCACGCGCATCGCCTTGAAGCGAAGGCCCGACCCGATGATGGACCGCAGCAACCAGCGAGGCGTCCCCATCAACAGCAGCGGTGGCACCACGAGAATGAAGGCCAGGTGCTGGACCATGTGGACGCTGAAGAGATAGTTCTCGGCGATGTCGTGGATCGGCCAGTCGGCCGTGAACCACAGCACGATGATCCCCGAGTAGAAGCAGAACACCTGCGTCGCCGTTGCCGCCTTCTCGCTCTCGTCCACGCGTTTCGGGCCGAGCACGTTGACCGCCCACGCGTAGCCGGCCGCCAGCACTATCAGTGCGACCCAGATCTCCGGATGGGGATGCCAGGCCCACGGGTTGGGAGCCGTGGCGGCGAGGTCGGCCGTCGCTTGAGCCAGCGACATCACTTACCGCTAACCGGTCACGCCACCGGGGAGCGGCCCCCCGTTGGCGATGAAGAAGATCACCAGCACGATGGCGAATACGAAAAGCGCGAACCCCAGACCCGTTACGAACAGGTACTTGAACAACTTGCTGTCGAACTTCAGGTGCATGAAGTAGGCGACGACCATGACGAACTTCGCAACCGACAGGACGAGCAGCAGTGGGACGATCACGCCCTGCAGAGCCTCGATGTAGAAGATCGCTACCTCGACGGCGGTGACGGCCGCCAGGATGACCGCAATGGTCACGTACTGGCGAGGCTGAGGATGGTGCCCCAGCTCGACTTCTTCTTGTTGTTCGGCCATGTGACTCAAGCGCTAAGTCTCCCTTGTGCCTACTGCGGTATGAGATAGACCACGGTGAAGATGATGATCCAGATGATGTCGACGAAGTGCCAGTAGAGACCGATCAGCTCAACCTTACGAGGCGCGTCGTCCCCCAGGCGGCCGAACATGGACATCCCAACCAGCAGCATCAGCATGAGGATTCCGACCGTGACGTGGGCACCGTGGAAGCCGGTCAGCACGAAGAAGCTCGAGCCGAACGTACTCGCGCTGAGACTCAGGCCCTCGTGTGCGAACTCGGTGAACTCGTAGATCTGTCCCCCGATGAACACCATGCCGAGCAACGCGGTTGCGAGAAGCCACGCCCGCATCCCCCGCTCGTCCTTGCGCTGGATTGCTGCCAGCGCCAGAACCATGGTCAGCGACGACATCAGCAGCACGAACGAGCTGACCGACGTGTAGGGGATGTCGTACAGATCCTCCTTCGTCGGCCCGCTGCCGGACTCGTTGCGATAAAGCAGATAGGTCGAGATAAGCGAGCCGAAGAAGAGGCACTCGGACCCCAGGAAGGCCCACATCCCCATCTTGGTGTTGTCGAGCCCCGTCGACGTGTGGTGCTCGGTCGCCGCCGCCGAAACCTCATGGGTTGCCATCAGTCGTGGACCTCCGAGGGCTCGAGCACCCAGCCGAAGAGGCCGAGCAACAGGAACACCGCTCCGACGATGATCACCGGCCAGCTGTAGATCACGCCATAGCCGAGCACCGGCATCGCCAGCGCCGCCAGGGCCGGAAAGAACGAGGGGGCCGGCAGATGGATGCCATGACCCTCGGCGTGCTCCTCGGGTTCGGCCGTGGCGCCGCCCGCCACCACCGGCGTCGCGTACTCATCCGGTTTGGTCACGTACTTGCGGTGCCAGAAGTCGTCGCGCGCCTTGACCACGGGTACCTCGGCGAAGTTGTACACGGGTGCCGGAGACGGGATCGACCATTCCAGCGTGCGCCCATCCCAGGGATCGCCGCCGGCCTCTCTGCCCCTGCGTGCGGTGAGGACTGCGTTGAGGAAGAAGATTGCGATGGAGAGCGCGATCATGAACGCACCCACTGTCGACACCAGGTTCCAGAGGTTCCATCCCATGCCATCTGGATACGTGTAGGTCCTGCGCGGCATGCCGTCGAGGCCGAGGATGTGCATCGGGCCGAACGCCAGATTGAACCCGATGATCATCAGTGCGAAGTGCAGCTTGCCCAGACCCTCCGACAGGAGCTTGCCGAACGCCTTCGGCCACCAGTAGTAGATGCCCGCGAAGAGGCCGAAGATCGCGCCGCCGAACAGCACGTAGTGGAAGTGAGCCACGATGTAGTAGGTGTCGGTTTGTTGCGCGTCGTGGGGGACGATCCCGTGCGTCACTCCCGAGAGTCCCCCGATGATGAACATCGACACGAAGCCGATCGCAAATAACATCGGGGGGTTGAAGTGAAGATCGCCCTTCCACATGGTCCCCAACCAGTTGAAGATCTTCACTCCGGTCGGCACCGCGATGAACATCGTGGATAACGCGAAGGCCGCGTTCGCGACGGGGCCAAGTCCCACGACGAACATGTGGTGCGCCCACACTCCCCAGCCCATGAACCCAATGGCGATCCCCGCAAACACGATCGCCGCATAACCGAAGATCGGCTTGCGGCTGAAGGTCGGAAGGACCTCCGAGACGATGCCCATGGCGGGCAGGATCATGATGTACACCTCGGGGTGCCCGAACAACCAAAACAGGTGCTGCCACAGCACCGGATCGCCGCCGTTGACCGGGTTGAAGAAGTTGGCGTTGTAGACCCGGTCGAACATCAACTCGAACAGCGCCACCGCGATGACCGGCATCGCGAACAACAGCAGGAACGAGGTCACCAGCGTCATCCAGATGAACACCGGCATGCGCATCAGCGTCATTCCAGGGGCGCGCATGTTGAGGATCGTGACGATGAAGTTGACCGCACCCAGCAGCGAGGCCAGGCCCAGGATCTGCAGGCCGATGGCGTAGAAGGTCATGCCGTTCCCCGGAAGCTGCGTGCTGAGCGGCGCGTAGCCGAACCAACCGCCGTTGGGCGCGCCGCCCAGAAGGAAGCTCGAGTAGAGGAACAGTCCGCCCGCCACGAACACCCAGTAGCTGAACGCATTGATGCGCGGGAAGGCGACGTCACGGGCTCCGATCATCAGCGGCGCCAGGTAGTTCATGATTCCGACCCCGAGGGGCATGACGACCAAGAAGATCATCGTGAGGCCGTGCATCGTGAAGAACTGGTTGTAGGTCTCGGCGGTAAGAACCTCGCCGTTGGGCACGACGAGCTGGGCGCGAATTGCGAGCGCCTCGAGACCACCGATCACGAAGAAGATCAGCGCGGTCGCGCAGTACATGATCCCGATCTTCTTGTGGTCGACCGACGTCACCCAGCTCCACCAACCTGTGGTAGCGGTCGGTCTGCGGAACAGGCTGCCCTGAGCCGCTGCAGTGGCCAACTAACTCACTCCCTTTTCACTTCCGCGATCGTCGAGACGATCGCTTGCTTCATGCTTCACTCGAGACTCTGAAGATAGGCGACAAGGTCACGGATCTCATCCTCGCTCAAATCTAGCGCCGGCATCTTGGAGCCCGGCCGAACGCCCGCGGGGTCGCGCAGCCAGTTTGCGAGGTTCTCCTCGTTGTTCTCGAAGGTCGCTCCCGCGAAGGTGCCGCGAGATGCAAAGTGCGAGAGGTTGGGGCCGGTAGCAGGCTGGGCCTCCTCAAGTCCGGTCTGCAGGGCGTGACATGACCCGCAGGCGTACTCGGTAGGGCCACCCTCGACGATCGTGCTCTTGATCGGGAAGCTCTCCGCGAACAACTCAGCTCCGTTGGCGGCGTCGCCGCCCGACTCGGCGGCCGGCGAGCTCTGCTCCTCGACCCACTGCTCGAAGTCGTCCGGAGAGTGCGCGTAGGCGACGATCCTCATGTTCGCGTGGCTCAGCCCGCAGTACTCCTTGCACTGACCCATGAAACGCCCGGGCTCGTCGGCCTCGACCTGGATGAAATTGCTGTGGCCGGGCACCACATCCTGAGTACCCGCGAGCCGCGGGATCCAGTAACTGTGAATCACCTCGGCGGTGCCGTCGACGCGGTCGGCAGTCGCTCCCTGGATCTCGAGTACGACCCTTTCGCCGGTCGGGATGTGGAGTTCGTTGGCGGTGACGATGTTCTGGTCTGGGTAGCGGTACTCCCACCAGAACTGGTGAGCGATGACCTCGATGCGCATGGCGCCTTCGGGCTGGGTGCCTTGGAGGTCGAAGATCGTTCCAACCGTGGGCACCGCGAGCCCGGCCAGGATGAGGGCGGGAATGGCGGTCAGAAGCACCTCGACCTTGGTATTGCCGTGGAACTGGGCGGCCTTGCGCCCCTCTTTGTGGCGGAAGCGAACGATCGCAAAGATCAGGGCCCCCTGCACGAGCACGAACACGACCACCGCGATGCCGAAGGTGATGTTCCAGAGTTCGTCGGGTGCCCGGGATGTTTCACCCGCGGGATTGAAGACGGATTGAGGTGCGTCCTCTTCGTTCGCGCAAGCGGTTGTAGCGAGGACCAATGAAAAAAGGAGCGCGCCCCTCAGGGCCCGCCTTATGTTCTTCCCGGAAAACGTCGATCGCATCTTGGCCACTGCAGGCGCAATATATCCGACGCGAGCCCGGTAGCCTGATGAAACATGGTGCCCCCGAACGAACTCGAAGAAAGCGCCGAACGTTCACGTTTTCGCAAGCGGATTGTGGTTGGGGTTGCGCTTGCCCTGATGGTCGGGGTGGTTGCGTTCCTGGCTCTCAAGCCCGCTCCCGAGCAGGAGAAGGCCGCACCGGAATTCTCGCTACCGCTCCTTTCGGGCGACGGCGAACTGGCAAGCTCCGACCTCGAGGGTAGGCCCGTCGTCATCAACTTCTGGGCGTCGTGGTGCAAGCCCTGCAAGGAAGAGCTGCCCGCGTTCCAGGAACTGTACGAGCGCTATCAGGACGAGATCGAGTTCGTCGGAATCAACATGAAGGACGACCTCGACGACGCCCGGGCGATGGCGGAGGAGTTCGGATTGACGTATCCGCTCGTCATTGGAACCCTCGACATGGAGGACGAGTTCCGGCTCGCCGGCTATCCGCAGACCTTCTTCATCACCTCGGACTACGAGTTCATCGACAGCACCATCGACGCAAGCGAGGGGCCGGTCTTGATCGGCGAGGACGTGCCCGCTAACACCTCGGGGCTCGGCGGCATCAGCAAGGCCGAGCTCGAGAGCGAGATACAAAGACTGCTCGCCAAATGACTGCCGTCGCAACCGAACACCGCACGCCGAGCTCGTTGCTCGGGATGGTGATCTTCATCACATCCGAGCTGATGTTCTTTGGTGCGCTGTTCGGCGCCTACTTCACGATCCGGGCGCAGGCCGGCGAGTGGCCGCCCGGCGACACGCCTCACATCGATGCGCTCCGCACGGGGGTCTTCACGGTCTTTCTGGTGGCGTCGTCGTTCACGCAGCACCTGGGGGTGCTCGCCATTGGTCGCGGGAACCGGGGGGGACTCCTCCGCTGGACGGGGATCACGATCCTTCTGGGGGTCCTCTTTCTCGCCGGGCAGGGCCTGGAGTACGCGGAGCTGTTCGCCGAGGACTTCACGATCGGGACCAACGTGTTCGGCACCCTGTTCTTCACGATGACCGGCTTTCACGGGCTGCACGTGGCCGGGGGCCTCCTGATGCTGAGCATCGTCGTGGCCAAGGGCCGAATGGGACACCTCACCGCCGAGCGCCACGGACCCGCCGAGGCGGTCGGCTACTACTGGCACTTCGTAGACGTCGTGTGGATCCTCCTCTTCACCGTCCTCTACCTCCTAGCCTGACCCGAGCAGCCCCTACGCCCTTTCATGGAGAAAAAGTGATCAAGAGCGACCCGGGATCTCCAACAAACTTCAAAAGAGGCCCACGATCCCGAGCGCGCTCGCAACGGTGGCGAGCACATAAGCCTCGTCGTGGGCCACGTCCTCCCAGGTGAGCCACAAGACCCGGCAACGGTTCAGTAGAGCCTCGTTATCCCGACGGCGATCACCCTGGAAGCGCTGTTTGCTGGCGTGCCATTTGCGGCCGTCGACCTCGACGATCAAGTCGTGCTCGGGATAGTGGAAGTCCAGCCGATGGCATCTGTCCCACTCGACCGTGACCTGTCGTAGGGGAACCGGCAGGCCGTGGCGTCGAAGAAGCCGAATGAACAGGCTCTCGAGCTCGCTTTCCGACATCGCCTCCTCTTCTCCCCTCACTCCCAGTAGCCTTCGCAGAAGTGCCGTCCCGGGAATGCGATGGCGGGCTCCTAAGGCGAGGACGGCGGTTAGCTCGTCGAAGGTCACCACCTCGAGCCGCAGCCCCGCGTCGAGGACCACCTCTGCTTCGTCGGCGCCTCCGGATCCGCAAACGTCGAGAACGGTCCGCGCAGGCGAGGTCACGGGCAGGGGGCCAACTCGGTACTCGGGGTCGCCCGGCAGGATCAGGCGCCGGCGCAGTGCGAGTCCCGGACGCGGGGAGAGACGGCGCGTGGTTGCAATCTCGATGCGGTTGAACCTATTGCCGGTCAGGCCGTGCACCTGCGCAGCGCTGCCGTTACAGAGAACCGCGCCGGGCCCGGCCCAGAGGATTCCGCTCATCTGTCTCTGACCCAGGGTCACCGGCACCGAGGCGACCCGATAAACGCTGGGCAGCACGCGGATCAGGTCGCCGCGCTGAACCGCGCGGCGTAGCGACGGCGAGGTGAAGCCGATGTCGAGCAACTGGGCTCTGGATAGCGCACCGAATTGGATCCGGCTTAGATGGGCCAGGCTCGAGGACCGCGTTTTGCTTGAAGCCATGAGAAGAGACTGGGCTCGGTCGGCGCGTCCAGGTGTGGTGCGCGTCACTTTTGTGGAGGAAAAAATGATCAAGAGCGACCCGGAATCTCCAACAAAGCGCGTTTCGGGTTAGAGGCAGCAGAAGTCTTTCGTGCGCCATAGCTCGGTGCCCTCTTTGGCCGCGAGCGCGGCTATCCCGAGGCCCGCCGCCGGGTCTGCCCACCACCAGCCAAGGGTGGCGTTGGCGATCAAGCCGGCGAGGAGCACCGCTGAGAGATAGGTGCACAGCGTGGTCTGGGTGGAGTCGGCCTCGAGCGAGCGGCTGTCCAGGGCCCTCGCCGCTAGGCGCTTCCGATGAGCGAGCACCGGCATGACGATCAGCGAGGCGACGGCCAGGATGATGCCAGGAACGCTGGCTTCGGGCTTAGCCCCCGCCGCCAGGTCGAGCGCGCTCTGCACCCCGACGTAGGCCGCCAGCGCGAAGAACGCCACCGCGACCATCCGCACAGCCCGGCGCTCGACGTCCTCGACGTGGGCGCCTTTTCCCTCCGCCCTGAGACGCCACAAGAGAATGGACGCCGACGACGACTCGACGACTGAGTCGAGGCCGAACCCGATCAGCGCCACCGAGCCGGCCGCCACCCCCGCCACCAGACCCACCACAGCTTCCAGCAGGTTGTAGGCGAGCGATACATACTCGAGCACCACAGCCCGTCGCAGGAGTTGCGGCCGGGAGGTGGCAGTGGGTGAAACCGAAGCGCTCACGCTCACACCCTAATGGGGACCCACCACCCGGTCACCTGCACGTTCGGCCCGCCCCCAAGCCCGACAACTGCGGCGATTCCTTTATTGTTGGCAGCCGTATGGAAGAGTCCCCGGCTACGGTCGAAGGCCCCCACGAGCGATCACCCGCCCCCAACAAACGCCGAGCCAAGTTTCTCGTCGGCGGCGGGGTGATAGCGCTCGCCGTCATCGGGTTGATCGTCTTCGCCATGACCAGGCCCGGTTCGACCTCGTTCTACATGACCCCCAGCGAGCTTCAGGCGGCGGGAGCGACGCAGCCGGGCGGCGACATCAAAGTGAACGGCGATCTGGTTCAGGATTCGGTGGTGGAGGACGGCGTCACCACGACCTTCGACATCACCGACGGGGACTCACTGGTCACAGTGACCACCGATACAACCATGCCCGACGCCTTCTACAGCGACAGCGACAAGATCGAGATCATCGCCCAGGGTCGGTACGACGGAGACAGCTTCACGGCCAGTCAGGTATTCGCCAAGTGCCCTTCGAAGTTCAAGGCTCAGACGTGAGCCCGCCGTCTCGAACCCCTCGGAGTTAGGCGTGTCGCCCATTCGGTCTCTCGCCGGGCTCGGGCGACCCTCGCTGATGGCCGCCGGAGTCTTCGCGCTCCTTGCCGTCGCCGCCTTCCTCGCGGCCGGTCGTAGCGGGCGCCGCGATCTGAGCGAGGCCGGCAAGCGCTGCGTGTACGCGACCTTCGGATTCACCGCGCTCGCGACGCTGTCGTTGGTGAGCGCGCTGCTGGCTCACGACTTCAGCCTCGCCTACGTCGCCAACTACACCTCTCGCTCGCTGAGCGTTCCATACACGATCAGCGCCCTGTGGGGCGGGATGGAGGGCTCGCTGCTGTTCTGGACCACATTGCTGACCGGCTTCTCGGCTCTCGCGATCGCCAAGGCCCCCGCGCGCAACTCGAGGCTCGTCGGTTCGGCCGGAGCCGTGCTCATGGTCATCGCCGGGTTCTTCTTGTTCATGGTGGCCTTCCCCGGCAATCCGTTCGCCACCGTCGCCGGCACCGTCGAGCCCGACGGCAGCGGGCTCAACCCTCTTCTGCAATCACCCGGCATGGTCATCCACCCACCGCTGCTCTACACCGGGTTCGTCGGATTCTCGATTCCGTTTGCATTCGCCATCGGCGCGCTAATCACCAAGCGGCTCGACGACTCGTGGTTCACCGCGACGAGGCGCTGGACCCTGTTTGCATGGACGGCCCTGAGCATCGGCATAGTGCTGGGAGGAGCGTGGGCCTACACGGAGCTGGGGTGGGGCGGTTACTGGGCCTGGGACCCGGTCGAGAACGCCTCCTTCATGCCCTGGCTGACGGCAACCGCGTTTCTGCACTCCGTGGTGATCCAGGAGAAGCGCCGGATGTTGAAGGTCTGGAACGTGACCCTCATCGTGCTCACCTACGTGCTTGCGGTGTTCGGCACGTTCCTGACCCGCTCGGGACTGCTGAGCTCGATCCACACTTTCTCCGAGGGCCCCATCGGCAAGTACTTCCTGCCCTTCCTGGCGCTGCTGCTCATCGGAGGGCTCGGCATCGTCGCCTACCGTCTCGACGCGCTGCGTAGCGAGAACCGCCTCGACTCCCTGCTATCGCGTGAGTCGGCGTTCCTCGCCAACAACGTGTTGTTCGTGGCCGCCGCGTTCACGGTGTTGTGGGGAACCATCTACCCGATCATCGCCGAGGTCTTCAGCGGCATTCGGCTGTCGGTGGGGCCCCCGTTCTTCAACGCGATCTTCACGCCCATCGGGCTCGCCATCATCGGACTCGCCGGCATCGGTCCGCTCATCTCCTGGAGACGGATGAGCAAGGGCTCGTTCTGGAGGATGGTGCGCGTGCCACTCGCCATCGGCACGGTGGCCGCGACCGGGCTCGGGCTCGCGGGGATCACGAGCGCGGGAGCGTTGCTCTCGTTCGCGCTGTGCGCGTTCACGGCCGCGGCGATCATCGCCGAGTTCGCGCGCGGGAGCGGAGTCTACCGTCGCAGGGACGGAACCGGGCTGCTGGTTTCACTCAACCAGACGCTGCTCCGCAACCGCCGGCGCTACGGTGGTTACATCGTTCACCTCGGCGTCTTGTTGATAGTGATCGGCTTCGCGGGTAACGCCTTAAAGGTCGAGCGACGCGCCGAGCTCACTCCCGGAGACACGCTCGAGGTGGGGTCCTACACGCTCGCCTACGACGGGCTGAACACCATGGGCACTCCGGAGAAGGACGTCTTCGAGGCTCAGATCGGGGTGAGCCGCGGCGGCGAGGAGCTGGGGGTGATGCTCCCGCAGCGCAACTTCCATCTCGCTCAGGGACAACCGCAGAGTGAGGTCGCCATCCGTACCAATCCCGTCGAGGACCTTTACATCGTCATGACCGGGTTCGATGCGGATGAGGCCGCGGTGATCCGAGCCTTCGTCAATCCCCTTACCTGGTGGATATGGGCGGGGGCGGCGGTGATGCTGGGCGGCATGTTGATCATCATTTCTGGCGGAGCTCCGGTGGCGGTCGCCGCGACCAAGAAGACCGCGGTAAAGAAACGAGAGCCGGCGGTGGCGCGATGAAGCGAGCCCTCGCCCTCGCCTGCGTGACCTCGCTCCTGTTTGCGGTTCCCGCGCGGGCGCAGTCCCCGGAGGACCTCGCCAACGACATCTCCAACAAGGTGATGTCGCCCTACTGTCCCGGCGTCACGCTCCACGACTGCCCGTCGCAAAACGCGCTCGAACTCCGTGACGACATCGAGACCTACGCGCGCGACGGGATGACCGAGGCCGAGATCATGGACCGTTTGGAGGCCGATTTCGGTCCCGCGATTCGAGCGGAGCCATCATCCGAAGGCGCCGGCGTTCTGGCCTGGATCCTGCCCTCGATCGCGCTGTTGATCGGTGGCGGACTCGCGTGGATGTTGGTAAGGCGATGGTTCAAGCGATCGCGCGGCATCGAAGACGGGGACAGCCGGCAGGTCGTCACGGTGTCGGGCGACGAGCGCGAGCGACTGGACGCCGAGCTCAGGCAGCTCAGGAGGGAATCGTGATCCCCGCGCTTCTGGTGGCGGCCGTCGCGCTGGTGGTGTTCGCGTGGGTGACGCTGCCCCTGCGAAAGGAACGCGCACAAGATGCGCCCGAACCCTCCCGCGAGCTCGAGGAGGCGGTCGCGGACAAACGCGCCGCACTTATGGCCATCGTCGACATCGAGAACGAGCGCGCGGTTGGAAAGATGTCGCAGGCGGATTTCGACGCGCTCAAGGCCGAGTACGAGGCCCAAGCCCTCACCGCGCTTCGTGCCGCCGATGCCTTGCGAGCCTCCCCCGCACGACCGCCCCACGAACCCGAATGGGAAGACGAGCTGGAGCTCGAGATCGCCGCGGTAAGGGAGCGGTTGAGATGCCCGAACTGCGGTGCGGCGCGAACCCCGGGCGAAGCCTGCGAGCAGTGCGGCAACTAATCGCGCTCGTTTTCGTCGGGCTGGCGCTCGCGGTCTTCGCTCCTTCTGTCGGGGCGGCACCCGGCGGCGTCATCAGAGGGGTCGTGACCAACGGCACGACGAACGAACCCCAGAGCGGAGTCGACGTCAGGCTTCTCGGCGGCACCCGGTCGGACGACGGGAGCTTCGAGCAAGAGGTCGAGACCACCACCACGACCGACGACAAGGGCCGCTTCGAGTTCCGAAAACTGGCGGCGGGTGAGGAGCGCGTGTACACGCTCGACTTCCGCTACCAGGATGGTGAATTTCCGGGCGGCGCGGTGAGCATCCCGGCAAACGACGACGTCGTCGAGATCTCTCAGAAGGTCTTCAACACCACGAACGATCCGCGCGCCATCGTGATCCAGAACGACAGCATGTTCCTGCTGATGGGAGAAGAAGGCGTCAACGTCGTTCACTCCTTCAGGATCGTGAACGTTAGCCGCGAGGCGTACATCGGTCGCGGAGGCGGCGGGCCAAGCGGGGGTGAGCCCGTACCGACGCTGTCGTTCTCGTTCCCCGCAGAGGCGCGGCGCGAGGGGGTTCAGGTCGCCGACTCCGACCTCGACATCCCGCAGTTGCTCGATACGGAAACCGGTATCGGCATCACCAGCGCGGTGCCTCCGAACGAGACCAACATCACCTTCGCCTACAACCTGCGGGTGAACACGGGACAGGTCGATCTCGGCCGGCGCGCGCTGTACCCGACACTCAACCTCAACGTCTTCGCCGAACCGCCCTTCACGATCGATTCCCCCAACCTCGTTGATGACGGGACGGCCGAAATCGAAGGAACCGACTACGCCCGGTACCGGAGCGACGAAACGATCACGGAAGGCAACGCCATCCAGATGCTCGCCACCGCCGAGGGTGGCGGCGACCCCGCGCTCGTGGCCGGCGCACTCGCGGCGGCCGTGGTTCTAGTGGCTCTTGTCGCCTTTGCACTGGCGCGCCGCCGCTCCTCCGCTGCGGCGGCTCCGCTCGCCAAACCAACCCCGCCGGCGGAGTCGCGCGACGATCTCTTGGTGGCGATCGCAGCGCTGGACCTCGAGCACCGCAACGGACACCTCACCGAGGAGGACTGGAAGGCCAAGCGCGCCGTGCTGAAGCGAAGACTCGCCGAGCTGAGGTCCCCGGAGCCCGCTTCTTGATCGAGCTCCGAGAACTCTCGGTCACCTACGGCTCGACCACCGCGCTGCATCCGCTGGACCTGACGCTGTACGAAGGCGTCACGGGGCTGTTCGGCCCGAACGGCGCGGGAAAGTCGACGTTGCTGCGCGTCCTGGCCGGGCTGCTGCGACCCGCAACGGGAACCGCTCTCCTCGGAAGCTCCGAGATTCGCTCGTCCGACGAATCGATCCGGCGGCGCATCGGGTATTCGGGACACAACTCGGGCCTCTACGGCCGTCTCTCCGTCATCGAGAACCTGAGCCTGTTCGCCGAGCTCTATGGGGCTCCACCTGCGCGTGCGCAAGCGGTGCTCGACCAACTGGATATGACCGATCGGTCGGACACGCGCGTCGCGGACCTCTCGGCCGGGCTCAAGCGCCGGGTCTCGGTAGCGCGAGCCATCCTGCACGAGCCCGACGTGCTGCTCCTCGACGAGCCCTACGCCAACCTGGACGACGACGCGAGCGCGCGTGTGTCCGACACCATCAAGGCCTGGCGCGCTCCGGGGCGCGCCGCCATCATCGCGACGCACGGCGCCAAGCGCGTGAAAGCGTTCGCTGACGCCGGAGTCATCGTGCAGCGCGGACGCGTAGTCAGCTACCGGCGGCGAACCGCAACCGGTTACGAGGTGGCCTCAACGATCAAAGAGGACAACTGATGACCGCGTTCGTCCGGCGATCCGAAGGCCGGGCCCTTCGGGAGCGTGGCTTCTTCGGGAAGACCTTCCTGCTCATTCGCAAGGATTTGATCGTCGAAGGGCGCAGCCGCGACACGCTTCCGCCCATGCTCGCGTTCTGTCTGACGGTCGCGCTATTGCTTGCGTTCTCGCTCCCCGGAGACACGCGCTTGCAAGTCGCGGTCGATACTCCCGCCGGCGCGGTGGCGCTCGCCGACGTCATCTCCGGTTTTTTTTGGATCACCGTTCTGTTCGCGGGACTGATCGGCTTCGCAAGGACCTTCGAGGTCGAGCGGGACGAGGACGCACTGGACGCGCTTCTGCTGGTCCCCCTCGACCGGTCGGGGCTGTTCGCCGCCAAAGCGATCGGCAACCTCGTCTACATCGGGGTGGTGCAGGTGATGCTCGTCCCCGTATTTGCACTGTTCTTCTCGCTCGATCTCGGAAGCGGCTGGTGGGTGCTCGCGCTCGTGATCGCCCTGGTCGACCTGGGTTTTGTCGCCGTCGGCACGCTATTCGCCTCGCTGGCCGCGCAGACGCGGAGCCGTGAGCTCATCCTTCCGATACTGGCTCTGCCCGCACTGGTGCCGATCTTCATCGCGGCGGTGGAGTTGACCTCAGACCTGTTCATCGGCGGCGGACTCGATCAGGTGGCGGCGAGAGGATGGTTCGGCGTTCTGATCGTGTTTGACCTGGTCTTCGTTACGGTAGGGGCATTGACCTTCGAATTCGCAATCGACTAGAGATCCTGGGCGGCCAGCGGCAACCCTCGGCTTCGGCAATGCGTCTGGACGACCGACGTCACAGTTTCGACAACATGAGAAAACTCCTCGGCCTGATCATCGTGCTCGCACTCTCGGCAGCAGCCTGCGGAGGGGACGAGGGCGCGCCCGAGGGCGAGAGCATGCTCGCCCGAGCCGCTGCAAAGGGTGGGATCTCCCTTCCCGAGCCCGTCGAGGCCACCCCCGCGTTTATCGTCGCCCCGCAGGCGGAGGTCGCTCCTGAGTCCGTGGCCCGACTCGAGAGCGCGCCGGGAGTGATCACCGCGGTGCCGGCTTCGGTCTCCCGGATGCGAGTCACCGGCCCGGAGGGTGTCGTCGAATTGCGAATCGCCGCCGTCGACGCCCTCGAGTACCGCTCCGTCGCTCCGGAGGTCACGGGCGAGGCGGAGTTCGTGTGGACGTCCTTGCTCAGCGGAGAGAGCGTGCTGACTTATGACGCCGCGGAAGAACTGGGCATCGACGGCGGCGGCTCCATCGAGCTCGAGGGCGGGCGGAGGCTCGAGATCGGAGCCTTTGCGGAGAACGGGACGCCCAACATCGCCGACGTGTTGGTGGACCTCAGCATCGGGCAACAACTCGAGCTGTCGGGCCGCCAGGTGATCACGGTCGGCGCGAAGCCCGGCACGTCGATAGATGCCCTGGGAACGGAGCTCACCGCGCGCCTGCCGGACGCCGAGCTGATTCCGCTGCTTCCACCTGACCTCATCTCCAACCCCGATCCACGTAGCGGCGTCAGCGAACAGGGCAGCACGGAGGGCGGGCTCATCGGCACCATGAACTTCAAGATCCTCGACGACGGCTTCATAAAGCCCTCCCAGAGATGGATCGACACCAACATCGCCACTACTACCGTGCCCCTAGTCGGTGAGGTGAGCTGTCACCGCCTGTTGCTTCCCCAGCTCGAGGCCGCGCTCGCCGAGGTCGAGGCCGAGGGCCTCTCGTCCTTGCTGCGGCCCGACGACTACGGCGGCTGTTACGTTCCTCGCTTCGTAGATCGCAACCCCGACCTACCGCTCTCGATGCATGCCTTCGGCCTCGCCGTCGACCTGAACGTCTCCACCAACCAGCTCGGCAGCCGGGGCGACATGGACGCCCGCATCGTCGAGATCTTCGAGCGTTGGGGCTTCATCTGGGGTGGAAGCTGGTCTCGGCCCGATCCCATGCACTTCGAGCTGGGTCGCCTAATCGCCGACTAATGCCAGGGAGCGAGGACGGTCGGGCCCGGAGCTAATGCCAGGGAGTGAGGACGGTCGGGCCCGGAGTGGAGTGTTCCGCAGAGGGCCGCCGCTTTTAGCGGGGGCCTCCGAGGACAACGGAGCGAAGCGGCCCGGCCGCCCGCAGCGACCGGTAGAGAATAGGAGACTTCGGTAGGTAGGCTGAGGCCGTGAGCCTCACCGACACCTCCGCGGCGCCCCGTGTCACCCCCAACGAAGATCCCGAGGGGCGCGTCCGGATCCTGGGGATCGTGGCCTGGGCCTCGATCCTCGTCGCTCTGGCGATGATGCTGTTCGTCGCCCGCGTGGACGACTTCAACGGACCCATCCAAAAGATCTTCTACGTCCACGTGCCGTCGGCATGGCTCGCCTATCTCGCGTTCGCGATCGTCTTCGTGTGCTCGATCGCCTTCCTGCGCACGAACAACCGTCGCTGGGACCTGCTGGCGCATTCGGCCGCCGAGATCGGCGTGGTGTTCACCAGCCTGGTGCTGGTAACCGGGCCGATCTGGGCAAGACCCATCTGGGGGACCTGGTGGCAATGGGATGCCCGCCTGACTTCGACTCTGGTGCTGTGGCTCGTCTACGTCGGTTATCTGTTTCTCAGAGGCTTGACGACCGATCCCTCCCGCAGCGGGCGCCTGGCCGCGGTTGTGGGAATCATCGGGTTCATCAACGTTCCGATCGTCCACTACTCGGTCAACTGGTGGCGAACGCTGCATCCGCTCGGGCCCACCGTCGCCGACCCGGTCAACAACTCCGGCTTCGAGGCTCCCGAGCTGGCCACCTTCTTCGTGGCGCTCGGCGCCTTCACGCTCCTGTTCGCCTGGCTCCTGGCAGTGCGGGTCAGGCTGGGACGACTTCAGGACCTGGTTAACGCTCGCTCGCTTGCAGCCAGCCGATGAACACCACCGGCTGGATGATCGTGGCGTTCTTGGCGGTGGGGGTGGGAATCGCCGGGTACCTGTGGTCGGTGAGCGCGCGCCGGCGAAGTCTGATCAAACGACTGGACGAACTCGGGGAGCCCGAAGAGCGGAGCTAGCTTGCCCCGGCTCGCGCTCCGCTCGCGAACTCGCAGGTCAAAAGCACAATTTCACAACTGCTCGGGTGGCATTCCTGGTCTCTCACTCAACGTTGAGCGCGCGTTTCGTTGCTAATATGGCGCGCGCATGGCAATCACCCAACGGATCTACAGGCACACCGACAAACCCATGAGCTGGGCGAAGGCCATCGTTCTGGGGTCGGTCATTTGGATTCTCGCAATCCTTTTGCTCGGCCAGTTGCCGTCGCTGATCATCTATTACGCCGACCAATACATCGCAGAGATCATCGACTTCTCGACCAAGGTCCCGGGCGTGGCCTCAGAGGGCCTGAACACCAAACAGATCGCCATTCTCCGCGACGTCGTGGCCAACGCGGTGCAGATGGGGTTCCTCACCATTGCCCTCGTCGCGGCCTACATCTGGCAAGAGCGCAAGCGCAAGCGGACGGGAACCAAGGGCCTCACCGATACCGTCAAGGGCTACATGTCGGGCAAGTAGCCCCTGCCGATTACCCGACCGACCAAGGAGGTGTGAGCCATGCCGGAACCGGAACCGAAACCGATGGAGATCATCGAGAAGCCCATCTTTCGCACGGACTACGAGATGCAATTGGTGGATTCCGACTGGCTCAAGGGTGCGGTAAAGCCCAAGCGCTTCATCGACTTCATTCCCGAGCAATGCATCCTGTGCGAGGGCTGCGTCGACATCTGCCCGTGGTACTGCATCTTCATGGTCGACCCGCTGGCCGTCGAGGAGTCGGGCAACGTCGAGCTCTCCCGGCAGATGAGCGGCAGCGACATCCTCTTTCTGATCGACGACAACGCGTGTACACGCTGCAACCTGTGTGTCGAGCGCTGCCCCACCGGCGCGCTCGTTCAGTCCGAGGTCACCGGTGGAAAGAAGCGGCGCGGCGCCCGTGCGATGGGCACCGTAGACAAGAGTCAAAAGGCTTCCTAGCGAAGGAGTGGTTGATTAGTGGCGAAGGCTTCCGGCCGACTTAGACTGGCCGAGCGAGTCGATCAGCTTCATAACGGCCAGCTGTGGCGGTCCATGTTCCGGCCGGGCTCGATTTTCCGGCGTGGCTACGCGGACTCGCCTCGCAACCGCGCCTACGTCATCATGAACTCGCTGCTCTACCACCTGCACCCCGTCAAGGTTAAGCGTCATGGGATCAAGCTCAGCTACACGCTGTGCCTCGGAGGATTGACCTTCTTCCTGTTCATCCTGCTAACCATCACCGGCATCTATTTGATGTTCTTCTACCGGCCGTCGGTCGAGATCGTGTACCAGGACATGCAGCGTCTCCACACTCAGGTGAGCTTCGGTTTGCTGGTGCGGAACCTGCATCGATGGGGCGCGCACCTGATGGTGATAAGCGTGTTCCTCCACATGGCACGCGTGTTTTACACCGGCGCCTACAAGCCGCCTCGTGAGTTCAACTGGATCGTCGGCGTCATCCTCCTGCTGCTGACCCTGCTCCTGGCGTTCACCGGTTACCTGCTTCCCTGGGACCAGCTCGCGGTGTGGGCGGTCACCGTCGGAACCGAGATGATGAAAAACTCACCGGTGGTGGGCGATCAGGTGCAGTTCGCGTTACTCGGTGGGCCCGTAATCGGCCCGGAGACGCTGTTGCGCTGGTACACGCTCCATGTCTTGTTCCTGCCGTTCATCATCGTGATCTTCATATCCATTCACTTCTGGAGAGTCAGAAAGGACGGAGGGATCTCAGGCCCGCTGTAGGGGCGAGAGCTTTGGCAATGCCTACGCCAGACGAGGTATACGAGCAGGTACTGGCCGAGGAGACCGGCAAGGGCTCCTCGCCGGCAGTCGCGCAGGCGCGCGCCAAAGCCGCGCGCGTCCGGGCGCAGCGCGGGTCAAAGAACCCCAGCAAGCCCGACCCGTCTACGGCTCCACCTCCTGCGGGCCACCCCGACGCGGGCCCGGCGGCCGAACCGGCGAAGGCCGAGGCCGAACCCGCAGCAAAGGCCGAGGCCAAGCCTGCTGCTGCCGCCACCGCGGCCAAGCCGGCCGCAAAACCTGCTGCGAAGCCGAGCACCGGCGCGCCGGCCAAGAGGGCCGTCGGCAACGGTAGCGGCGCGGTACCGGAGCGCGTGCAGCGTCTGCTCGCGGTGGTGAAGCCCGAGGCCATCCAGAAGGTCGAGCGCCAGCCGATGGACCGCGTCAACGTATGGCCTCACCTGATGGCCGCCGAGATGGTCTCGCTGCTGGTCGTGATGGGCCTGCTGACGATCTTCTCGCTCGCGGTGGACGCACCGCTGCGCGACCTCAGCAACTTCAATCAAACCCCCAACCCGTCGAAGGCGCCGTGGTACTTCCTCGGTCTGCAGGAACTGCTGCGTTACTTCCACCCTCAGGTCGCCGGGGTCACGATCCCGACCGTGATCATCATCGCCCTGTTCGCGGCGCCCTACATCGACCGCAATCCATCGACCCGGCCCGACGATCGCAAGCTGGCGATCGTGCTGTTTTCGTTCTTCATGTTGACCTTCGCCGTCCTGACGATCATCGGGATGTTCTTCAGGGGGCCGGGCTTCAACTTCATCTTCCCGTGGGAGGGCGGGATCTTCTTCGAGTTATGACCTGCAACGAGTCAAGGGGACTTAGATGAGCCCAGGAACGATTGCACTGATAATCGTGGCGTTGAGCGTCGCCGGATGGGGGCTGTTCATGGCCAACATCGCGATCCGCCGCGAGCGCAAGGCCGCCCTCGCCAGCGCATCCGGACCGGGCGGGGGAACTGCGACCGCCGAAGCTCCCGAGCGTAAGGAGGCCGAGGCACCTTCGCAGCCGGAGCCGGTGAAGAAAGTCCCCGAAAAGAAGAAGAAGCCGCTCACGAACGAGCAGCTCGCGGTGTCAAGGCGTCAGTTCCTCAACCGCGCCTGGACGGGAAGCTTCCTGACCTTTCTCGGTCTGTTCGGGATGAGCACGCTCAGCTTCTTGTGGCCCAAGGTGCTGGGCGGGTTCGGTACCGAGATCAACGCGGGTAACTACGACGACATCCTCGAGAAGGTGGGGTCGGCCAACGACTTTGCTCCGCTGTTCGTTCCCGAGGGCCGCTTCTGGCTCACTCTCTACGAGGGCACCGGCGACGCGGTCGCCTACGAGACGACCGGCGCGGTGGACACCAAGCTCGTGGCGCTGTACCGCAAGTGCGTGCACCTCGGTTGCTCGGTCCCCCACTGCCCCACGTCGACGCTGTTCGAATGTCCCTGCCACGGCTCGAAGTACCGTCTCAACGGCGAGTACTACGGCGGACCTGCCCCCCGAGGGCTGGATCGCTTCCCGGTCGTGGTCAGCGGCAGCTCGGTGATGGTCGACACGGGCACGGTGGTGACCGGCCCGCCGCGCGGCACCAACACGTGGGACAAGTTCGCAGAGCCATCCGGCGCGTTCTGCGTGCCCGTTTAGCACTCAACCGACAAAAGGGAGACCGAAGAGCCAGCGATGGACACCAACGTACTGACGGTCGCGCTGCTGATCCTGGGAGGAGCGGTCGTCCTCTGGGGAATCTTCATCGCACGCAGCCGTTCGGCACGCACTCCCGGAGCGCTGCTCGGCATCCCGCACGCGATGCGGCCCGGTGCCCCCGACTCCACGCTCGAGGGCAAGCGACTGGAGCGCATCCAGATCGGCGGAGTGCTGTTCACCTTGGTGACCGCGGTGTTCATCCCGGTCTACTGGCTGCCCGAGGCCAACCGCCAAGCCGCTTTCCAGGAGCGCTTCGACGAGGAATCGGTGGATCGCGGCAAGTTCGTGTTCCAGGATCCCCCGGTTCTCGAAGAGGATGCCGACCCGGTGGCCTTCAAGGAGGAGGAGCGGGCGATCTCGCTCGGCATGGGCTGTGAGAACTGCCACGGGGGAGTCGACGAAGACGAAGAGACCGGCGAGATTCAGCCCGGAACCGCCGGCGGCGGGTTGGCTGACCCCGCCTTCATCGACCCGGTGACCGGAGCCGAGATCGAGTATCGGGCGCCTCCCCTCAACGCGGTATTCCAGCGCTGGGACGAAGAGGTGGTGAGGTTCACCATCGAACGCGGGCGGCCGGGCACACCGATGGCGGCCTGGGGCGTCGAGTTCGGTGGTCCCATGACCGAGCAGATGATCACCGACGTCATCGCTTTTCTCCGCACGCTTCCCGGTAACCAGACCGATCCGAACGAGGAGCTTCCCGAGAATTGCCGGAACCCCGAGCCGGACGACGAGAGCTGCGGCGAGGCCATCTTCCAAGCGCGCTGCGCGACCTGCCACGGTGACGAAGGGCAGGGCAAGGAGGGCCTCGGTGACCTCAACGATCCCTGGTACCAGGGCATGGCTCTCTGGAAGGGCGACGTGACCGCTCTCGACGAACGCCAGCACTACCTGACGATTCAGAACGGACGGCGCTTTGCGTTCATGCCCGCGTTCGGAGAGGCCCCGGCCCAAGGAACCCCGGTGCCCGCCTACCCGCTCACCGACGCGCAGATCCGGGCGGTAATGGAATACGAGCGCGGTCTGTGATGGTGCCTTACTGATGGACACCATCTTTGTAGAGGGTGTCGCGGCGGTCGTGTCGGCCGTCATCGTCTTCTGCGGAAGCGTGTGGCTGCTGCTCACCATGGTTCTGGGCGCGCGCCTCGCCTATTTCATCACCGCATCGGTGACGCTCGCGTTCGTTGTCATGATGGGGCTCGTGTGGTCGCTCAACCCGTTGGGCCCGGTTGGCGCGCTGCCCGGGTGGGAGGAGATTTCGGTCACCGAGGATCAGGCCGGGCTCGAGGGGCCAAGCGCCGGCAGCTACCCGGACTCCCCCTGGCAGAGCTTCGACGAGGAGAACGAGGACGAGCAGGCGCTAGCGTCGGAACTCGAAAGCGCGGCCACCGATTCCGCCGGCGCCGGCATCGATGCCGGTGACATCGAGGCCTTCACGGACCCGGCTCAGGTCATCGTGTCGGAGGGCAGCGCGCGCTACCTCGAGTCCGAGGGGGTTCGCTACGGCGCGGTTCAGCTCGAGCCGGCTCCGGCGCCCGAAGAGGAGGAGGAAGAAGAAGGGCCCGAGGAGCCCATCCAGCAACTCGAGGTGCCGCCGGTGCCTTCGCCCAGCCCCACCCCCGCGAGCGAGCTTCCCGACGAGAACGCTCGCGTGTTCGTGTTGTTCGAGCTTGATCCCGGCAACCCACTTGGAACTGCGCGCACGATCACGGCCGGCGGCTTCCTGCTGCTGGTGGCTCACCTGTTCGGACTGGGGCGTTCCGAGCGACGCAGCAGGGCACTGTCGGAGGACGTCAACGGCACCACCAAGGCCTAGCGACTAGCGATCGTCTCGACGATCGCGCCAAGAAAAGAGACTAGAGGAGCTCACGTGGAGATCGTTCGGAGGCTCAGATTCGCACTCGCCGTCTTGGTGGCGCTCGGGATGAGCGCGTGCTCCGGCCCCGGGGTCAACGCCGGTGAGCAGGGCGGGCGAGCCTTCATCCTCTTCACCGTCATGCTCATCGTGACCTGCGCGGTCCTTGCCTTCTTCCTCGGCAAAGAGGACTAGTCGCTCCCCGAGCGTCGTTGCGCTCGCTTCACGATCCCTCGGTCCGCTCACTTCCAACACGATCCCTCTGCTCGCTCTCTCATATATTGGGGCAATGACACGGGGCGGCGAACTTCGCGGGTATCTCGATTACGTGCGGCCGCATTATCTCTCCAAGGACGTGGCTCACGACCTGGGTCATATCCTCCGGATCTCGCTACGTCTCGACGACCTGGCGGACGGGCTCACGGTCAACGACCGGCCGCTGCTTCATTTTCTCACCGCCTGGCATGGGCTCGCCGACAGAATCGCGGGCGGTTCCTGGTTTGCCGATGCGACGCGTGCGTTCCTGCAGACCGACGGATGGAACGACAACGCCATCGACACCGCCTATGTCGCGCTGGTTCGCCACGGCTCGTCGCCGGTAAGCGTGGAAGAACGAATCGTGCACGACGCTAACGCTCTGGAGACGCTGGGTGCATTCGGCATCGCGAAGGCGTTCACCAAGGGCGGCTCAGAGGGCCAGACCTACGAGGAGACGCTCGCCGTCTACGAACGTGCGCTAGAGAAGGCGGAGTTCTCTACACCGCGCGGGCGGGAGCTTGCGCTCGAGGGCCGGGAATACGCCCGTCAGTTTCTAGCCCGCCTGCGCAGTGAGCTCTAGAGAGGTCGTCTCCTACTTCTTCTTGCGGCGGTCACGGAAGAACCGCGCGAAGCCGAGTGCAAACAGCAGATAGCCGCCGAAGTTCGCCACGAACGTCGCTGAGTCTGGGAAGCCGCCCTTCAGCCCCGCCCGCGCAATGGAGGCACTCAGCAGGATGAGCGCGCCGCCTAGCATGAGGCGGCGCCAGGGCTCGACCCGGTCCCACCACTTCGTGAACGCGCTCCGGTCGCCTACCTCTGACGGGCGGCCTCGCTCGGAGGACTCGAGGTCGTCCCTGGGCTCCTCGTCGGGCCGCTTATCCGAGGGTGGCGAGGACATCCGCTGCCGAGTGGACGATCTGGTCGATGTGATCCTCGGTGTGCGCGTCCGAGATGAACAGGGCCTCGAAGCGCGAAGGAGGCAGGTAGATCCCCCGGTCGAGCATGCCTCTGAAGAAGCTGGCGTAGGTGTCCGCCGAGGTGGCCGCGGCCTGCGTGTAGTTGGTCACTTCCTCATCGGCGAAGAAGAACCCAGCGAGGCCTCCGATCGCCGCGGCGTAGACGGGCTCGGTGGCGGCATGGTCGGCGGCGTCGACCAGGCCGCGCACCAGTGAGCGAGCGCGGGTCTGGATGCGTTCGTAGATGCCCGGGTCGGCTTGAATCATCTGCAGGTTGGTAAGCCCCGCAGCCATCGCCACCGGATTGCCCGACAAGGTGCCGGCTTGGTAGATGGGGCCCGTCGGGGCGAGCCGGTCGAGTAGCTCGGCGGGACCGGCCACCGCCCCCACCGGTAGGCCGCCGCCGATGATCTTGCCCAGCATGACGAGGTCCGCCCTCACACCGAATCGCTCCTGAGCGCCGCCGGCCCCCAGCCGGAAGCCGGTGATGACCTCGTCGAACACCAGCAGCGCACCAACTTCGTCGGCGATGGAGCGAAGCCCTTCGAGGAAGCCCTCGTTCGGGACCACCAGGCCCATGTTGGCGGCCACCGGCTCGACCAGAATGGCGGCGACCTCGTGGGCGAACGGCTCGACCGCGGCTCGGACGGCATCGAGGTCGTTGAATTCACAGGTGAGCGTGTCCGCCGTCGTTCCATCGGTCACGCCGGGGGTCCCCGGGATCCCGAGTGTCGCTACGCCGGAGCCCGCCTCGACCAGCAATGCATCGGAGTGCCCGTGGTAGCAGCCGTTGAACTTGAGTAGCTTGTTGCGACCAGTCGCGCCCCGGGCGACGCGCGCCGCGCTCATCCCGGCTTCGGTGCCCGACGACACGAACCGAATCCGCTCGACGTTCGGGATCATCGAGACGACGGTGCGCGCCATCTCGACCTCGATCTCACTCGGCGTACCGAACGAGGTCCCGCGCGCGGCGGCATCCGAAACCGCTCGCACGATCTCGGGGTGGGCGTGGCCGAACAAAAGCGCGCCCCAAGACTGAACGAGGTCGATGTACTGGTTGCCATCGACGTCGGTGATCGTCGCTCCCGACGCGCTCTGGACGAAGAAGGGGTCGCTGCCGACCGCGTCGAACGAGCGCACCGGTGAGGACACACCGCCCGGCATCAGGTGCCTGGCCTCGCCGAACAGCTTGTGCGAGCGGGAGTGATCCATAGCTACGCGATCGGCGAGCAAGTCGCGGCGATCACGTCAGCCACTCGCAGGCCTTCTTGGCGTGATAGGTGACGACGAGGTCGGCACCCGCGCGACGAATGGAGGTAAGCACCTCGAGGGTCGCGTTGCGTTCGTCGATCCAACCTCGCTCGGCCGCGGCCATCAGCATCGCGTACTCGCCCGACACGTTGTAGGCGGCCGTGGGAAAGTCGAAACGCTCCTTGACCTCTCGCAGCACATCGAGATAGCCGAGCGCCGGCTTGACCATGACCGCGTCGGCTCCCTCGGCGATGTCCAACTCGACCTCGCGCAGGGCTTCGGAGAGGTTCGGAGGGTCCTGCTGATAGCTACGGCGGTCACCGAACCGAGGAGCACCCTCGGCGGCCTGGCGAAAGGGACCATAGAAGCTCGATGCGTACTTGGCCGAGTAGGCCAGGATCGGTGTGCGCGAGTGGTTTGCGTCGTCGAGCGCCGCCCTGATGGCGCCCACCTGTCCGTCCATCATCCCGCTCGGTGCCACCACGTCGGCTCCGGCTGCTGCCTGGCTCACCGCGATGCGCCCGTAGACGTCCAGGGTCGAGTCGTTGTCGACATCCTCACCGGAGATCAGGCCGCAGTGTCCGTGATCGGTGTACTCGCACAGGCACAGGTCGGCGACAACCACGAAGTTGTCGCCCAGTTCGTCCTTTACGGCGCGCAGCCCCTGCTGCAGGACGCCTTCGGGTTTGTAGGACTCGCTCCCCCGCGCGTCCTTGTGCTCCGGGATCCCGAACAGCAAGACCCCGGCGACGCCGCGCGCCCCAAGCTCGTGGGCCTCCTTCGTCAGCGAGTCGATCGTGTGCTTGAAGTGACCGGGCATCGACTCGATCGCTTCGGGTTCGTCGATCGACTCCTTGACGAACAGCGGGGCGATGAAGTTCGACGGCGTCAGGGTGGTTTCGTTGAACGCCTTGCGCAATCCCGGGGTGCGCCGGAGCCGGCGCGGCCGGTAGGAGGGAAACGAGCTCATGGCTCCATTGTCCCATCATCGGCTTGGGAACCCTCGGGGCCCTCCGCGTCTGCCGTGTCCTCGTCATCTTCATCAGCAAGGTCCGCGGCTGCGGGGGCCGAGAAGTGCTCGATCAGCGCGTGGTTGAGCCCCTGCGCGGTGTGTTCCTCGGCTACGACATCGACTCGGAAGCCCAGCGCGCGCGCCGCTTCGGCGGTCCTCGGGCCGATACAGGCGACGCTCAACCGGTCGGGCTCCGATTCGACGCCGAGCCCCAGCTCCTGGGGATCACCTACGAGCTCGACGAACGCCCGCGTTGCCGACGCGCTGGCAAAGGTCACCACGTCGTAGCGGCCCGCCCGGACGCGCTCGACCGAGGGTAGCGAAGCCGAGCCGAGGACGTTGCGATAGGTGGCGCAATCCTCGGGCGTCCAACCGGCACCGCGCAGCAACTCAACGATGTCGGTGGGTCCGTTCTCGACTCGCGGCAGCAGCACGCGGCCCACACCTCGATCCATCTCCGCGCTCAAGGCTTCCGCTGTGAAAGTCTCGGGCACGAAGTCGGCCTTGATCCCGCGCTCGGCGAGCATCGTGGCCGTCACGCTCCCCACGGCCGCCACCTTGGTTCTGGCGAACGCACGCGCGTCGTAGCCGCAGGCGTCGATCCGTTCGAAGAACTTCTCGAGCCCGTTCGCCGAGGTGAACACCACCCATGCATACAGACCCTCGGCCAGCTTCTTCGCCGCTAGATCGACGTCGACGAAACTCTCCGGATCCACGATCTCGATGGCCGGAAGATAGATCACCTCGGCCCCCGACTCCGCGAGGATGTCGCCGAAGGCCTGCGCCTGGTGTTTGGCGCGCGTCACCACGACGCGCACACCGTGCAACGGGCGTCGCTCGAACCATGTGATCGTGTCCCGGAGCTTCACGACCTCGCCTATGTAGGTGGTTGCGGGAGATCTGATCCCCGCGTCTGCGGCGAGCTCGCCGATTTTCTCGAGCGGTCCCGTCACCACGCGCTGGCGCGGCAGGGTGCCCCACTCGACGACCGCGGCCGGTGTCTGTGGGTCGCGTCCCCTAGATATGAGGCGTCCCGCGGCACTCCTCAGCGCGCGCACCCCCATCATCAATACCAGGGTGTCTGGTCCGGTGGCCATTTGGTCCCAAGGAATCGAGCCCTCGGCCTCTTCGTTGGCCGTCAGCACCGCGAAGTTCCGTGCGACGCCGCGGTGGGTGACCGGGATACCCGCATACGCCGCGGCGCTTGTCGCCGAAGTCACTCCGGGCACGACCTCGAAGGGAACCTCAGACTGCACGAGCAGCTCGAGCTCCTCGGCGCCACGCCCGAACACGAACGGATCTCCGCCCTTGAGTCGCACGACCATCGCACCGCCTTTGGCGCGCTCGATCATCAGCGCGTCGGCGACGAGTTGTCGCGAGTGCTCCTCGCCGGGTCTCTTGCCGACGAAGATGCGTTCGGCGTTGGGTGCCTCTTCGAGCAGCTCCGGTGGAACCAGGCGGTCGTACAACAGCACGTCACACGATCGAACGAGCGCGAGACCACGCGCGGTGACCAACCCGGGATCCCCCGGCCCCGCACCAACGAGGTAGACCCAGCCTGCGCCGCTCATGACTCCAGCTCCTTGATGTCGTCGAGGATCTCCGAGCCTCCCGCCGAGAGAATCGCTTCGGCGAGCTCGGCCCCCAGGGCCGCGGCCCGATCCGAGGGCCCGGATATACGGTCGCGCAGAACCTGGTCGGTGTGGGGAGAACCCAGGAGCCCGGTCACGAGAAGGCTGCCGTTGCTCGCGACCGCGTGGCACCCGAGGGGCACCGAGCAGCCGCCCTCGAGGCGCTCGGAGAAGGCACGCTCGCACTCCACCTCGGCGGCCGCCCGTGAGTCGGCAAGGCCCCCGAACAGCGAAGCCAGGTCGGAGCGGTCGGCGCGTGCCTCCACGGCCAGCGCTCCCTGAGCCGGAGCCGGCACCCAGCGCCCGGGGTCGAGGGGGGCGAACGTTGCCGGCTCGACGCCGCCGAGCCTGGCGATGCCCGCGGCGGCCAGAATCGCGGCATCAACCTCCCCGTCCGCGACCTTACGCAAGCGAGTATCGAGATTGCCGCGAAACTCCACGACCTCGAGATCCGGTCGCATCTCGGCTAGCAACACCCGCCGGCGCATGCTCGAGGTCCCGACGCGTGCGTCCGGCGGCAGGGCGCTCAGTCGCTCCTCACCGGCTTCGCCTTTGCCACCGACCACGACGTCTCTGACATCGGCGCGCTCGGGAACACAGATGAGCGCGCACTCCTGTGCGAGATCCGCGGTGAGGTCCTTGGCCGAGTGCAATGCAACGTCGGCTCGCCCGGCAAGTACCTCTCGCTCGACCTCGCTGGTAAAGATGCCTTTGGTTCCCAGGTCCGCGAAGGACCGGTTCTTGTCCCGATCGCCGGTCGTAGACACGGTCACCACCTCGACCTCGAGTGAGGGTTTGAGCGCACGCAAATGCCGGGTGAGGATCTCGGTTTGGCGGAGTGCGAGCTTCGAGCCGCGGCTCGCTATGACAATGCGGTCAGGAGTCGAGGTCATCTTCGAGCTCGAAGAGCTCGTACAGGGCCTCGAGGTAAACGTGCCCCTGGGTGGCGCTCGCGATCTCCCTTGACTTGCTGAGCGGAGCGTGCAGGATCTTGTTGACGATCCGCCGCGTGAGTTGCTCGATGGCTGCCCTCTCGTCGTCGCCTAATCCGGCAAGCTGGGAGGAGAAGCGTTCGAGCTCGGCGACGCGCACGGCCTCCGACCTGTCGACCAGGCGGGCGATTGCGGGAGCAACCTCGACCGCGCGCTCCCAGCGAGCGAAGCGTTCAAGCTCGGCGGTCACGATGCTCTCGACCTTGGCGATCTCGGACACGCGGCCGCCCATGTTGTTCTCGACCAGCGCGCGCAGATCCTCGATGTCTCTGAGTATGACGCCGTCGATCTCGGCAACGGATGGATCGACGTCGCGCGGCACCGCGATATCGACGATGAACAGAGCGTCTGGCCCGGTGCGGTTCTCGACCGCAGCGCGCACGGTCTTGAAATCGAGCACCGCACCGGGGGCCATGGTCGAGCAGATGACTATGTCGGCGCCGGCGAGAACCTCGGGAAGCTCTCCCAGGCTGCGAGGCTTGACGCCGTAGGCATCGGCCAAGCTCTGAGCGCGCTCCTCGCCGCGATTTACAACGATCGTCTCGGTCGCGCCGGCGGCCTGCAGCGCCTGCACGGCCAGACGGCCCATCTTCCCGGCCCCCACGATGACCACGTTCTTACCTTGGAGCGCATCACCGTTGCTCTCTTCTGCCGCAAAGGCGCGTCGCGCCAGCTCGACTGCGGCCGACGAAACCGACACCGGATTGCGGGAGATCTCGGTCTCGCTGCGGGCGCGCTTACCGACGGTCAGCGCTTGGCTGAAGGCGCGGCGAAGATTGCGACCGACGGTTTCCTCCTCCTCGGCGAACGCGACGGCCTTGCGCACCTGTCCGAGAATCTCGGACTCGCCGACAACCAGTGAGTCGACACCCGCGGCAACTCGGAACAGATGCGATACCGCGCCCTCATCGAAGTAGGTGTAGAGGTGATCGCTGAAGTCCTCGGGCGCGATGTGGCAGAACTCGCTTAAGAAGTTGCGCAGCCCTTGCGCGCCGGGATGAAACTTCGTGACGCTGGCGTAGACCTCGACGCGGTTGCAGGTCGACAGGATCGCGCCCTCGGTCACGTGTTCGGAGTTCATCAACTCGGCCAGAGCCTTCGCGTGCCGCTCGTCCGGGATGGCGAGCTGCTCGAGCAGGCTTATCGGAGAAGTCTTGTGGTTGAGCCCCACGACCACGATGGACATGGGTCGAACCTACCTCCGGGTCGGGTCTTGGTTCTCGAGGCGCCGGTTGGCCTCACGTGCGGTCTCGATCGCCTTGGTGCGCTGCTGGTAGAAGCTGAGGATCTGAAGTTCGACCGACAGATCGACCTTGCGCACGTTGACGTCGGGCGGAACGTTCACGTGACAGGGAGCGAAGTTGAGAATCGACTTGATCCCGGCGTCGACGAGCTTCTCCGCCACCTCCTGGGCGGCGATAGGTGGAGTCGAGATGATGCCGATGCAAAGCCCCTCGTCGGCTACGGTCTCCTTTAGCTCGTCGATGTGGCGCACCGTGATGCCCCCGACCTCCGCCCCCACCACTGCGTCGTCGGAGTCGAACAGGGCGGTGATGCGGAAGCCTCGCTCGGCGAAGCCCTTGTATGAGGCGAGCGCCCGCCCGAGGTTACCGATGCCGATCATTGCGGTGGGCCAGTCCTGGGTAAGTCCGAGCTCGCGCGTGATCTGGTAGAGGAGGTACTCGACGTCGTAGCCGACGCCCCGGGTCCCGTAAGAGCCGAGGTAGCTGAGGTCCTTGCGGACCTTGGCGGCGTTGACGCCGGCGAGCCGCGCCAGCTCCTCGGAGCTGACCGTCATGACGCCGCGGCTCTCGGCCAGGTCCAGCAGCGAGCGGAGGTACATCGGGAGCCGGGCGACGGTGGCCTCGGGTATCGGTCGATTACGCATAGGAGACGCATCCTAAGGGCTTGTGACGGCAATCACAAACCGCAAAAGCGGCCCTGACCTGCCCTTTTGAGTGATGCCCACCAGAGCCAAACAACGAGATGTGAATTTGTGCTGCAGGTCGGGTCAGAACGCGCTCCAGAAGTCCAGGTTGGCCGAGGTGAACGCCTTCTGCATCCAGATCGACAGCTGAAACAGCTGGTCGGTCACGAACAGCAGGCCGACGATTATCAGCAGGGCCCCGCTGACCAGGTTGATCGTGCGCGTGTGCACGCGGAGCCACCTCACCGCTCCGGTGAGCCTGGAGACCCCGATCCCGGCGAGCAGGAAGGGGACTCCGAGTCCCAGCGAGTAGACGAACAGCAGAAACGCGCCCTCTCCCACGCCCCCCGTGGTCCCGCGACCGGCGGCCATCGCGAGCACCGCACCCATCGTGGCTCCGATACAGGGACTCCAGCCGAACGCAAACGCCGCGCCCAGCAGCGCCGAGCCGGCAAGCCCGGCCCCCGGGGTGGGATGGAACCGCTTTTCGCGGTAGAGGAAGGGGATCCTCAGTACGCCCATGAACACCAGGCCGAGGATGATGATCAGCACGCCGCCGGCGCGCGCCAGCTCGAGCCGGTAGTCGCGCAGAAATGATCCGAGCAGCGTCGCGGTAGCGCCGAGCGCCACGAATACCGCAGTGAAGCCGCCTACGAACGACAGCGCCGCGCCCCCGGCGCGAAACGACTCGCGTCCCCCGGCCTGTTGGGCGCCGACCCCCGACATGTACGAGATGTAGCCGGGGACCAGCGGCAGGACGCACGGCGACAAAAAGGAAACGAGGCCTGCGGCGAAGGCGATAGGGATCGTCGGATCAGCCACGGGTCATGAGCTCGATTCGTTCACTAGGTCGTCGAGGAGGCCCTGCAGGTAGACGGGGTCGGTGACGGCTCCCGGGATGTGCTCGACGATGGTGCCGTCGGCCGAGATCAAGAATGTCTCAGGTTGTCCGGTGAGTCCGTAGTCGTCTTCGATGGTGCGGCCGGTGTCGCGCACGCTCGGGTAGCCAACGTCGAAGCGCTGCTCGAACGCCTGGGCGTCGCTCGGCGCATCTTTGATGTTGACTCCGAGAAACGCGACCTCCCCTTCGAACTGCTCGGCCATGGTGTCGAGCACCGGCGCCTCTTCCTCGCACGGCACGCACCACGATGCCCAGAAGTTGATCAGTACCGGCGTGCCCTCGAAATCGTCGAGCCCGAGCGAACCCGACCCATCCAGGCGCTCGGCGGTGAACGAGGGGGCCGCATCCCCCGGCTGAGGAGCGGAGCCCTTGGAGAAGGTCGCCCACACGAGAAGCGCAATGACCGCAACTGCGGGGCCGACGATCAGCCCGGCCCGCGCCCAGTTGCGTTTGGTGCGCGTAGGGGTGGGGGGTGCAGCGGCGTTCATGAATCAATCTTCGCGTGGCCGAGCCGCAAGAAAATGAATCCCCATTCCTCCCTTGGCCGGAGGCCATTTCGCCCCGACTGGGCGCCCCGCTATCAGGCGATGGAGCGGGCCAGAGCGCTGAGCAGGGGCCGCGTCGCGGAGACCCAATGACGCTCGAGCGCGGCACAGGCCTCGTCTAGGTCGCCGGTGTCGACGGCCGCCATCACGGCCTCGTGCTGGAACACCAGCGACGGATGGGGCGAGCTCCCCGCGAGCTCGGACGTCGCCAGGAAATAGCGCCGTTCGACCAAACGCCAGCGACCCAACTGCTCCTGCAGAGTGTCGTTGCTGCAGCCCGACGTAAGCAGTGCGTGCCACTGCTCGTCGACCCAACGGGCCTCGGTCGAGTTCGGTGCCGCCTGGTATTCGGAGTGGAGACCGCGCAGGCGGTCGAGCTTGTGGAGCGCAACCCCGCCGCCGCTCCGCAGGGCAAGAACCTCGAGAGCGGCGAGGATAGGAAAGACCTCTCGAGCCTGAGCGACCGTCAGTGGCGAGGCCACGAAGCCGCGCGCGGGCTCGCACACCACCAGCCCGTCGCCAACGAGGAGCAACAATGCTTCGCGCAGGGGGGTGCGGCTGACGCCGAGCTCACCGGCAAGGATCGACTCGTTTATCCGGGCCCCCGGAGCCAGCTCGCCCGTGACCACCAGGGATCGCAGGCGATCGACTATCTCGTCGCGCAGCGAACCGCGCGTTATGAGCTGCATGGCCACCCGAACACTGTATGCAGTGCGCAGACGCGCCCTTCGGATTTGGGTCTGGACATTTTCGGTGGATCGCCTAGTCTGACCGTCGAGGAGGGGCAGGCCAGACCGGCCTGCCCCTTTCCGCGCCTCTAAATGCCGATCCGATCGGGCTCCTGGGTTCGCCAAGCCCCTACGCATGGAGGTGTGTTCATGTCGCAACCGTTCTCATCCCCGATCCTCGACTCGCTGCGTCCCCGGGATCGCGCCCGGCTGATGGATCGCGCCGTGCACCGGCGGCTGGTGGCCGGTGAGCGCCTGTATCTCGCCGGAGACCGGGGTCGCAGGGCCCATCTCGTCTGCTCCGGCGTCATCAAGATGGCCGCACAGGA
Source organism: Actinomycetota bacterium (assembly GCA_050693935.1). GTDB lineage: Bacteria > Actinomycetota > CADDZG01 > CADDZG01 > WHSQ01 > WHSV01. Next base: position 36,696 of record JBOGWU010000269.1, on the reverse strand, counting down.
CACCGAGGGCCGCGAGACCATCCTGTGCCTGGGGTTGCCCGGCGACATCATCGGAGATGTGGCTGCACTCGACGGCAACCCGCAGCCGCTCGATGCGGTCGCCGCGATGAGAACCACAGCCCTCGGTTTCGACTCCGATCTGTTCGTATCGATCCTTGAGACCAATCCCGGCGCGTGCCTCGAGCTGGCCCGATCCCTGGCGCAACGTGTTCGCTGGATCACGGACACCGCTCTCGAGCGAACCAGCAGCCAGGTCCCCGCCAGGCTTGCCGGTCGGCTCCTCGATCTCGCCGATCTCATCGGCCGGGTGCGCAACGGGGCCGTCGAATTGGACGTCCCGCTCGCACAAGCCGACCTCGGTCGCCTCGCCGGAATGTGTCGCGAAAGCGCAAACCGGGCGCTCAAGTCGTTCAAGGAGGCGGGAGTGCTGGACTACCGGGGACGGCAGCTCCGCATCCTGCGTCCCGACGCGCTCGAGCGCATCCGCTGTGAGGGCCGGGACCGGGCATGGCGAGGAGGTCGGCGGCGATAGGGGCAACTCCCTTGCGGCGGCCCTTCGCTCGGGTTGTCATGTGAGTGTGTCCCTGGTGCAACCCGCGCCGGTTCCGCCGGCGCCCCTCCCGACCACCGTCGGCCTGACCGCGCAAGAGGTCGCCGAACGAGTGCGTCGCGGGGACATCAACGACGTTCCCGCCGCGCCCACCCGCACCGTCGCGGAGATACTCCGCGCCAATCTACTTACGCCGTTCAACGCGCTGCTGGGTGGCTTGCTGGCCGTGATCCTGGTGGTCGGACCACTCCAGGACGCGCTCTTCGGAGTGGTGCTGGTGGCGAACGCGCTGGTCGGCATAGTCCAGGAGCTCCGGGCCAAGCGCTCGCTCGATCACCTCGCGCTGCTGAGCGCGCCGCGCGCCCGCATCCTGCGGGACGGTCAGATCGACGAGCGCGAGGTCGCTGCCGTGGTGCTCGACGACGTGCTTCAGCTGCGACCCGGCGACCAGGTTGCGGTCGACGGCACCGTGATCGAGGCGCTCGGGCTCGAGATCGACGAGTCCCTGCTCACGGGCGAGTCCGATCCCGTAGACAAGATCGCCGGGAGCGAGGTCCTCTCGGGCAGCTTCGTTGCCGCGGGAAGTGCGCTCTATCGCGCGACGCGGGTAGGAGTGGAGGCCTACGCGACCAAGCTGGCGGAAGACGCTCGTCGCTTCACGCTGGCGCACTCCGAACTGCGCTCGGGCATCGACCGGGTCATCAAGCTCGTGGGATGGGCGATGCTGCCCACCGCGCTACTGCTGCTCTACAGCCAGTTCAAGGCACACGCGGGCATAACCGCGGCGCTGCGCAGCACCGTTGCAGGTGTCGTTGCGATGGTGCCCGAGGGGCTCGTGCTGCTGACCAGCGTGGCCTTCGCGCTCGGAGTTGTGCGCCTCGCTCGCACGCGAACGCTGGTCCAAGAGCTGCCGGCGGTCGAAACGCTCGCTCGCGTGGACGTGGTGTGCCTCGACAAGACCGGAACCATCACCTACGGAGACCTCGTCGTGACCGAGCTTCGTCCGCTCAATAAAGAGGGCGATGAGGCCGCGGCGCTGGGCGCACTGGTCGCGGCAGAGGAGGTTCCCAACGCGACGCTCGCGGCGATCGGCGCGGCCTTCGATTCGCCGAGTGGGTGGGTCGCGAACGACTCAGTGCCGTTCTCGTCGGCGCGCAAGTGGAGCGGTGCGTCCTTCGAGGGCCGGGGCTCGTGGGTGCTGGGAGCTCCGGACGTGCTGCTGTCGCGCCTACCGCAGTCGAAGGTCGAGGCGGTGCAGCGCGACGCGGAGTACGAGGCCACGCGTGGGAGCCGCGTGCTGTTACTGGGAACGACCGAGGAGCCACTCGACGCCGAGGCCCCGCCCGCAGTCGAGCCTCGCGCTCTCGTGTTGCTCGCAGACCGAGTGCGCGAAGACGCGCCCGAAACCCTTCGTTACTTTGGCGAGCAGGGCGTGGCCGTGAAGATCATCTCCGGCGACCACCCTCGAACCGTGGCGGTGGTTGCGGAGCGCGCCGGAGTTCCCAGTGCAGGCGGCGCGGTCGATGGTCGTGATCTTCCCGAGGATCCCTCGGAACTGGCCGATGTCGTCGCGGCGAATACGGTCTTTGGTCGCGTCACCCCTCAGCAGAAACGAGCCATGGTTGGGGCGCTGCAGGACCGGAATCACGTCGTCGCTATGACCGGCGACGGCGTCAACGACGTGCTCGCCCTAAAGGATGCGGACATCGGCATCGCCATGGGGTCGGGAGCGGCGGCATCGCGCGCCGTAGCCAAGCTCGTCCTTCTCGATGGCTCGTTCGCAGTCCTCCCGCAGGTCGTCGCGGAGGGGCGACGGGTCATCAACAACGTGGAGCGCGTCGCCAACCTGTTCCTCACCAAGACCGTGTACTCGATGCTGCTGGCGCTGGCGACGGGTCTGGTCGGACTGACGTTTCCGTTCCTGCCTCGCCAGCTGACCCTCGTCGGCAGCCTCACGATCGGCATCCCCGGCTTCTTCCTTGCGCTGACGCCTAACCGCGAGCTCGCGCATTCGGGGTTCGTCAACAGGGTGCTGCGCTTCGCCGTGCCCGCCGGTAGCTTCGCCGCGGCAGCGACCTTTCTCGCCTACTTCTTTTCGCACGACATGGCCCAGGTTTCCTTCGCCGAGAGCAGGACCGCGGCAACCATCGCGCTCACCGTCTACGGGTTACTGGTGCTCGGGCACATCTCCCGGCCGCTGAATGCGTGGCGCATGCCGCTCATCGGCTCCATGGCGATTTGTCTTGTGCTAGCGCTCACGGTTCCGCCCGTCTCCGAGTTCTTCGAGCTCGATTCTCCGCCGCTCACTCTGTTCGCCCTGACCTTGGCGAGCGTCTTCGTGGCATTCGAGATAATGCTCCTCGTTGCGGGCATGCTCCATGGACTCCCGAGGGCGAAAAATCAGTCAGCCCGTGCTCAAGAGGGGGCTGGATCGCTCCGAAGTCTTAAGGGAGTCCGGACGAGGTTTCGGGGACGTCTGTAGGGCGGCACCCGGTTTAGGGCGTCGCTCTGCTTCTTAGAGCCTCCCAGCCCGCCCCAAGCCGGTCCACCTCTCAAGGACTCCGTAAGGCGAAGCGCCTCCGGTTCCAAGGTTCCGGGGGCGCTTCTGCATTGGTGGCCCACTTGAGCCCCCGGCGTGGGAACATCGAGCCCCATGGCCGCCACCGGCATCGCTCCCGTGCAGTGCTCGACGGGCCCCTTCTGGGCGTTCGAGCTGGAGCGCGCCATGGACGCCATCGCCGAGGCCGGTTTCACCGAGATCGAGCTCATGGTGACGCGCGACACCAAGACCCACGAGCCCGAACTCCCGCTAAAGCTCGCCCAGGAGCGCGGCCTCAGGATCGCCTCCATCCACGGGCCGTTCCTCGTGGTCACCAAGAGCGTCTGGGGGATGGATCCCATCGGCAAGATCGAACGAGGCATCGAGATGTGCGAGTCGGTTGGCGCCGGGACACTGGTGGTCCATCCTCCGTTCCTATGGGAGCGGGCCTACGCCGGCTGGATCGGAGAGAGCGCGCGCGGGGCCTTCGAGGAGACCGGGGTGGCGGTGGCCGTCGAAACCATGTACCCGAAGTGGGTCGCGGGTCGAAAGCTGCGCGGCTACCGGTGGCTCGATCCGGCCGAGCTCGTCGAGGCGGCCCCCCATGTCGCGATCGATACCAGCCACCTGACGGTAGCCCGCAAGGACATCCTGGTCTCCTACGAGACTCTGGCCCCCCGGCTGGTTCACGTTCATCTCAGCGACAACGCCGGCGACGGCAAAGACGGGCACCTCGAGCTTGGTCGTGGAATCCTTCCGCTGGGCAGGTTCATAGCCGAGCTGCGTCGAAGCAAGTACGCGGGAACCATCTCGCTCGAGCTATCGGTGAGCCGTTACGTGCAACGGCCGCGAGAGCTCGTCGAGATGCTGGCCCGCAATCGCGTGTACGTGGAAGAACGCTTGAAGGGTCGCCGTCGGATAACGAAGGGGCTTCCCCGGGCCTAAGCGCTCCTCTGCATTAGGTGAGGAGGACGGAGTGTCAGCTAAGGTCGTTGTCGTCGACGACACGCCACATGTGCGCGCCATGCTGGTCCAGATGCTCGAGCTCGACGGCTTCAGTGTCGTCGGTCAGGGGGGTTCGGGCGCCGAGGCGATCCTCGTTGCCGACCAGAGCGACCCGGACGTGGTGGTCATCGATTACCAAATGCCCGGAATCGACGGACTCGAGGCCTCGAGACGCATCAGGGCTCGCCGCCCTCATCAATCCATAATCCTCTACACCGCCTACCTCGACCACGACCTCGAGCTGCGCGCCGCCGAGGCCGGCGTGGCGGTGTGCGTCGGCAAGGTCGAGGGACTCAATCAGCTCGAGCGCCGCATCTCGGAGCTGACCCGCGCGATCCACCGCACCTAAGCCGCTCCACGCCCGTCTGCGACTGCAGCACACCCTCACGAATCGTCCTCTGCCTGCCCGTTTGACTTCACACTGTTTGCACAGTAGAAAACTGATTCTGCGGGCAACGTCGCCCTCCCGAGAGAGACCGACGAGACAAGGACTGTTCCAGTGTGTGATACCTGCGGATGCAAGGCCGCTACCCCGCTTCCTGAGGTCCGGCCGAGCCCGCCCCGATCTGATTATGCGGTCCGGCCGAGCCCGCCGCGCCCGGCTCGCTCCGAGGGCCAGTGGGCCTTCGGGTACCGCGAGCCTCTCAACCCCGCCGAGGTGGCCAAACGTGAGGACGACGGGCTGAACGTTCGAACCCGCATCGAACACGTCTACGCCAAGGACGGATTCGGCTCGATCTGGCCCAGCGACCTGCGCAATCGCTTTCGCTGGCATGGGCTCTACACCCAGCGACCCGAGGCCGACGGCTACTTCATGTTGCGCATCCGTATTCCGGGGGGCCAGCTCACCGCCGAGCAGACCGACATGATCGGAACTCTGTCGGAGCGCTTCGGGCGAGACGTGGCCGACGTGACCGATCGTCAGAACATCCAGCTTCACTGGATCCGCATCGAACAACTGCCCGAGATCTGGTCCGAGCTCGAGCGAGTGGGGCTATCGACAACCGAGGCGTGCGGCGACACCCCCCGCAACATTCTCGGCTGCCCCCTGGCCGGCGTCGACGACTCCGAGGTCGTGGACGCGTCCCTAGTCCTCAACGAGGTAAACGCAAAGCTGGCGGGCAATCAGGAGTTCTCCAACCTTCCCCGCAAGTACAAGATCTCGATTTCAGGCTGCTCCCACCAATGCGGCCAGCCCGAGATAAACGACCTCTCACTGGTGGGAGCGGTTCACCCGGACGGTCGCAGAGGATTCGATCTGTGGGTTGGCGGGGGCCTTTCGACCAACCCGATATTCGCTCAACGACTGGGGGCCTTCGTTACGATCGAACAGGTCGTCCCTGTGGTGCTCGGCGTTACCGCGGTGTTTCGCGACTACGGCTACCGGAGGGCGCGCAACCGAGCGAGGCTCAAGTTCCTGGTCAAGGATTGGGGCCCGGAGACGTTCAGGGCCGTGCTCGAGGAAGAGCTCGGCTTCGCCCTGGACGATCTCCCCGAGCCGGCGCCGTCGAAGGCGTCGCACCGCGAGCACGCGGGCGTTTGGCCCCAACGAGACGGCAACTACTATGTCGGCTTCGCTCCGCGGGCGGGGCGAATCGACGGGCATCAACTGCGGGCGGTCGCCAGGCTCGCCGCTAGGTACGGGCGCGGCCGGATCCGTACCACCACCCAGCAGAAGCTGGTCATTCTGGACGTGGCCGAGGATCGAGTTGCCGAGCTTCTCGAGGAACTCGAGACCCTGAACCTCCCCGTCGAGGCGAGCGCCTGGCGCCGTGGGACCATGGCGTGTACCGGGATCGAGTTCTGTAAGCTCGCCATCGTCGAAACCAAGGGCCGGGCCGCGGAGCTGTACCGCTTCCTGGAGGAGCGGCTCCCCGGGTTCGACGAGGAGGTTCGCATCAACGTGAACGGCTGTCCCAATTCATGCGCGCGTTACCAGACGGCGGACATCGGCCTGATGGGCTGCCAGGTAACCGAGCGGGCTCACGCGACCGACGAGTCGGGGCGGCCCATCGTCGTCAAGCGAAAGGTCGAGGCGTTTCTCGTACATCTCGGCGGTCATCTGGGCACCGAACGCTCCTTCGGGCGCAAGGTAAGGGGCGTCAAGGTCCTCGGAAATGAACTCGGTCCCTATGTCGAAACCGTCGTCCGCCGTTACCGGAAGCTGCGGGCGCCCGATGATACCTTCGCCTCATTCGTGAACCGGTTGAGCGACAGGGAGCTAAGCGAGTTCGGTTCCAAGCCGAACTTCGTCGCGCTGCCGCCCGCGCCCGGAATCATCGCCGAGGCGCGGGCTTCGTGACGGTGGGACGAAACGCCTCCATGCAGCGGTCCGAGCCGCTGCACCCGGCCTTTGCGTCCCCCGACGTCAGCTACGAGCTGCTCGAGCGCGCTCATCCCCGCGAGATCCTGAGGTGGGCAGCCGGGAGCATCGATCGGCTTGCGGTTGCGACCTCGTTCCAGTCCTCGGGTCTCGTCATTCTTCACCTGCTCCAGTCGATCAGGCCCGGACTTCCGGTGCTGTTTTTGAACACCGGGTTCCACTTCGACGAAACGCTCGCGTTCAAGGAACGGATCACCAACCAGTGGGACCTCAACCTCGTCGAGCTTCACGGCGAACACGGCACTGTGGAGGAACAAGAGCAACGCCACGGACCGGAGTTGTTCCTGCGCGACCCAGACAAGTGCTGTTTCATCAACAAGGTCGAGCCTCTCCAGCGCGCCCTCAAGGACTACGACGGGTGGATATCGGGGCTCCGGCGCGACCAATCTCCGCTGCGCGCATCGACTCCGATCGTCGAGGCTCAGATGCTGGCCTCCGGCGAAGAGATACTCAAGATTCATCCACTGGCGGGCTGGACCCGCGAAGATGTCGATGCCTACCAAGCCGAATTCGAGATTCCCACCCACCCACTATTGGAGCTCGGCTATTCGTCGATAGGCTGCTGGCCCTGCACCAAGCCGGCCGGGTCGAACAACGGCGACGAGCGTGCCGGGCGCTGGGAGGGGTTCGACAAGACCGAATGTGGGATCCACAGCTTCGGGCACTCGCGCGAGAGCGAAGCCGAGCAGTAGCGATCGGAAAGAGCGACGAGCATGAGCATGCGAGCGGTGCCCTTCTACTGTCCTTACTGCGCCGAGCAGTCGATTGAGCCCGTCGGCGAAGGCCGTGACTATTACTGCGAGTCGTGCGGCCGGCGCTTCGAGGTGCGCTTCAAGGGAACCGACGAGGGCGAAGGCGCCGTATCCTCGAACCCATGAGACGAAACACCCTTTACGCCATCGTCCTGCTACTGGTGGCGATCGCCGTCGCCGGCACCCTGAGCGTCATGCGCGTCTGGAGCCTGACCGGGCCCTGACCCCCGCCCATCGCGCCGATTTGCGACACCACCGTCGTTCAGCGTCGCCTCTGTAGCAGATCGCGAAACGGGGGGGCTATCTGGTTGGGCTCAGGTGGCTGATGCCGGTGATGCCGCGTGCCCGTATGACTTCGATGCCCGCCCCGGTCGTCGAGTCGACCACCTTCACCCGGTTGCGAATCGCCAGGTAGAGACGAGTCCCGTCGGAGCTGACCGCCAAGCCCGATACCCGCTCACCAATCTCCCAGCGCTCTACCGCTTCGAGCGTGCGGCCGTCGAGCGCGAGCACCTGAGTTCCTCCCGCCAGATACAGCCTCCCATCAGAGCCGACCTGCGCGGACTCGTCGCCCTTGGTTAGCGCGTCGAGATCCATGGTCGTCGACCCGAGCACCTTGGCCTGAGCGGGGTCGATTATCGCGACGCCGCCCGAGGAAGGATCGGCCACGTACAGACGAGTGCCGTCGGCCGACATCGCGAGAGCGTGCGTCGTGACCGCTCCCGTTCCGAACGGCATCGGCAAGTCGATGCAGTGCGTCCAGGCCCCCTCGAGATTGAGCAGATGAATGAACGCGTGGACCGCCCCCGCGTCATGCTCGTGGGTCCCGTCGTCACCGTGCGCGTAGTTCGGGCCCTGCTGCGTGTAGAGGGTGTAAAGCTCGTGCCCGCTCGGAGAGAAGAGCGCGACCCTGCCGGTTCCCAGCATTGAACCAGGGGCGTTCTGCTTCGAACGCTTGATGGGAACGACATCTCCAGAGCCGAGCTTGAGGCGCCGCAGTGTGTAGCGCGTTGGGTTGAGTGCGGGCCTGTACTCGAGCAGGAACAGCTGACGGTCGTCCGTAGAGAACGCCTCGATCTCGAAGTTGCCCTTCAGGTCGTAGGAGCGAATAGCGCCGTCACCGGTCGAAACCACTGCGATCTCGGAACGACGGCGACCCGCGGGAAGCCAGGGAGTCGCCCCCGCCTGGTGCGGCTCGGCAAGGGCCAGCAGATCGCCGCTCGTCGATGCCACCCTGGGCTCGAGATGCTCCCCCACTCGCATACGACCGAGGCGCGTCCCCGTGCTCGAATCCAGCATCGAGACGAAGGCTTGATCCGCTCGCCGTTTCTCCGAGTACAACCTCGAGTGGTCGGGAGACGTCACCGCCTCCGAAATCTCGAACACCTGGTCGCCGGTAGACGCGTCGACCACCGAGAGATCGGCTCCCTGCTCCGTGAACAGGAGATCCCGGGCATCGCCGACCGCCCCCGCCGCCTTTTGCACCTCGGTCATCTGCTCTCCGATGCCCGACGAGCACGACGCCAGAAGCGCGACGGCTGCGACTGCCGCCGACAGCTTTGCTCCCGATCTCATGGTGAGCCCCCTGTGGTTTGTTCCGCCCCTCCTACGACGCTCTACACCGTCGGAAGGTTCGGGGTTCCGCCACGTCGGAGGGCTCTAGAGGAAGGCGCTGCCCCTGTACCTGAGGCCCTTGTAGACCATTTGCTGGATGCGGTCGCGAATCGAGTCTGTGAGATCGAACACGAACATCTTGTCGTCGGCGGCGTCGTCCGGATAGCCGTCCATGGGAATCGGTTCGCCGAACTCGATGACCCAGCGACTCGGCAGCGGGAGCAGCCCGAGGGGGCCGAGCAAGGGGAAGGTAGGCGTGATCGGAAAATAGGGTAGGCGCAGGAGCGAGGCCAGCAGCCTGGCATTGGCGATCATCGGGAAGGCCTCCTCGGCCCCCACGATCGCGACGGGAATGATGGGCACCTTCGCGCGTAAAGCGACCTCGATGAAACCCCCGCGGCCGAAACGCTGGAGGCGGTAGCGCTCGCTCCAGCCCTTGCCCGTTCCTTTGAACCCTTCGGGAAAAACCGCCACGAGTTGCTCGCGCTCGAGCAGCGCAAACGCGTCCTCGTCGCAAGCCACCGCGTTGCCAGTCTTGCGTGCGAGGTGACTGATTAACGGAGATGCCCATACGAGGTCGGCCCCGATGTTGCGGACGATCCTCCCGGCGGGGTGCTCGGCGGCAACCGCGTACTGCATCATGACCGCGTCGATGGGGATCGAGCCCGAATGGTTGCCGACGAGGAGCGCCGGACCCGTGGTGGGAATCCTGTTTACTCCGAGCGTGCGAACGCGGAAGTACCGCTCGTAGAGAGGTCTGATGAGCGGTAGCAGCACCTCTCGTGTCAACTCCTCGTCGTAGCCGAAATCGTCGATCGGATAGGCGCCGCTTAGCCGTCGTCGAAGGAAGGCGCGCGCCTTGTCCGGCCGCGACGCGTCCGCGCTCGGGCTCTGGACGTCGACCCGGTCCTCGTCCCGCGCCCCGCGCGACGAGGGCGAACGTCGCTGTGGCTGCCGCCCGCGCTGATGGACCCCGCAGTAGTCGGCGCCCTCGAGTGCGTGGTTGCGGCACGGCCGTCCGCTCTTGGTGGTAGCCATACAGCGCTGCGATAACTGCTCGGTTGAGCCCTGGGTTCTCGAGTCCAGGCGGATGATCTCTGCGTCGGCCACTACACCTTCTCCCCGGCGGTGGATCGCCGCTGCAGCAGGTCGATGAGATCGCTCTCCCAGGTGGGCCGGGACTCAGGCGGGGGCCGGCTCGCATCTCGATGGTCCCGGAAGTCCCCGATCGCCTCCTCGGTCGTGTAACGCGGGGTGAACCCGAAGGTGTCCGTGGCGCGCTTGAAGTCGACCACGCGCCCGTAGACGAGGAACTGCAGTTGGTCGGTGGGAAAATCGACCAGGCCGACTCGGCGCAACACTGCGCTGGCCGCCCTCCCGGCCGGATAGAGCATTGGTAACTGGAGCTTGCCGAGCATGCGCGCCGCCTTCGACAGATAGACCACTCCCTCGCCCGAGATGTTGTAGATGCCCGGGGGAGCGTCCCGCGTGGCGACCGCGAACGCCTCGACCGCATCCTCCTCGTGAACGAGCTGCAAACGTGGGTCGTAGCCAAGCACGGACGGTAGGAAGGGCAGGGAGAGATAGTCGGTCATGTTGGTGTGCACGGTAGGTCCGATGAGGCTCTGCGTTCGCAGGATGATGACCTCGACATCAGGACGCCTCCGGCCAAAGTCCCTGACATAGGTTTCAGCCTCGGAGCAGTCCTTGCCGTACCCGAAGAGGTGAGCTCGCCGGTTGTCGTGATCCTCACGAACGATCGAGGGCTCCTTGGGGCCCAGCCCGTAGACCGCGGTGGAGGACTTCATGATCACGCGCTCGACTTTCTGTGCCCGCTGCGCCGCGGCCAGCAGTTGGAGCGTGCCGATTACGTTGTTCTCCTTCAGCTGCGATCGCCCTCCAACTCGGCCGGGTCGCGAGAGGATATTGGTGTGAACGATCGTGTCGACGCGCGTCGACTCGAGCACACGAGCGATCAACGGGCTGCGAATGTCTGCTCGAACGAACTCGAGCTTTTCGATGGGAAACGGCGGTTCGTCGAGGTCGACGCCAATCACGGCGTCGACCCGATCATCTTGCTCGAAGCGCTTGGCGAGCCGCAGACCCAGATACTTCGACACGCCGGTGATAAGGATGCGCTTTCCCGCGGTCACGGATCTCCTTCGGTCTATCCGACTGCGGGACCGACGATGATCGTCGATCCGGAGCCGGCCTGGAGGCGGGCGGCGGCATCACCCTTGTTTACCGCCAGCGACAACTTCTCGTACGAGTCCTCGACCAGAACGAACTCGCCGACCTCGACATCCGCGAACGAGATGCCGTAGGGCACATGCAGGCGGTGGCCCTCCATGCGTATCTCTATCGTTCGCCCCGCGACCATCCCCACCTGCTCGAGTCCCTTGAAGTTGCAGTTCAGCTGGAGATTGCCGAAACGGTCGAGTTGCAAGACCTCGGCGTGCAAATGGTCGTCGTGCAGCCAGGCCTCCGAGATGTCGAGCGCCACCACTTGGTCAACGGGCACCTCGGGGCCGAACTCCTCCAGCGCGACCCCGTTGGCAATGTGCGCTGCGGCCGGAGCAAACACGTCGCGGCCATGAAAGGTCTGGGACATGGGGCTCAGCATTAAGCTGCGGTTGGTGAGCTCGCGGGCGGACTTGATGCCTCCGCACTCGTTGGCTGCCGCGACGATCAAGCCATTGTCCGGAGCCACGAAAACCTGGCCGTGTCCCGTCTCGACTGCAATCGCACGGCGGTCCGAGCCGACCGCGGGGTCGACCACCGCCAGATGCACGCCCTCCGGCATGTACTTGATCGACTGTTGCAGCACTACCGCCCCGTGGCGCACGTCCTGACGAAGGATGTTGTGATGAATGTCGATGATGCGAAGGTCGGGCTTGATACCGAGCATCACTCCGTGGCACACACCCACGAACTCGTCCTGAAGCCCGTAGTCGGACAGGAACGTGACGATCGATCGCTTGGCCATTACGCCGATGTTACTCGTCGAGCCATCGCCCGAAGGCTCCTCGCCCGGCCCCTAAATATCTCGAACGGAGCGGTTACTTGCCCTGCTGACGGCGCTGCCAGCGGGTCTTCTTCAGCATCTTGCGGTGCTTCTTCTTGCGCATCTTCTTGCGGCGCTTCTTGACCAGTGAACCCATCTAGTTCCTTTCCTTATGAAGCTCGCTACAGGCCTACTCCGTCTGGAACAGCTGTTTGAGATCGACCGGGCCGCGCGAACGACCCTGGGCGTCGATCCGGATGGACCCCAGCCGGAGACCCCTGACTCCCTCCGTCACGGGGGAAACCATGCGGAGGATGTCCTCGAGAGCATCGTATTCGAGCAAGCCGATACCCACGCACGAGCCTTTGCCGTCTTCCATTCCAACCACGAGTGCGTCGAGCAATGCCAGATCGAACTCGGGGGGAAGCGTCGGCATGAACACCGTCGGCTTGACTCTCCAGCGCGACGCTCGCTCTGCGAAGTAGGTCGCAAACTGCTGCTCCCGGAAGGTCATGCGCTCGTCCACACTGCGCACCACGACCTCCGCAGGGACCTCGATCTCGATCACCTCGGCAGGTATGAATCGCTGCGCGATCCCGACTACAGGTTCGAGCTCGCCACCACGTTCGAAGCCGACCACGAAATCGGGAGCGAGGACGTCCATCTTGTAGTACTTCAGGCCCTGGCCCGAGAGTCCCGAGACGAACCCCGTGGTGTCGACGACGACCATGCGGGCTCCCGCTTCCTTGGCTCGCCGGGTTAGCTTCGCCGTGCCCGTTACCAACGGCAGCATGTGGCCGCGCGGTGCAATCGAGCCCACAAAGCTCAGCGCATCCGCGTGGCGCAGGGCATCCAGCGAGAAGTCCGAGAGCCCCTTGCACAGCTTGAGGCCGATGGTCGTCGGGGGGCCGACGACGGATTGACCGATGTCGGCATCGACGATTGCCGCCTCGATGCCCGCGGCCGTCGCGCGGCGCGCGAGCTCGACTCCGAAGGTCGTCTTCCCGGTGTCGATGCCGCCGAGCAACAATACGACCCCCGGATCGGCTAGGAGGCGTTCGTACACCTCGTCGAGCGCGACCTGCATCCCCATAACCTCATCAGCCCTTCAGGTAAATGACAGTCATAGCGACCACCGGGCGGTCGCCGAGACGATCGACTGCCTCGCCGGGAGAAGGAAGCTGCGAGCGACGGGCCGGCGAAAGTGGCCTTAGTGGCCTCAGCCGGCGTCCATGTAGCGTTGCTGGAGGTACTTGCGAACGTCGTCTTCTCGCAGCCTGTATCCCCGACCGACGCGAACCGCCCTCATCTGGCCCGCCTTGATCAGGCGATACACCGTCATGTTCGACACCCGCAACTGCTTTGCAACCTCCGCCACGGTCACGAAACGTCCCATCGGCTCCAGCGCGCCTTCTGAGTCCATCTGCGGGGCGTTCTCCGAGGCTTCGTTCATGACCCGATCACTATAATCCAACCTGTTTGTGCTGCTCAGCGCAGGTTTAGACGAGAGCGGGTCCCGGTGCTACGAGATCCGAGCTCCGGACGAGTGCGACCGCGAAGGCGTTCACGACGGCCGGGTCGAACTGGCTACCGGCACAACGCCGCAGCTCGGCGAGGGCCTCTTGCTCGGTCATCGCCTCCCGGTAGGGGCGTTCGGACACCATTGCATCAAAGGCGTCGCAGACTGCAACGATGCGCGCGCCGAGCGGAATGTCATTCCCCTTCAATTTATCGGGATATCCGCTGCCGTCGAAGGCCTCATGGCTCGATCGCACCAGCTGAGCCACCGCGGTCAGTGCGGGCGACACGCCGAGGATGCGCTGGCCGATGATCGGGTGCTGGCGAATGATGTTCATCTCGTGGTCGTCGAGGGGTCCGGGCTTGTTGAGGACCTCGTCGGGCACCGCCACCTTTCCAACGTCGTGCAGCTCGGCGGCGAGGCTCACGTTCTGGGACTCGGTGTGTGAGAGCCCGAGCTGGGTGCAGACCTTCTCGGCGAGCGAGGCCACGCCGTTGAGGTGTACCTGGAGCCGAGGATCGCGTTCCTGCAAGACCTGCATCAGCACGTTGCCGGCGAGCCTGCCCTCGGACACGCGTCCTCCATTCTTGGACTCGTACATGCGGCGGTCCGCACGTCGAAGGGCATCGGAGGGATTCGCTTCTTCGGTGGGAATCACGGTCCACCCCGCCGCTGCACCGATCGAGAAGCCATTGCCCTTATCGGACAGGGTTGCGAGCAGCCGCGTGGCGATGTTCTCCGGGGTTACGTTGCTGGAGTCGACGAGGGCACAGAACTCGTCTCCACCAAGGCGGTAGGCATGATCACCACCCGCAGCCGCGTCCAGCCGGCGACCGAGTCTCGTAAGGAGGGCGTCTCCGGCCGGATGGCCGAAGGTGTCGTTGTAGCGCTTGAAGCCGTTGAGATCGAAAATGATGAGCGCCATGGGATCCGATTCATCCCTCGTGCAGGCCGCCTCGAGGTCCAACATCAGTCGCCGCCGGTTACCGAGGCCTGTGAGTGCATCGGTCAGCGCCTCCCTCCGGCTGGAGCCCAGCATCTCTAGGTTCTTGCGAAAGCTGAGCGTCATCCGCACGACGGCCACGCCCAGTGCGGCCGATGCCATGGCGAGGGCGACGAGATTGACGCGCGAGAAATGGTCGTAGACCACCAGTGCCAGCGCCACTGAAGCGAACAGCAGGGGCATCGTGATTACCCGGGTGCCATAGAGGTCGACCTCGTTCGTCTTCGAGCGGGGTCGCCATGCGGCGAAGGCGATGCACAGCATCGCGGCCGGCCATCCCGCTTCGAACACGTTTCCCGGCAGCCAGGTCTCGTTTGCGACCTGGACGAGATACACGCTGTCGACCAACGCGAAGAGCACCAGGCCCCCGCCGAGCCATCCCCACATCGAGTCGATGCGCCATCCACTTAGACCAATGGCGCCGACCACCAGCGAGATCAGCATCAGGTCCCCGACCGGGTAAGAGAAGTTCGTCGCCAGAGCCAAAGCGTGGCCCGAAGCGACCTCGAAAAGAGGTCCGAACACGAGAGCTCCGACCACCGCTCCCGCCGCCAGGGCGCCCATCGCGCCGTCGAGCCACAGATAGAGACCCGAGGTGGTCACTCGGTCCCTAACCAGCCAGGCCACCGACACCCCGGCCAGGGGATAGAAGACGATCCAGAAGCCGTCGCTGATCGAGGGGACCGGGATGACGCTGAGGTCCCAAAGTGCCACCGAGTAGTAGACGTTGCCCAGCGACCACAACACGAGGCTCGTGCCCAGCAGGACCCACCCACGCCGCCCGGCCGACACGAGCAGGCCTCGCGCCAGGCAGGCCGCGGCCGAGCCGAGCAGCACCAGGTTGTACGACCACTTGGAGACGAAGCCCTCGAGAGCACCGAATGAGATCTCTGTCAGCGCGCCCACCATTGCGACCCCAAGGAGGGCGGCCATCGTGGCCAGCCACCAGTGAACTGCGAGACGCAGGCGCGACGTACCAACAACGACTTTCATGAGGCTTGTTTCGGCAGGTCGGGGGTGTAATTAAGTCCGTTCCGGGGGGGTGTTCAGATGTCGTCGCCTGCCAGTATTGCCTCGAAGATGAGCCACGACGGTTCGTAAAGGCGCGGCAGCCGGTTGTCGTCCATCGGCACTATCAACACATCTCGCCCTTCGGACCAAGGAATTGCCAGCGCTGGATCGTTGATGTCCATGATCGCCACCGTGGGGATGTCTCGCTCGATGGCTGCGCCGGCGAAACCGTGGTCGCCGATCACCAAATCCGGATGGTCCTCCACCTCCAGCAAGGCCTCCATCGGCTCGCTCGAGTGAGTGTGCATCAGCTGTCCCCAATCGCCCAGCATGCCCACTCCGCCGACGTAGCGAATCTCTGAGTGTTTACGCCGGATTCCCAAATCGTCGCCCTCGCGCAGGGTGACCACTTTTCCGCCCGCCGCTCGGTAGGCATCGAGCACCCTGATGTTGTGCTCGAGCATGCCGGTGGGGTGCCCGGTGCAACAAAGGAGCGTCGTTCCGCGCTCTGCCTCGCTGCGCAATCGCCGCGCCGCGGCCACGATCGCATCGACGGTCTTGGCTGGGTCCATAACGTCGTAGCCGGTGAAGTCGTTCAAGTCGTCGCTACATCCAGTGAGCTCACACATCATTCCGAGCACGTCTGACGGCGAGTAGGTCGTGATTCCCGAGATCCCGAAGCGAGACTCGACGTCGTCGCCCGACACCATGGCCTTGATCTTGGTAAGCGCATTGCGACGCGTGTGCGACTGATGAGGCCCGGTGATCCCTCCCGCTACCAGCCTTTCGCGCGCGTCGGACAGAGTGATGGTCGCCATAGGGACATAATCGTAGCGATTGTCCCGACTAACTGAGGATGAGGATCCATGAAGCTGTTCTCGCTCAAGGGCAAGGTAGGCGTCGTCACGGGCGCATCGCGCGGCATCGGACGAGCCATCGCTCTCGGTATGGCGGAGGCGGGAGCGGACCTAGCCTTGGCGGCGCGAACGGAACCCGACCTGGAGACTCTCGTCAAGGAGGTCGAGGACCTGGGCCGCCGAGCTATCGCCGTACCCACCGACGTGACCGATCGAGGCGCCCTGGAGACATTGTTCGACCGGACCATCGGCGAGCTCGGCCGCCTCGACATCCTGGTCAACAACGCGGGTGGAACCCGCTTCGTGGCCCCCCTCACCACCCTTCGTCCGGAAGGCTGGGACAAGGTCATGCGTCTGAACCTCGACGCGGTCTTCCACGCGACTCAGCTTGCCGCACAGCGAATGGTCGAGGGTGGCGGGGGGTCGATCATCCAGATCGCGTCGGTTGCAGGACTACAGGGAGCGGAGGGCCTGTCCTTCTACTCCGCGGCGAAGGGCGGAGTGCGCCTGATGACGCAGGCTGTGGCGCGCGAACTGGCGACCTCGAACGTCCGAGTGAACTCAATTGCTCCCGGGTGGATCGCTACCGACCTCAACTCGATGCTGTGGAGCGACGAGGGGACTCGAAACACGATGGAGGCCATGATCCCGATGCGACGGCTGGGGAGAGTGGACGAGATCGTGGGCCCGGCGGTGTTCCTCGCCGGCGACGCCGCCAGCTTCGTGACCGGCACGACCCTGGTGGTCGACGGGGGCCAGACCGCCTAGAGGTGAGTTCTCCTGCCCGGCGAGTGGGCGATCCCTTACTCGGTTACTGCTCGACCTCATCGTCGATTTCGAATAGGTGTTCGCTAAGCCATTCCGTTGCTAGCGGGTGCAGGGGCCGGTTGCGACCGGCTCGCCCGAGTTGATGCCCTCGTTGATCTCGTCGACGACCTCGGCCCCCGTGAGCGCGTAGCCGATCTCGGCGTCCTGTGTCGAGGCGGCGAACACGACCCCCGCAACGAGTCCGTTCGGAAGCACGAAGGGGCCACCGGATTCTCCCTGAGTAACCTGCGCGCGCAGCTCGTATACCTCGCGTGAAACGTCGCCACGCCCGTAGATATCCTTTCCGAGCGCGTCGTAGCGATCCTTGATCGCGGCGCGATCGGCGTCCAGCTGACCGTTGTCGCTCCCCGGATAACCCAACGTCGCCCCCGGTTCGCCGTTGTCGAAGCCGGTCGTCTCTAGCTGCAGCGGCGGAGCCTCAACGCTCTCGGCCAGTCGCAGGACGGCAAGGTCGGTGCGCGGGTCGAACAGCACCACACTGGCGCCAACGGTTTCCTCGGCCTGGGTCTGCACCGTCACGTCCTCGCCGCCGGCAACGACGTGGGCGTTGGTCACCACGACTCCATCGGCCGCGATCCAGCCGCTGCCGAGCTGGGTGCCCCCACACGCAGGTACGGTGACGCGCACCGTAGAGGGTTGCGCTGCTTGGATGGCCTGCTGGGCGGTGCGCCGATTGGGAAGGTCGACCGGCGGACCGAGCGGCCGGGGCAACCCCGCGAATACCTGTGGAAAGCCAGAGGTGTTGAGGTACTGGCTGAAGTAAGAGAGCATGTTGGGTGGCGGAGGCAGCGCGTCGTCGAGGGTTTGCAGCACGGCCGATCGACTCAGGGCCCGGTTCACCGGGCGAAGGCTGGAGGCCGCCACCAGCGACCCCACCAGCCAGAACGTGAGCACCGCCAGGACCACCCCCCCGATCGCGCCGAGGACCTGGTTGAGCGTTCCCAGCTTGACCTTGTGGGCGAAGGTCGCGAAGCGCTGACCGACGATGTATCCAACCGTCTGCCCCACCGTGAGCAGAACGAACACCGTGAGCAGCGAGATCAACACACCGCCGAGGCCACTCTGGTCGGTAAACGAGTTGGCGAGGCGCGGACCGAGAGCCACGCCGGCAAGCAGCCCGATGAACCCCCCACCCAGTTCGAAGATCAATCCCAGCAACCCTCTGCGGTAACCGCGGAACGCGGTCAGAGCGGCCACCACGAAGAACAGGAGGTCGACGATGTTCACCGGGGCCGGCTCCTCACATGCCCAAACCGGTCATCAGCGCCCGAGTGGTAAGGCCGAAGCAAAGAAGCGCGGCGATGCCGAACGGCACGAAGGGCACCTGTTTGAAGCGCTCCTTTCCGGCTCGATGGGCGAACACCAGCAGCGCCGCGGGAAAGAAGGCTCCGTAGACGTAGTGGAGCCAGGTCGCTCCCTCGAAGACCGGACGACGACCGGAGATGAACAGGATGGCCCCCACGAGAAACTGAATGCCCACCACCGCCTGCAGCACCCCCAGCAGGCTCCAGTACCAGTCGTGAGGAACGCGGTTACGAATGAAGATCCAGCCCGACCACAGCGCCAGAATCAGAAATCCGACCGGGATGGTCCAGCCCACGTAGAGATGTATCTCGGTAATAGCGTTCACGGACGGAAGGGTAAACGGCTGCGCAGGCTATGCCGATGTAAGCGCCTCGAGGCGCGGGACGCAGACGGTCAGCACCTGCTCGACCGATTGCTTGACGGAGTCCGTGTAGCGGCGAGAGACCTCGTCCGGAGCGCGGTCGCGCAGCCACGACTCCGGCACGACCTCGGCGATGCCACACAGTTCCGCGAAGTGCATGGTCCATACCTTGGGCACTACCGTCTCGGCCTGGTAGCCACCCCCACCGGTTGCTACCCAGCGACCCGATCCATGGGCCTGGATGGCCTCACGCAGGACCTTCGCTATGGCCGGATACGCCTCCATGGTCAGGCCGAGATTCGCGAGAGGATCATCGTGGTGTGTATCGGCTCCCAGTTGAGTCATCACCAAATGCGGCTTGTACGCCTCCGCGAGTGCGTTCACCATCGTCTCGAGCCCCCACAGGTAGTCGTCGTTGCAGGTGAACGGCAGGAGCGGCAGGTTGGCCGAGGTTCCAATCGCGTCACCGGTCCCGGTCTCGTCCTCGAAGCCGGTCCCCGGATAGAGATAGCGGCCGCTCTGATGGAGCGACAGCGTCAGCACCCGCGGGTCGTCGTAGAAGATCCACTGAACCCCATCGCCGTGATGAACGTCCACGTCGATGTACATGACGCGCCATTCGGGATGGATTTGGAGCACCCTCGCGATCCCGGCCGCAGGATCGTTGTAGATACAGAAACCCGACGCCTCGGCCCGCCGCGCGTGGTGCAGCCCGCCCGCGGGATTGAAGGCACGCTCCACCTCGCCGGAAGCCACCAGCTCGGCCGCGGTGATGGTTGCGCCGGAGACGGCGGCAGCCGCGGTGTGCATGCCGGCGAACACGGGATTGTCCGGCGTTCCGAGCCCGTATTGCAGCCCGAACTGCGAGGTGGCCAGCCCGGAATCGATGTCGCGCACCGCGTTCACGAACTCCGCATCGTGCACCGCCAGTACCTCTTCGTCGGTGGCGGAGCGCGCCTCGACCTCCCGGACTCCCGCCTTCGCCACCATGTCCAGCTTCCTTATGTGCTCGAAGGTGCCGAGCACGCGCTCCGGGCGCAGCGGATGGGTGGGACCGAAATCGTAGAGGCGCGCCAGGTCGGGCACCATGACCAACGCCACAGATTCGCTCATTGAGTCCACGGTACCCGCAGGCACTCCCGGATCACACAGCTCACAGATGGAGCCCCATGACCACGGCATCCCAGATCTCGCCGTTGCGCCGCTTCCACTGACGAGTGAGATAGCCCTCCTCGATGAAGCCGAACTTGGCATACAGCTCCCGCGCGGCTTGGTTGTGGGGCCACACCTGGAGGGTCATCTTGTGGGCGCCGTGCGACCTGGCCCAATCGATGCCGGCCTGCAACAGCGCCGATCCGATACCTCGGCCGCGCATGTCGGGAGCGACGAGCATCCCGATGTCGATCAGGCCACGCATGCTCTTGAGCCCTATCTGGCCGACGATCCTCCCGGGGGCCACCGCCACCAGGGACCCGTCCTCGGTCGATTCCAGGGTGCGAAGGAAGCGAGCTCGGCGGTCCTCTCGGTCGATCGGGGCCTCCGCGCCGATGTAATAACGCTCAGCGGCGACGATCTCGAAAAGATCTACGCACTCGTCTATGTCTTCCGGCGCCATCGGCCGGACCTCGACGTCAGGCGGCGTCACGCGACGGGCCACTAAGCGGTGGGTTCCCCTTCGGCCAGCTCCTGGGACCGTTCCATCGCCGCCTGGATAGCGTTGAGGAAGGCGGCGCGCACACCAGACTGCTCGAGCACGCGAATCGCCCTGATGGTCGTGCCCCCGGGCGAGGTCACCATCTCGCGCAGTTCCACGGGATGCATCTTCTCGTCCCGCAAGAGCTTCGCCGATCCCAACATGGTCTGGATCACGAGGTCGGTTGAGATCTCGCGCGACAGGCCCAGGAGAATTCCCGCCTCGATCATCGCCTCTGCAAGCAAGGCGAAATAGGCGGGTCCGGAGCCCGAAATTGCGGTCACCGCATCGAGGTAGCTCTCGGGAACCGTAACTACCCTGCCGACCTGCTCGAGCACCTCGCGAGCCAGCTTGAGGTGAGCCTCGTCGGCGTGGCGACCCGGCGCGATGCCCGCCATGCCCTCGTGCACCATCGACGGAGTGTTGGGCATCGCTCGTACCACGGGGACCGACGAGCCCAGCCGCCCCTCGATGAGACTCGTCGGGATCGCGGCGATGACACTCAGCACGGTCTGCTGGGACACGACGTGCGGAGAGATGTCGCTTAGCAGAGACTCGGTGTCTTGCGGCTTGACCGAGAGCACGATGACCTCGGCCCCAGCCACGGCGACCGAATTGTCGAGCGTGACCTCCACTCCGTGCCGCCCGGCAAGCTCATCAAGTCGTTGCTCGCGACGTGCGGTGACAGAAATGTCCCTGGGCGCGCGCCAGCCGCTGGCGAGGACGCCCGCGACGAGCGCTTCGCCCATCTTTCCGCAGCCTAGAACGGCAAGCTTCGTCATCGAGGCTCCTATGATGGCACGGCACCGGTGGGCCACTAAGCCCTCAAGGAGGAGAGCCGTGTTGCTGGGACGTGCATGGTTGTGGGTTGCAGAGAAGCCGAGCGTTCAGAGGCTCGTCACCGAGAGCCGGCTCACGAGCGGACTCGTCAAGCGATTCGTGGCGGGAAGCAATGTGGAGGACGCCATCGACGCGATCAGGGTGCTCAACTCCAGGGGCGTTGGCGGAATCCTCGACCTGTTGGGAGAAGGAGTTACGACTCCTGAGGGGGCCCAGGCCGAGGCCGACGACTACCTGACCGCGATCAAGCGAGTCGAGGAAACCGGCATCGACACCACCATCACCGTCAAGCCGACCCAGTTGGGGCTGGCCTTCGACAAAGGCCAGTGCATCGATCACCTCCGCAGGATCGCAGCCCAGGCAGCCTCGATCGACATGCGGGTCGAGATCGACATCGAGCAATCCGAGTACGTGCTCGACACCCTCGACGTCTTTCGGATTCTTCAGGCCGACTACCCGGACATTCGTCAGGCGATCCAGGCATATCTCCGTCGCACCCCGGTCGACCTCGAAGCGTTTGCAGGAGTCAAACCACGCATCCGCCTCGTCAAGGGTGCCTACGCCGAACCCGAGGAGCTGGCGCTCCAAAAGGGCGCCGAGATCGACGCCCAGTACATGTTCCTAACCGATTGGTTGTTCGAGAAAGGCACCGACCCGGGCATAGCGACCCACGACACCAAGCTAATCGACTACGCGCGGCAGGCCGCGCTGCGATCGGGTGCAAGTCAGCAGGACTTCGAGATACAGATGCTCTATGGAGTGCGCGCCGATTACCAGGAACAGCTCGCGGCTCAGGGTTACAGAGTGCGCACCTACGTACCCTACGGGTCCGCCTGGTATCCCTACCTGATGCGCCGGATTGCGGAGAAGCCGGCAAACCTGCGGTTCTTCCTGCGAACGCTGGTGCGAGGCTGACTACGCCAAGCAAAGCCGTCTGAACACAAAGAGCCCCAGAAACCTCGCACGATCGGACCTCGTGTACTTCCCCACACACGAGAGCCGGCCGTCCTTAGCTTCTGGGGCCCTCGCCGAACGACTCGATCCGAAGACCGCGTCTCACGACGTCGCAGAACATAGCGACGCGGTGTTCATCGGTCAACCGCGCGTAGCCCCAGGTAGGACAACAAACGAGCAGGTCAGAGCCAGTGGGTTTTTGTTCGCGGTCTGTTGTTCTTTTTTTGAGAACTAACAGGTGCAAACTTCGGGAGCGCGATCGCGCGCCAGACATTCGTACAACTCAAGGAGCGTTGTCGCGGTCGCATCCCATGAGAAAGCGCGCGACGCATCGCTCGCCGCGCGCGCGAACTCATCCCACAACGAAGAGTCAGACAGCAACGTCTTGAGCCGCGCAGCACAGACTGTGGGATCGCGCTCGTCTAGTAGGAAGCCGGACCGGCCGTCGCGCACGATGTAGGAGAGACCCCCTACTGCGGTGGCTACGACCGGCGTGCCGCAGGCGTGTGCCTCGAGCGCGGCAAGCCCGAAGGACTCGGAGTGCGAGCACACCGTCAGAACGTCGGCCGCTCGGTAGTAGATCGGGAGCCGGTGATGCGGTTGGGCGCCGACGAACCGCACCCGCTCGCTCAGTCCCAGGGACCTAACGAGGGCCTTCGTGCGCTTGAGCTCGCGCTGACCACTGTCGCCGCTCACGCCACCCACGACGACGAAGGTCAGCTCGCGATCGAGGGCGGGCAAGACCTCGTTGGCGGATCGCACGGCGAGCTCGAGGCCCTTGAGGGGCTGGATCCGGCCCACGTACAGCAACACGGCGTCTTGGTCGTCGATCCCCAGCGCGGTGCGCGCTTCGTGCCGGTCGCCCGAGTGGAAGACGCCGTGATCGACGCCGGGGTGGACCGTCTTGATGCGATCGTGAGGCGCTCCATAGAGGCATGAGAGTTGCTTCCACTCCTCATCGGTCGACGCGATCAGCACGTCGGCGCTGGAGATGACCCGAGCTTCACCGTCGAGCCGGACCTGCGATTCGGGCGAATCGCCGGGAGCCAAGAACGAGTTCTTGACCAAGCCCAGGGTGTGCTGCGAGTGCACGAGAGGGACGTCGAGGGCCCGGGCGAGCGAGATGCCCGCGATACCCGACTGCCAGTAGTGCGAGTGAACCACGTCGTAGGTGACTCGCTGCATCGTTGCAAAGGCGCGGACGCCGGCCGCGAAGTCCTCGACGTATTCGGGCAGTCGTTCTTTGGAAAGGGGCCGCGAAGGCCCGGCATCTATCGAGACAACCCTGACCCTTTCGGACAGCGCCACGATGCGAGGCTCGCGGCCCGTCGCTCGCGTGAAGATGTCGGTGTGAACCCCCAGCCGCTCGTGCGCCCGAGCAAGCTCCCGGACGTAGACGGTCATACCACCGGCATCGCCCGACCCCGGTTCGATTAGAGGCGACGAGTGATAGGCGAGAACGGCCACGCGCGTCACCATGGAGGCGTCGTCGTAGGGAGTCATTTCGTTTTTAGGAGTTCTTCCTGAAAAGGCGGACGTTGTTGAGAGGCACCGCCTGAGCCCCAAGCTGGTACTTGTACCGCTCGGGACCCCTCATGAAGTCGAAGATCCTTAGACCCGACTCGATCGACGAGCGAACGAGCTCGGACACGTGGACGAATCCGGGAGACAGGTGCGATAGGTCGGGTTCGTACGCCGAGTTGTAGAGGTAGAGATTGCCGTTGAACGAGAACGAGAAGGTCGAGGCCAGCGCTCGTTCGCCGATCTCGAAGAGGTCGAGCTGCAGCCACCCCAGGGGCATGAACGAATGAGCGATGCGCTCGAAGAAGGAGGCGATATCCGGCCTCATGAAATGACCCTTCATCCCCTCTGCGCCGCGATGCATCTCGATGAAGGTCTTGAGGTCTCGCTCGAGGCTCTCTTCGGTTGCGGTGCGGACGCGCGCATCGGGGAAATCGCGGGCCAGTCGCTTGCGCTTGCGCTTGAGCTCGTGCCGATCCTTTGAGCCCAGGCTCGCGAGGTACTCGGTCCAGTCCGAGGGCAGCGGCAACAGCGCCGCCGTCTCCTCCTGCTCGATCTGGAAATCGAGGCCCTCACGATCGGCCCGGTCGACCAAGAATTCGGCGAAGCCAAAGGGAACTGGCATGTTGTGGGCGTCGAACAGGTCCCACTCGACTTCGGTATGGACCAGCCAGGCGGCGAGGGTTTCAGCGACGTCCTCACGGTCCTCGAGCGAGCAGATCGGGCCGAGATAGTCGCTGAGGTCGATCCCACCAACGAAGCGAAGCACCTGCTTGCCGTCCTCGACCTTCCGGTAGAGGGGGACGATCGCCACGACCTCCCCGGGCCCGCGGCGCATGGTCAAAAGGAACAGGTCCTTGTCCCCCTTGAACTCCTCCCACCACAGGCGATGCCAATCCGGCGTTGCAAAGATCTGCCGGTCGGGGTCGCGTTCGAGCAGCTCGCCCCATTCGGGTAGGTCGAAGCACCGCTCGGTGCAGTCCAAAGTTACGTCTAGGTTCATAGTCAGGGTCACAGTAGTTCCTTAACCAGATTTGTCCCCTTTCGCTTCCCCCTGTAGGGCCTACGCAAACGGGCCCGCCGTGTAGGCGGGCCCATTTACATGCAGAATCCAGCTATTGGCGTTTGTAACGCTTAGCTTGCGTTTGCGGACTTGGTCGCCGCAGAGCGCGCGGCCTTGCTGTTTGCTCGGACTGCCTTGGTCGCGCTGGTCGCGGCGGCCTTGGCCTGGGAGCGCGCGGTCTTGGTCTGAGCGATCGCCTGCTTGGTTGGAGCGGAGCTCTTGATCTTGGTCGAGAGCGAGCGCCCCCGCTTGACGAAGTCGTTGTAGACCTTAGCGGTCGTGTCGCGGTCGGCCAGACTCTTCGCCTTCTCGACTGCGAAGTCGCCGGCACCGACCACGGCGTACAGGAGCTCTTGTGTCTTCGGCATTGATGTCACCTCCTCGGCGGCTGATGATCCCGAGCGATCCGTCGCGCATCGCCCAGGAATCTTGATCAAGTGATGACGGGATCCGGAGACTCGTCGGGCTCCGTCGGCGCAAGAGCCGTCGGCGCCCAACGCCGGGTTGGGGGGTGAAGAGGGTCGCTCCGCGATCCCGTCAGGCCTATTCGTTTGTCAGGGCGTCGACCACCGGCTCGCCTCCGCCTGGCTGATTGAGCTCGACGTAGTTGCGATAGGTGTCGATCAGGTTCTGCTTCTGCTTCTCGGTCAATTTGGTGTCCTTGAGTATCTCGGCGACCAGGTCGTGATCGCGGTTCTCCTCGAGGATCCCGGCTCGCACGTACAGCGTCTCCGAGGAGATGCTGAGCGCCCTTGCGATCGCCTGGAGAATCTCCGCCGACGGCTTCCTCAGTCCCCGCTCGATCTGTGAGAGATAGGGATTCGAGATCCCTGCGAGATCCGAGAGCTTGCGCAAGGACAGTCGCGCTCCCCGCCGCTGCTCCCGAATGAAGGAACCGAGTTCGCCGAGCTTCATGCGCCCGGCGGCCAGGTCGATCTTGTCTTTGCTCGTGGCGCCTCCTGCGGACCGGTTGGCTGCTTGCGAGTTTCGCTAACAGATATAGCACTTTTGCATAACAGTTGCAAGCATTGGGCGGCGGGGCGCATGATGGGCCGGCTCGATTTCAGGGGATCCTGGCGATCGCAGGCCTCGAAAGTCACCCATCCGGCGAGGCTCTGGCCCTGCGCGGCTCGCAAACTAATCGCCCGGTTGGTTCGGAGGCCCTTGTAAGGCCGAGGCGAATAGTGGAGAAATGGTCAAGTTCTCGGCCAAGTCTGCCGAAAAGACGTTCAAGAGCCGGGAACCTGGTTACGCTTTGTAATGGATCGGTTACTCTAAGCACCTAGGACTCACCGTCGCCGAACATCCGACCGGTAACCGCGGGAGGATGCCACGACAAGAGTCCCGGCAAAAGAAGGGGTCAATGCGGTTCAGAAACGGTATGACGTCGGTGGTCGGCACCGCCCTCGCCGTGGTTGCGGCGGGGTCACTCGTGCTGTTCTCGGTCGTCCTTCAGAACTCCGCTTTCGACGCAGGCGCGCCGCGTCCGCTCGAGGCGCGGACACCCGGATCGAACGAGGGTTCCGTTCAAGTTCCCGGCTTCGAGGAGGACTCCGAGGGAAGCCCATCGGCGACCGAGCCCGAAGGCTCGCCGCTGTCCACCGACGCAGGCGATCTGCTCAGTCCCCTCCCCTCCGACGACCTCGATGGCGGCGAGCCTCCGCTGGTCGCGGCCGTGGAACCTCCCGCCGGAGGCGATGACGACCCAACCTTCGAGGGCGGCACCGGCGTCGGTCCCGGCTTCATCGGCGGCCCCGGCAGCCCCTCCCTCATCAACGGTGGGCCCCAGGCAACCATCAACAACGACCAGAACGCGCCCGGACAGCCCGGCCACGAACCGCTGCCCCCGAACAACGGCCCCAAGAACGTCCAGCCCCCGCACGGACCAACGAGTCCCGGAGACTCCGAGGGCGACGACCGGGGCTCCGAGCCCGACTCTCCTGGGGACATCGACGACCACGCCAAGCCGGGCCAGGCTACGAACGTCAAGGACGACATCCCGGTGAACCAGCCGGGCAAGGCCCCCAAGGACAAGACCGGCAAGAAGGACTCCAAGCCGTCGAAGGACTCCGAGGACTCCAAGGACTCCAAGGACTCGAAGGACTCCGAGGACTCCGAGGACTCCAAGGATTCCAAGCCGAAGGCCAACCAGCCCAAGCCGCCGGAGCCCAAGAACGACGACGATCGCGACAACGACGACGACGATCGCCGGGATGACGACAGCCGCGACGGCCGCGACAGCGACCACAGCGACGTCAGCGTCAGCAACGACTCCCGCGACGACTAACCAAACTAGTCGTCTGGTCTTCGGAGCTAGCCCCCGAGGGCGGCGGTGGGATCGGCTTCGCCCGAAGTGTAGCGACGAACGATCTCCGCTTGGATACCGTCCATGGCCTCGTGAACCTTGTTTCTGCGCGCGGACAGGTTTCGTTCGTGCTCGGCGAGATTGCTCATGATCACTTTGATCTCGCTTACCTGCAGCCCGCTTAACCGGGCCATCGTCTGCTCGCCGGCGATCTCTTCCACCCGGCGCCTAGGAATATCGGCGTTGCGAGGCACGGACAGGTCGGGTGCGCGATCGGGCAGGGCCGACCCGCCTCCGCGGAGCTCAGCAGACCCCAGAATCTCAGGCAGGCGAGAGAGCAGATCCTGGTCCTGCTCTCCGGTGCGTCGTTCCATCTCGGCTCGGAGGATGTCGATGCGAGCGTGGCATAACCGGCGCTCGAACGAGAGCTCGTTCTCGACCTCCCGGCATTCGTCACGGAGCGAGCGAAGCTCCTCGAGGCTGCGATCCTCGAGATTCTCCACATAGGCGGGATCGGCGATCACCTCGTAGCGTCGCCGCTTCCTTGCGTCCATGCCAGGAGGTTATACGACCCAGGCTCAGTGGACCTCCTATAGGCGCAGAAGGGTGCGGGCGATTTCCGGCGTTGCGATAGCGCGCCCCGCCTCCCGCCCCAGAGCGGCGACCCGCCCGATGAGCTGGGCGTTTGACTCGGCTAGGCGGCCCCGTTCGTAGTAGATGGCGTCTTCGAAGCCGGTCCGCACATGCCCGCCCGCGGCGATGGCAGCCCCGGCCACGCTCAGATGCCAGCGCCCGATCCCAGTGGCGCTCCATGTCGCCCCCTGGGGGAGGTGGCCGCTCAGGAAGGCGACTGAGTCGTCCCAGGCAGGAAGCGCCCCGGGCACCCCCAGGACGAAGTCATAGTGGCGGTGATGGCTCTCCCCGAATTCCTCGTACAGACCCGCCGCGTTCGCGATCATGCCTGCTTCGAAGATCTCGAACTCCGGCGTGATGCCGAGCTCGCGCATACGACCGTAGAAGCGCCGGACCAGGTCCGGTGGGTTCCAAAACACCTCGTCCGCGAAGTTCACGGTGCCGGTCGTTAGCGAGGCCATGTCGGGCCGCAGCTGGAGGGGGGCGATGCGGGCGCCCTCGGAATCGGTCACCGCGCCCCCCGAAGTGAACTGCACGATGATGTCGGACTCCTTTCGGATCGCCTCGAGCGCGGACCGAAAGGTCGTCACCTCCATGGTCGGGTCGCCCTCGTCGTCGCGCACGTGCAGGTGGTAGATGGACGCTCCAACCTCACGACACGCGGCCGCGTCGCGTGCGATCTCAGCCGCGCTGAGAGGGAGGTTGGGCTGCTCAACGCGAGTCACCTCGGCGCCGACCCCGGCGCAGGTGATGATGAGAGGATCCATCTAGGGGAGGTCTAGCAGATGGAGGCGACCAGCGGGTAGGGGTTCACCGGCCCCCCGCCGCCCGGGTGGTACTCGAAGTGCAGATGCGGGGTGCCCGCGGCGTTGCCGGTGTCGCCCACCGTGGCGATCTGCTGTCCCGCCTCGACCGCGCCGCCGTTGACGAGGTTCTCCTGGTTGTGCATGTACCAGTAGGCATTTCCGTCGCTGCCGCTGAGGATCTGCCAGTTCCCCGCACTCCCGCCGTATCCCGCGTAGGTGATCGAGCCTGAGACGATGGCCACCACGGGAGTGCCGTAGGCGGCCATCATGTCGGTGCCCTCGTGGCTGCGGCCCCCGGACCGAGGAGCGCCCCAGGAATCAACGAACGACACCGGTCCCGCGACGGGACAGGTCTTGCCGGTCGTAGAGGTAGTAGGGACCAACGTCGAGGGCGCGGGCCCGCCGCCGCCGGTGGGCTCCGTGCGAGCCGCCAACCTCTCCTGCCTGAGCTTCTCCTTCAGGTCGGTGTATTGATCGGTCACCGAGGCAAGTTTGTCCTGCAGTTCCGCGTTCTCGTCCTCGAGCTCCACGAGCGTTTCCTCCAACGCCTTGCGATCCTGGGCGAGCCGGCCTTCGAGGTCCTCGAGTTCGGCGGTGTTGCGCTGAAGCTCTACGAAGATGTGGGAATCGTCCTGGGTTACCTGCGAGAGCATTTCCGCGCGGTCGCTGAACTCGCTGAAGTCCTCGGCTGCGAACAGAGCCTCGACAACTCCCGTACCTCCGGAGACATAGAGCTCGCGTGCGCGCTCGACAACATCTTCTGTGAGCTCCTCGTTGCGATCGACGAGGACGGCGCGCTGGTCTTCGACGTCGTCGATGCGTTTGCGCAGGTCGAACTCCCTTCCACGCAACTGTTCGATGCGCGCCGAGGAGTCGTCGAGATCCGCCTGAAGCTGCTGCATCTCGTTCTCCAGATCGGAGAGCGATTCCTGTCCCGCGGCGCTGCCCCCGAAGGACGGTACGAGAGCGAGCGCGACCAAGGCGCCTGCAACCAGAATCCGGACCGCGTTTGCCCGTCGGTTCGAACGAGCGCCCGCGCGCAAATGTCCCGCGAACTTCACGTAGCGAATCCTCCCGGCGACCGGTGTTCCCGCGACAACAGATATGCCCGGCCGCGCCCTTGTGTAACCGAGATCGGCGAAACGATCTCTGCATTGCAACCTAGCACGCCCCGGTTGGCTCTCCGCTTCAAAACTGCTGGTCAGGCCCACTACACTGGTAGTCATGAGAGGCGTCGAGGACTACCTCGAGGAGATCAAGCGCCTGGAAGAAGATGGCGAGCGGATCACCGCGACCGTCCTCGCGCGCATCCTCGAGGTCTCGCTGCCCTCGGCGTCGGAGATGCTCAAGCGTCTCGCCTCGGAGGGCTACCTCACCAGAGAGAGAGGCGGGGCCATCCTGCTCACCCCCGAAGGGCGGCGTCTCGCGCACACCATGCTTCGCCGCCACCGTCTGGTCGAGTGTCTCCTGGTCGACAAGCTCGGGATGTTCTGGCACGAGGTCCACGGCGAGGCCCACAAGATCGAACACGCCATTTCGGCCCGCGTCGAGGAGGCCCTGGCCAAGGCGCTGGACTATCCGGACTACTGCCCGCACGGGCACCCCATCTGCCCCGTCGACCTGCGAGTGCTGCGAAGACTGAGCGAGTTGGACCCGGGCGAGGCAGGCGTCGTCTCTCAGATCTCCGAGCTCAAGGAAGTCGTGCTCCCCTACCTGGACCAGATCGGACTGCGTCCAGGGGTCGAGCTGGTCGTCAAGGACCTGGCGCCGATGGAGGGACCCATTACCGTCGAGACACCCGACGGCCCGGCCTCGCTGGGACGCGAGCTGGCCGGCCTGATCCGGGTCACGGCTCCCGAGCCATCCATTTAAGCCACCTGCGTAAGTCGGAGACTGATGGAGGATGGACGGCATGAGGGGAAATCCCGCGGGATTCAGGCCGGTGGTTGTGTGCGCGACTGCCGTGGTCGTGCTGACCGCCTGTGGAGGCGCCGACGCGACCACCGAGACCAACCCGCGATCGGCTCCCGAAACCACTCGCTCCGAGAAGGGCTCGGAGACCAGGGTCCCGGCCCCCGACTTCTCGTTTGAGACCTTCCAGGGCGAATCCTTCAGCCTGGCGGAGCAGCGCGGCACACCAGTCGTCCTGAACTTCTGGGAGTCGTGGTGACCGGTTTGCCAGGGCGAACAGCCCGACCTCAACCAGTTGGCCAAGGAGTACGAGGGAAAGGCGATCTTCGCCGGCGTCTCCAATAACGACACCATAGAAGACGGCGAGGCCTACGTCGAGGAGTTCGACGTGCCTTACGTGATGGGCAACGCCCCCGAGGTGTGGACCGCGTTCGACGATCCCCTGCGGCCCTCCACCATCGTGATCGACGCGGACGGAGATATCGCCACCATCGTGGACGGACCGATCAGCCTCGAGGGCATGCACCAGATCTTGAAGCAGGTGACGTGACCTAAGGGAGAGAGCCCTTCCAGGCATCGAACTGCGAGGCAAGTTCGGCTCCGGTGCGCGGCGGATCCTTGCGGTCGAGCCAACTCTTGTGCTTCTTGTCGTTCTCGAGCAGCACCCACTCGTAACCGTAGGTGCGCGGACCCGCCCAGAACGGCTCGATCCACGACTCGTGCTGGAGCTCGGCGACCGCGGCATAACCGAAGCGGGGCCGCATAGTCCAGAAGTCTGCAACGTCGTGAATGGGAGCATCGCGAACCCGCATGCGTATCTCTTTGGGAGAGGAGAACTCTCCACGCCAGCAGATCTTGACGTGCGCCTTGGCGACGAACAGCCCGCCGCGAAGTTGGACCCACATCACATCGTCCTCGAACGCCCCCGTCTTGTGGGCCGGACCCGGCCGGTCGCGCATCTCGATCGCGTAGACCAGCCTGGGCCGCCGAAGCGTTCCGGTCAGGTGCTCGAGCTTGCGAATCAGCACGTGGTCCATGGGGAGTCTCTTCTTCTAGTCGTCCAGCAACCCTCTTGCGATGATCATCTTCTGAATCTCGGAGGTTCCGCCTCCGATCGAGATCAGCTTGGCGTCACGCATCGAGCGCTCGATCGGATAGTCCTTGATGTAGCCGTATCCGCCGAAGATCTGCGTGGCCTCGACGGCGTTGTTCATCGCCGCCTCCGCGACGAACAGTTTCGCGACGCTGGCCTCGGTCTGGTGCGGCAGCCCCTCCTGTTTGAGCCATGCCGCCCGGTACAGCAGCAAGCGAGCAGCGTCGAGCTGAGCCTTCATGTCGGCAAGCTTGTGTTGAATGGACTGCTGGTTCGCAATGGACTTCCCAAACGCCACCCGCTCCTTCGCGTAGGCGACCGCCGCGTCGAGCGACGCCTTCATCCCCCCGACAGAAGAAGCGATCATCACGGTCCGCTCCCAATCGAAGCACTCGAAAGCGATAGCCCACAGCCCGCTGCCCTCGGCTCCGAGCATCGAAGCGTGCGGCACCCGGCAGTCGTCGAAGTGGAGTAGCGAGAGAGGCGACGAGCGCGTCCCCATCTTGTCGAGATCGCGGCCCACAGAGAATCCCGGCGTGTCTCTCTCGACGATGAAGGCACTCACTCCGTGGCCCGAGCCAGCGTCGGGATCGGTGACCGCCATCACGATCACGGTGTCGGCGATCGAGCCGTTGGTGATGAAGATCTTGCTTCCGTTCAGCACCCACTCGTCGCCGTCGCGCCCGGCCCTGCACTCGATCGCGGCTGCGTCCGAGCCGGCCCCCGGTTCGGTGATCGCCATCGCCCCCACCCATTGGCCAGAGGCGAGCCTGGGTAGATATTTCCGCTTCTGCTCGTCGGTGCCGTGCAGCCAGATTGGCACCGCCCCGATGGTTACGTGGGCACCGACGCTGAGGCCCAGCCCGGCGTCGTGCCCTCCCTCGGCCAGCGCCTCGAGAGCCAGACAGGTGGTGATGATGTCGGCCCCTGAGCCGCCAAACTCCTCTGGGATTGGCAGCCCCAGAAGGCCGAAATCCCCGAGCCTGGACCACACTTCTGGATCGAAGCGGCCCTCGACGTCGCGCTCGTGCGCTCCGGGCTCGACCACCTCGGCGGCGAAGTCTTTGACCGACTTATAGAAGGCGAGCTGCTCTTCTGTGTGCCGGAAGTCCATAGCCGAACACTAGTGCTTGGCATGGCCCTTACGCGAGAGTGTCGCAGCGGAAAGGAAACGGCATGAGCGAAGAGGACCAGATCAAGAGGACCGCGGCACCGATCACCGTTACCTCCTTGGTGCGCGACTTGCGTGCCCTGGGCGTCGACCCCGGGGTCACCGTGCTGGTGCACTCCTCGCTCAGCGCCATCGGTTGGGTTGCGGGCGGAGCGCATGCGGTGGTGCTCGCCCTCGAGGAGGCGCTGGGCCCCAAAGGAACCCTCGTGATGCCCTCGCATTCGAGTGGACTGACCGATCCGGCCTCCTGGGTAAACCCGCCGGTACCGGCGTCCTGGTTCAAAACCATCCGCGAGGAAATGCCGCCTTTTGACCCCGCTGTCACGCCCACACGGGGGATGGGAGCGGTGGTGGACTGCTTCCGGTCGCAACCCGGAGTGCTGCGGAGCAACCAGCCGCGCGACTCCTTCTGTGCCCGAGGTCCCCACGCCGAGACCATCCTCACCGGCCACTCTCTGGCCTTCGGACTCGGCGAGAGCTCACCTCTGGCCCGGCTCTACGATCTAGATGGCCAAGTCTTACTGCTGGGAGTCGGGCACGAGTCGAACACCTCACTGCACCTCGCCGAATATCGAGCCGAGTGGCCGAGCAAGAAGCTGATAGCGCAAGGTGCTCCCGTGGTGGTCGACGGAAATCGACGGTGGGAGCGCTTCCAGGACGTGGACCTCGATTCGGGCGACTTCGAGGCTCTAGGTGCCGACTTCGAGCTCGAAACCGACGCGGTGCGAGTCGGCCGAGTTGGGCTTGCGCACTCCCGGCTCATGTCCCACCGTGCCGCGGTCGACTAGGCAGTCACCTGGATCCCGGCCCACCGGTCCTCGAACTAACGGCCGGGCCCAAGAGCCGCTCCGATGCGCGACAAGTGAACCGCTTAGAAGGCTGTCGCAAAACTCCCCTCAAAGGCTCGCGGCAAGGGGTTTGCAACCTGGCAACCGCTGGGCGGTACTCATGTTGAATAGGTGTCCAGGAGCAGCCCCATCGGGAGGGCCCTACCAGGCCCACCCTTCCGATTCCCCCTTTGATGCCGGGTTTCGGGTTTGCTGTCAGACCCTTTAGCCACATCGCCGTGACTCAGCGACGGCGTTGTCGTAGATCGCCCGGGTAGCGGGCCACTTAGTCGTCGCCCAGCGATTGGGCCAGGTTGAAGCCGACGACGGCGCCTCCTACCGAGGACGCCAAGCCAAGCAGCCGACGAAGACCGGGCAGATGGCGCCAGTTCGAGATGGTGCTAACGGCATCGGAGGCGTCCGACAACGCGGCCGCCTCGAGCCAGCCGCGCACGTTTCCGTCTTGCTCGAGGGCGGTCATCGTGCCGATGGCTAGGGCCGCGTCGCGGGCTCCGAGGCTGCGGGCGGCCATGCGTGAGGTGGCGGTGGTCTCCTCATCTCCGGTCCACAGGCGCCCCATGCGCTTCGGGAACAGAAAGAACGCGATGCCGATGCCCAACCGGATGATGGAGATGATCTGAGCGAGCTCCCGATCGTCCAGGTCGGGGACGGTCACCGTTTGCTTGCTCCTCCCACCAAAGAACAACGCCATGCTCGCTCCCCTCTATTCGCCCATCTGCCTGCTCAGGGCCGCCCTTGCGAGATCGCGATCGTGCGGCCACGCAAAATCCAGATCGTCGAGTTCACCATAAGTAACCCAACGGGCCTCTGCTACATCGTCGGCGGGAACGATGTCGCCGCTCACGAGGCGGGCCGCGAAACCCAGCGACAGGACCCAATCCCCCTCCTCACTGTAGGTGTGCGAAGCGCCCTGGATGAAATCCTCGAACGAGACCTCGATCTCGACGCCAAGCTCCTCGCGGATCTCGCGCCGAAGGCCCTCCAGGGGCTCCTCCCCGGGCTTGAGAAACCCACCCGGTATATCTGCTTTGCCCTGCTTGGGCTCAATAGCCCTGAACGAGATAAGGACCCGGCCACCCTCGACGATGGCCGCAGCAACCGTCGGCGCGGAGTTCTGATACCAGGAACGCCCGCAATTCGGGCACCTGGACCCGCCCTCCGAGTCACGCTCGTCGAGCTTGGTTGCGCAGGTAGCGCAGTAGACGACGGGCTTCACTACTGGTCTCTCGACGGCGCCGCTCTGACGCCGCTGGCCGCCTCCTGATAACGAGCGAGAACGAACAGCAGATCGGAGACACGGTTGAGCCACCGCAGTATCTCCGGGTCGGGCATGAGGCCCTCGCGGTCCATCGTCACGGCGCGCCGTTCGGCTCGCCTGATGGTCGAGCGGGCGAGGTCCAGGCCCGCGGAACCGGCCGTCTCCCCGGGAAGAATGAACTCCTGGGGCAGCGGGTGCTCGGTGGTGAGTTCGTCGACGTCCCGCTCAACTTGTTCGGTCATATCGGGCGTTACGCGCGAAACCCCAGCCTTGAGCTTGGACTGGTTGGACTCGGCGGTGGCGAGGTGGGCCCCGGCGACGAACATCTCTCGTTGGAGGCGGATCACTATGTCCTCGACCCGCTCGACGAGGCCTCCCGCCCTGGCGACCCCCAGGGCCGAGACCGTCTCGTCGATGGTGCCGTAGACGTCGGTGCGGATGTCGTCCTTGGAGACCCGGCCCCCATAGAGCAGCCCGGTCGATCCATCGTCGCCCTTCTTCGTATAGATCCTCATGAACCTAAAACTACTTGGTTAGTACCAATGGCCTTGGCCGACAGTTGCCGCACTTATATGCTCAGGCCGTCATCGATCCTTCCCGAGCCGGGGAAGCCGGGGGACGACCCTGATCCAAAGGAGGAAGTAGTTGCGTAATAGTCGTATGAGATGGATCGCGGCGCTGCTGATGGCGCTGGCGATCTTCGCAGCAGCTTGTGCGGAAGAAGAGGAGCCGACCTCGGATGGCGGTGGTGGCAACGGTGCCGCCGCGGAGAACGCCGACTTCCTCGCCTGTCAGGTGACCGACACGGGTGGTGTGGACGACAAATCCTTCAACCAGACCGCCTACAAGGGCCTCGAGGACGCCAAGGCCGACTTCGGCATCGAGACCCAGGTGCTCGAGTCGCAGAGCCCGAACGACTTCGAGCCCAACATCCAGAACTTCATCCAGCAGGAGTGCGACCTCATCATTACGGTTGGCTTCCTCCTGGGTGAAGCCACCGCCAAGGCGGCCGAGGAAAACCCCGACACCAACTTCGCCATCGTCGACGTCGACTTCTTCGACCCCGACAAGGGTGAAGACATCACCTACGACAACGTGCGCGAGCTGACCTTCAAGACCGACGAGGCCGCCTTCCTCGCCGGCTACGTTGCGGCAAGTGTGAGCGAGTCCGGCAAGCTGGGCACCTTCGGAGGAATCAACATTCCGACGGTGACGATCTTCATGGACGGGTTCCAGGCCGGCATGGAGTACTACAACGAGCAGGCTGGCACCCAGGTAGAGCTCGAGGGTTGGGACAGCGCCAACCCCAAGGGTGGTCTGTTCACTGGTGACTTCGAGAACCAGGAGAACGGTCGCAACGTGACCGAAACGCTGCTCGACGAGGGCGCGGACGTCGTACTGCCGGTGGCCGGTCCCGCAGGACTCGGCGCTGCCGCCGCCATCCAGGACGCGGGCGAGGGCTCGCTGATCTGGGTCGACACCGACGGTTGTGTCAGCGTCGAGGAATTCTGTGACCTCTTCCTCACCTCGGTCATGAAGAACATGGACGTCGCGGTCTACGACACCATCGAGGCCGCGCTCAACGACGAGTTCGAGGGCGGGCTGTACAGCGGCACGCTCGCGAACGAGGGCGTCGCCATCGCCCCGTTCCACGAGTTCGAGGAGCAGGTCGACGACGAGGTCGCAACGCAGGTCGAGGAGATCCAGCAGCAAATCATCGACGGCGAGATCACCGTCGGCGGGGGTTAACCCGGCAACGGCAGAGCCGAGGGCTGTAGCCTCGCTCAGATGGAGATCGAGCTTCGGGGAATCACGAAGCGATTCCCCGGCGTGGTTGCGAACAAGAATGTGGACCTCACCGTCTTGGAC
>JBOGWU010000268.1:0-42872 GCA_050693935.1 Actinomycetota bacterium | reverse complement strand
GGGCCCTACACAGGTGGTGCATGGCTGTCGTCAGCTCGTGTCGTGAGATGTTGGGTTAAGTCCCG
The DNA here is from genome assembly GCA_050693935.1 of Actinomycetota bacterium. Classification (GTDB taxonomy): domain Bacteria; phylum Actinomycetota; class CADDZG01; order CADDZG01; family WHSQ01; genus WHSV01. The sequence continues at coordinate 42,807 of JBOGWU010000268.1, read as the reverse complement.
CAACGAGCGCAACCCTTGTCCTATGTTGCCAGCGGGTAATGCCGGGGACTCGTAGGAGACTGCCGGGGTCAACTCGGAGGAAGGTGGGGATGACGTCAAGTCATCATGCCCCTTACGCCCAGGGCTGCACACATGCTACAATGGCCGGTACAAAGGGCTGCTATCCCGCGAGGGTGAGCGAATCCCAAAAAGCCGGTCTCAGTTCGGATTGTAGTCTGCAACTCGACTTCATGAAGTCGGAGTCGCTAGTAATCCCGGATCAGCATTGCCGGGGTGAATACGTTCCCGGGCCTTGTACACACCGCCCGTCACACCACGAAAGTCGGCAACACCCGAAGCCGGTGGCCCAACCCTTTTGGGAGGGAGCCGTCGAAGGTGGGATCGGCGATTGGGGTGAAGTCGTAATCGAGTTGCGACCCCCATCGGTAACGGTGGGAGAAAAACTTGGCTATTTGCTGGAAACCCCGCAAGTATCCCGTGCTACTCGGCTGCCTAGCAGCCAGTGAAAATGCATCGGGTGACGCGGACAATCAGCAGGGAAGTCACCGTCTCGACACTCTCAGTCGGTCGGTTGACCCCTCAGAGACTACACGCCGAGCTCCTGGAAACGATGCTCGAGAGACTCGCCAAGAGAGTGAGCATCGCCACCCTTTGATGGGACCAGGATGAAGATATAGTCCGTGCCTCATGGCGACATGAGGGCTCACACGAACAAGGTAGCCGTACCGGAAGGTGCGGCTGGATCACCTCCTTTCTAAGGAGCTCAACAGCTTCTTATGTTGAAGTTCACTGATCTCTACGGCAGGCACACTGTTTAGCGCTCAAAGTCAAAGGGGCCCCAAGGGGGGCCCTTTTGGTTCCAGGAACTCCGTCACACCTCCTCCCTACCGTGAGGTGATGATCGACCAAATATGTTCCGAAGTAGCTGCAACTGGCGCGGCCGAATGTGTCGCCTACGTGATGGGCGCACACTTCGGGACGGCACGTTCAACAGGAGCCACCGCACATGGCGTCTGGCCCAAGCCAATGTCGAGTGGCTTGAGATCGTTCAACAGGTTCTGGCCCGAGTTCGTGCGAAGGGCTGGATCTATCGGGAGGGCAGCTGCCGGTCGGTATGGGTACTTGAAACAAGCTTTCGACCCGATGGCTTAAGGCCGGAGGCCTTCGTGCCTCCGGCTGTCGACCGAGCCTTCGCACGGGGTTACTTCGATGCCGAGGGTGGTATTCCTAAGGACTCCAGGGCGCGTTTCTACGTGCAACTCACTCAGAAGGACCGCGACGATCTGGCGGATCTTCGGCGCCGGTTCGAGAGACTCGGCTTGAATTGTGGTCGACTGCACGTGCCCAGCGCCTCAGCGGATCCAGACTATTGGCGCTTCTACGTCTCGGCGAGGAGCCGTCATCGTTTCATTCAGGAGGTTTCGAGTTGGCATCCCCTCAAACGGGGTCTGCTTGAGTTGAGATCAGATCGGTCGGCAGCGGCAGCGACCACCGCCGACTAGCCAGAGCGCCGACGTTTGCGCGGGGGGCGGGCCGGCATTTCGTAACCGGGAGCGACCGGTTCGGCTCCGCGCAGTTCTCGCACGATCGTCTTGGTGCAGTCGCGATGCCAGTGTTGATAAAAGGTCGAGCCGCCGGGCTCGAAGTAGCGGACCAGGACATGTTCCGCGCCGACCTGCACATAGTCGTGGCAGCCGGGACACTTGTAGAGCTTGCGCGCGATGCTGAACACCAGCACCACCACGTTGTCGTCGAAGTCGGTGCCGCGCAGGCCCTGTCGACGCGTAGGAAGGTTGGAGAGAGGCACGGCGAGCAAGCTTAGAGGAACCGGGCTACGCCTGAAACAGTGCATCTCGCGGCTACCCTTTTCTCACAGGAGCTCGAGGTCTCGGGAGGGCAATGCGCATCGGAGTGGACGTCGGCGGCACCTTCACCGATGTTGTGGTCGTGCACGAGGGCGAGGTGTTGACCGCGAAGGTGCCTACCACGGTCGAACAATCGGAGGGTGTCCTGAGCGGCATCGAGCGTTCGGGGGTAGACGTTGCGGCCGCCGAAGCCTTCGCCCATGGGACGACGGTTGCGACCAACGCGTTGCTCGAACGAAAAGGTGCGCGGACGGTGCTCGTCACTACCGAGGGATTTCGTGACGTCATCGAGATAGGGCGTCAGAACCGACCCTCTCTCTACGATCTGACGCTCGACCGCTCCCCGCCACTGGTTGAACGGGATCATCGGATCGTGGTCGCCGAGCGCGCTGGATCCGACGGCGTGATCAGGCCCCTCGAGGCGGACGGTCTCGACGCGGCGGTCGCCGCGGTCGAAGCGGCCCAACCGGAGGCGGTCGCAGTGTGCCTCTTGTTCGGCTACCTCCATCCCGAACACGAGCGCGAGGTCGCCGACGCGATCCGGGCCCGGCTCCCGAGCGTTCACGTTTCCGTGTCGCACGAAGTGCTCGCCGAGTTCCGGGAGTTCGAGCGTTTCTCGACCACGGTCGCGGATGCATACCTCGGCCCCCGACTTGCGAACTACCTGTTGAAGCTGTCTCAAGCTTGCGAGCGCGCGGGAATCCCTCGACCCGTGGTGATGCAGTCCTCCGGCGGGGTCATGGATCTCGAGCGAGCCGCTGCAAACGCTGCTGCCTGCGTGCTGTCCGGCCCGGCGGCGGGAGTGGTGGGTGCCTCTCACGTTGCGCGCCTGGGCGGCTTCGAGAACGTATTGACGTTCGACATGGGCGGGACGAGCACCGACGTCGCTCCAGTGGTCGATGGCCGCGTGCAACGAACGACCGAGGGCTCGATCGGCGATGTCCCCATCAAGCTTCCGATGGTAGACGTGCATACGTTCGGAGCCGGCGGCGGATCCATCGCCTGGATCGACGACGGAGGCGCGCTGAGGGCCGGGCCCAAGTCCGCCGGAGCGAACCCGGGGCCGGCCTGCTACGGCCGCGGTGGGTCCGAGCCGACCGTCAGCGACGCCAACCTCGTGCTCGGGTATCTCGCGGAGGGAGCGAGCCTCGGTGGTGACATCACTCTGGATCGTTCTCTCGCCCTGAAGGCGGTGACCAGCGTGTCCGATCCGCTCGGGCTGGATGCCGTCGAAACCGCGCTTGGAATCGTGCGCGTAGCCAACGCAGAGATGATCAGGGCGCTGCGAGTAGTTAGCGTCGAGCGAGGATTGGACCCGCGCGACTTCGCGCTCATTGCTTTTGGTGGCGCCGGCCCGCTCCACGCCTGCGCGCTGGCGGAGGAGCTCGGGATCGCCACGGTGCTCATGCCTCGTGCCGGCGGCGTCCTGAGCGCGCTCGGACTCGCTCTCTCCGAGATGCGGGCCGACTACGTCCGCCCCCTGCTCGGCGCGGTCGACGATCTCAGCGAGAAGGCATTGGCGGAATCCTTTTCTCCGATGGTGGAGCAGGCGCGCGCCGAACTCGGTTCGGATGCGTTCCTCGAACGCTCCGCGGATCTTCGTTATAAAGGCCAATCCTTCGAGCTCACGGTGGAAGCAGACGAGCTCGACGGCATGGTCGAGTCCTTTCACGAGACGCACGAAGGTCGCTTCGGATATCGAATGGACGATGAAGCGATCGAGACAGTTGGAGTGCGCCTGGCGGCCACCATCGCCGTCGACGCTCCGAAGCTCGTCGAAGACGAACCTCGAAAGACTTCGGCCGGGGATCACAGGCAGGCCAACTTCGACGGGAAGTGGGTGGAGACGCTCGTCCATTCGCGCGCCGAGCTCGGAGTTGGGAGCCAAGTCGAGGGTCCCTGCATCGTTGAGTTTGCAGAGGCCACCGCAGTCGTGAGACCAGTCTGGTCGGGAGAGATCGACCGGGCTGGCACGCTGGTGGTGAGGCGATCGTGAGCTCCCGGCTGGATCCGGTGACCCTGTCGGTGTTGTCGGCCTCGTTGTCTGGGATCGCCGAAGAGATGGGTGCGGGGCTGATCCGCAGCGCCTACTCGTCGAACATCAAAGAGCGCCGCGACTGCTCCTCGGCGTTGTTCGATCCGAGCGGACGAATGGTCGCGCAGGCCGAACACATTCCCGTACACCTCGGCGCGATGCCCGAGGCGGTCGCCGCGGTAATCGAACGCAATCCCAAACCGGGCGATGCGTTCATCGTCAACGACCCCTACACGGGAGGCACCCACCTTCCCGACATCACGATCGTCACTCCGTGCGTTCACGAGGGCGAGATCATCGGCTACGCCATCACCCGCGCTCACCATTCCGATGTAGGAGGGATGCGGGCCGGCTCGATGCCGAGTGACTCCACAGAGGTGTTCCAGGAAGGTCTGGTGCTGCCGCCGGTGCGCCTGATGGTCGAAGGGGAGATCGTTCCGGATGTCATGCAGATACTGCTGGCCAACGTTCGAACTCCGCAGTTAAGAAGAGGCGACCTGCGGGCCCAGCTTGCTGCGAACGATCTGGGAGCCGGGCGGCTGGGAGAGCTCGTGGCACGGCGGGGGCTCGACGTAGTGCGGGGTGCCTTCGACGAGGTCATCGCCTACACAAACCGTCGAACGCGTGCGCGCGTGAGCGAATTACCCGACGGTGCCTATGAGGCCGTCGACTTCATGGAGGGTGACGGGGCGAGGGACGACGACATCCCGATCGCGGTGCGTGTGACGGTCGCGGGAGATGAGCTCACGATCGACTTCGACGGCACCGCGGACGCGGTCGCGGGCAACGTCAATTGCCCCCTGTCCGTGACCCGCTCGGCCTGTTACTTCGCGCTGCGCGTCCTGCTTCCCGCCGATGTGCCGGCCAATGCCGGAGTGTTGCAACCCGTCAAGATCGTCGCTCGGCCGGGAAGCCTCGTGAACGCGCGCACTCCTTCGGCGGTGGTAGCAGGCAACGTCGAAACCAGTCAACGGATCGCCGACACGGTGTTACTGGCGCTAGCGCGCGCGATCGACCTGCCTGCGCAAGGACAGGGGACCATGAACAATCTCGTCATCGGCGGACGCGGCTGGACCTATTACGAGACGATCGGGGGTGGCCAGGGAGCCAGCGCCTCGGGACCCGGCGCCTCGGGCGTTCACGTGGGCATGAGCAACACCTTGAACACGCCGATCGAGGCCTTGGAGCTCGAGTTTCCGCTGCGGGTGGAGCGTCAACAGCTCGTCTACGACTCTGGAGGTGACGGGCTACACCGCGGAGGTGATGGAATCGATCGAGCGGTGCGCGTGCTCGAGGATTCCGGTGTGTCGTTGCTGACCGACCGGCGGCGGAACGCTCCAAAGGGTTCCCACGGTGGTAGCGACGGTCGACCGGGCCGCAACCTGCTCGACGAGGACGAGCTTCCGGCAAAGACGGATCTGGAGGCGCCCGCAGGCGGCGTCATCACGGTCGTCACGCCCGGTGGTGGGGGATGGGGATCTAACGAGAGCGACGAAGGATCACCGTAGAAAGCGCTCCGTAGCGATCGCCGTACATGAGGTCGGGGATGTGCCGGCGCTCGAGCGAGAGCATGACGGTCGGCGGTCCGGGCTCGATGCTGGGAATCAGCTCGTCGACCCGGGCCCGCGGTACGAGCTGCTGCACCTGCAGCTTCTTGGTGATGGGAGGCTCCCATGTGACCCAAATCTCGATAGCGGTCCCCGGCTCAACATCGGGAGGCAGACCCTCGAGCTCGGGAAGCAAGAAAGCGTAAGAGGCGAGATCGTCGGAAGCGGGACCCCGATCGCCGGGGGAGTTCGAGGCCCCGCTCGACCCATGAGCGGGATCTCCGGACGCTGGATCGCCGGCATCCAGCCAGGCCGGCAGCAAGACGCCGGTTGCGATCACCGCAAGCGCGACGAGGGCCAGGCGGCGGATACGTGTCGTAAGGAAACCCGCAGGGCCGTCGGCCCGTTCGCTCTTGGGCCGCGCTCCCGAGACCGGACCGGACGACGACACCCTGCGGAGATCGATGCTCATGCGGTTGTCTCTCGGGGCAACTTCAGAACCTGCCCCGGAAGCAGCCTGTCGGGGTCTGCTCCGATGAGGGAGCGGTTGGCTGCGAAAATCTGTTTCCAGTACCGATCGATGCGAGCGGGATCGTCCGTGGCCAGGACCTCGGCCGCGATGGCCCACAGACAGTCGCCGCGCTTGACGGCGACACTCTGACGAGTCGTGAGAGTCACCGGTTGCGGGCTCCCAGAGGGATGCAGGTGCCTGGACTGCGCCAACTTCTTGTCGGCCTCGGACTTCATTCCGGCCCGTTCGAATAGCCGCGGAATGTCATCGAACGAGCGGGCACCACCGTGGATTGCGGGATGGGCCGACGGTGGGCTGAGAGGTTCGCTCCCGGAAGGGGCGAGCGGGTGAGGAGGGGAGAACCCGCTCGACCCCGACCAGGGCGCCTCGGGAAGGGGACGACCATTTCGGCTGGGGGGAACCTGAAACCGTCCGGAGGCCAGGACCGGTGATGCCGACAGCGACAGGCTGAGGCTCAACCAGGAGAGCGCGCTCCGTAGGGGCCTCGGCTTGCGAGAACGACTCGGCCTCGGTTTGCGAATCCTGAGTCGCACCGAAGCGACTGCGGCGCGGAGGACGACCAGGAGGGACGCACCGATCAGCGCGGGCTCGAGCCAGCCCCATCCCAGCGGAAGATCACCCGTTCGCCAGGCCATTAGTACCTCCATTAAACTACGTTTGCATATGGTTGCTTGCATATACTTGCGTTAGGGTGTTATCAATGTCAAGCGTTTGCCCACTTTTGACCGGTTTTCCGCTTTGTGGGAGCATCTGGCAACGGGAAGGGTCTGGGGATCGGCGAGGGATGACTGATCAACGACTGAAGGGTCTGCTGCTCGGCCTCGAGGCGCAGCTCGAGGCCTCCGAACGTCGCGCTGAAGAAGAGGCCGCGGATGATCTCGCCCTAAGCCTTTCCCAAGATCGCGTCCTGGCCGATACTCTGTGTCGGTCGGGCGCGGTGGACGTGGTCGTGGATGCAGGCTCGCGTTTCCGCGTCGCGTCGGTCGGAGCGGACTTTGTCTGGATCAATAATCCCTTCAACCGGCTGTTGCCTCTGCGCGCGGTCGTGGTTGCAATGAACGCGCGGGGTACATCGCCGGTCCGCTTGGATCTGGCACTGATCGATGTCTGCCGATCGCTTGCACGCACTGGGGCCGAGGTCGAGGTGAAATGCCCAATCGGTGGGGTTGTGGGTCGGCTCGAGGCCGCGGCGCGCGACTTCCTCGCGCTGACAAAGGCCGACGGGAAACTGCTGGTGCCTTACGAAACCGTTACCGAGATTTGCCTACTCAGCGAGGATTCAACGGGTGTTCTTTAGCCCACTCGCGCGTCGCGTCATGCAGTCGCTTGATGTAATCGTCGAGCTGCGTGCGATCCACACGCCACACGCCCCGGCCACCGATCTTAACGGCCGGCAACTCTTGAGAGCGCACGAGCGCGTAGACCTGCGGAACACTGACATTGAGGTACGTGGCCACTTCCTCGAGAGTAAACAGGCGCGGCTCTACTCCTCCGGAGCGTCCATCCTGATTCGCAACCTCTTGCTCTTCCGACATGGGAACAGCCTAACAACCAGGTCCCCGGATTTCATCTGTTTGTCTGCGTTTACTTTAGTTTGATCGGTCAGGACGAAAGGGGTGCGGATGGCGACTGCCCGGGCGATTCGGGTGCAAAGGCCCTCGTGGGCGAACCTCAGAACGGCCCTCGGCCTGTTGCTGTTCTGCGCGGCGCTCCTGGCGGGACAGCAGGTGATCGCCGGGGCTAAGGACACTACGCAGGTGTGGGTAGCGGCCAGAGATCTTCCGGCCGACACCGTTCTCGGCGTCGACGACCTTCGGGCCGAGGAGGTCAGCCTCTCCGACGACCTGGAGAACCGTTATCTGAGCGCCTCTACGGATATCGAGGGTCGGATGCTTTCACGACCGGTCCTTGCTGGTGAGATGGTCGCCGGCTCTTGGATGTTGGAGGATGCCGGCGAGACGGCTCGGACCATGACGATCTCACTCGATGACGGCGGGCAGGCAGCGTCGGGGATCGGGCTGGGCGACCTCGTCGATGTCATTGCGACCTTCGATGCGGGAGACGTGCGTTCCAAGACCGTGCCCGTGGTGCGCGGCGCGGAAGTGATCGAGCTGGTCAGAACTCGAGGCCTCGTCGAAGGATCGGATGTCGTGGGGTTGACCGTGTCGGTGCCGGAAGAGCTGGTGGGGATGGTCGCCTTTGCTGGGCGTAATGCCGAGATCGATGTGGTGAAGGTGAACGGCGGGACGACTTCCGCGAACGGCTGGTCAGTGACTCGGGAGAATTTCTGATGCAGGCCCTGCGAGTCGTGACGCTTGCAGGTGACTCCGAACGTGAGGCGGATATCGCAGCCCTATTTGCCGGCGAACCGAGCGTCGAGTTGTTCATGCGATGTGTCGACAGGGTCGAGTTGCTCGCCACGATGCGTGGGGCCGAGCTGGACGCAATCGTGGCCGTCGGGGCGCCGGGCTGGTTTGATGCTCAATCGGCACAGGAGGCGGCTCGGGCGGGAATTCGCGTCGTAGGGGTGGCAGACAACGCCTTCGAGGCCGAGTTGCTGACCAGCAGAGGAGCTCAGGTGCTCGACGCGAGCTCTGAAATGGGAGCGATCGTGAGTGCGTGCCGCGCACCCGTTCCGACCGTCTCACCGCCGGCAACGGTCGACGTGCCGCAACGCGCCGGTGAGGTCATCGTGGTGTGGGGGCCCAAGGGCTCGCCCGGAAGAACCGTGATTGCGATCGAGCTGGCCTGCGAGCTCGCCAGCACGGGGGAGGAGACCCTATTGGTCGATGCGGACCCCTATGCCGGCGACATCTCGCAGATGTTGGGGATCGTCGAAGAGCTTCCAACGGTGCTCTGGGGTGCGACGGCGGCGAGCGGCAACGGCGTCACCAGCCGCGAGATCATCAGTGAACTGCGCCGGGTGGGCAATAAGGGACCGCTCCTGTTGCCGGGTCTTCCGCGCGCCGAGCTGTGGTCGGAGGTTTCAAACTTCGGATACGGGAACCTAATCAAGCTGCTTGCAGGTGGCGCTCGCTTCGTCGTGGTCGACATCGGCTTTTGTCTCGAGGACGTGAGTCACTTCGGTAGCTCGCGGAGCGGCAGGAATCGAATGGCCCGGGCGACCCTCGAGCGCGCTGATCGACTGATTGCCGTTTGTCGAGCGGACCCAGTGGGGCTCAAGAACTTCATCTGGGCGTACGAATCGCTGCGGGAGGTCGTAGACGAGGATCGGATCTCCATCGTTCTCAACCGGTCCTATCCATCCGAGCGCCGGGAGATCGACGATCTTCTGGAGGGCAATACCGGCAAGCGTTCAACGGTCGCCGTTCCCGACCGCCCCTCCGACTGCCGTAAGGCGCTGGCTCAGGGGGGCGCGCTGTTCGAGGTGCGTCCTGCGTCAGATGTGTGCACGCACACCAGGTTGCTGGCGGAGAAGCTGGGCGCAAGGGTGAGGCCCCGGGGTCTGATGGCGAGACTCGCAGGTCGCTCGTGAAGACGGCAGGCGCGCTCGTGATCGTCGAGGACGAGGTACGAGAACTGGTGCGCCGGAGAGGAGTCGATCCGGCTCAAGTGGGCGTCAGGGGCGTGTCGGAACTGGTCGACGAGGTAATCGTCGACTACGAACAACGCAGACTAGCAAGCAACCTTCCGCGCATCGAGGACCGAGTCGCGCTGAGGAAAGAAGTGCTCGATCGCGTTGCGGGGCTTGGACCACTGCAGAGCCTGCTCGATGACGACGAGGTTGAAGAGATCTGGATCAACGGCCCCGGAAAGGTGTTCTGCGCTCGCGATCACAAGCACGTGCTCACCAACCTCGTGCTGACGGAGGGTCAAATAAAAGACCTAGTCGAACGCATGCTCCGCACGAGTGGTCGACGACTGGACCTCTCGTCGCCCTTCGTCGACGCCACACTGGTGGACGGCTCGCGCCTGCACGTGGCCATCCCCGACATCACGCGGCGACATTGGGCGGTCAACATCAGAAAGTTCGTGCTGCGCGCCCACTCCCTCGATGAACTCGTACGGCTGGGTTCCCTCCCCGATGCCGCTGCAGGATTTCTGGAGGCGGCCGTGCGCAGCGGGCTCAACATCGCGGTTTCCGGCGGCACGCAGACCGGTAAGACGACGATGCTGAACTGCCTTGCATCGGCGATACCCCCGCGAGAGCGGGTCATCACCTGTGAGGAGGTCTTCGAGCTTCAGGTACCTCTTCCTGACGTGGTTTCGATGCAGACGCGCCAGTCCAACCTCGAAGGCAGGGGTCTGATCGACCTCAGGCGTCTGATCATGGAAGCCCTGCGCATGCGTCCCGACCGAATCCTCGTGGGGGAGGTGCGCCAGCATGAGGCATTCGACCTTCTCGTGGCCCTCAACTCCGGCCTGCCGGGCATGACGTCGATACACGCCAACAGCGCGCGGGAGGCTCTTACCAAGTTGGTGACGCTCCCTCTTCTTGCCGGCGAGAACGTGAGCCACGCCTTCGTCGTTCCGACCGTCGCGGCCTCGATCGATCTGATCGTGCACCTCGGGCTTGCGGGAGGAGATCGAGTAACCGACCACATCCTCGGCGTCACCGGCCGACTTGAAGGTGATCGCATCGAGACGGTCTCGCTATGGGAGCGAAGCGGGGATGTGCTTCGTTGGACTGGTCAGCAGCCTCCGCGCACTCAACGGTTTGCCGATGCAGGCTTTGATCTTTCAGCCTTGCTACGGGGGCGGCGATGAGCGTTGTGATCGCGGCCTGCGCCGCACTCGGACTCCTGCTGCTCTACGACGGCCTGACCGGTGTTCGCCGGACTGGACACCCACGGTGGCACCAACGGCTCGACAGAATCGTGGAGGAAGCCGGAATCGAAGCGCTTGACGCCGCGCGCCTCATCGCTCTGTGTGTCGCAGGTGCGATTACAAGCGGATTGTTGGTCGCGGGCATCTCCTCGTCAAGCCTGATCGCCGCGGTCTTTTCGATTGGCGGAGGATGGTTACCGCTCGCCTGCGTAAGGTCACGGCGCACGCGCCGGCAGCGACTGTTTCGGGCCGCGTGGCCCGATGCCATCCAGGGCCTCATCTCCGCGGTACGGGCGGGGATCTCTCTGGCCGAGGCATGCGCGGCACAGTCCGACAAAGGGCCAGAGGAGTTGCGGCCGGGCTTCCGCGCGTTCGCCGGAACCTATCGGGCGACCGGCAGCTTCCAGTCGGGGCTCGATCGCCTGCGCGTCGAGCTTTCCGATCCGGTGGCCGATCGAGTCGTGGCTTCGCTGACTCTCGCTTACGAGGTAGGCGGAACAGACCTCGTCCGAGTACTGAGGACACTCGGCGACTTCGTGCGGGAGGACCTCCGAGTTCGCAAGGAAATCGAGGCGCGTTGGTCGTGGACGGTTACCGCTGCACGAGTCGCGGCGGCGGCGCCTTGGCTGGTGCTGTTGATGATGTCCACCCGGCCGGAGGCGGCAACGGCCTACAACTCTCCTGCGGGAGTCACCGTGATTACCGGAGGCGCAATAGCAACGTTCGTCGGCTATCGGCTGATGCTGCGTGCAGCCCGGCTCCCCGAAGAACGACGCCTCGGGTGATCGGAACGGCGGTGGTCATCATTGGGGCACTAGGGCTGGTCATGCTGCTCTCAGGCCTGCCCCCGTTTAGGCGCAACCGATTGACTGCGCGCGTGACGCCTTATCTCAGTGGACTCCGGGGCCGGCCGAGCACGTTGCTAGCCCGCAGCCCGAGCAACCGGAACTCGCTGGAGCAGCGAATCGAAGATGTACTTGCCCGAGTTGGTATCTACACCGACAGGTCTCTCGTGGAGCGCCTGGAATCCGCCGACCTGAAACTCGATGCGGGTGGGTTTCGTCTGGAGCAGCTCGTGTGGGCCCTGACCGCCATGGTCGCAACTTGGGCCCTCGTCGCCACCACGACGACGGCGGGAATCGGTTTCGACCCGCGCGCACTGCCGGTTCTCTCTGGGGTGGCACTCGTGGGCGGTTTCCTCACCCGCGACTGGTGGCTTTCTCGACAGGTCGAGGCTCGCCGAGCCGCGCTGCAGGAGGAGCTCCCCACGGCGATCGATCTCGTCGCGCTATCGATCATGGCCGGCGAGTCGGTACCAGCCGCATTCGCCAGGGTCGGCGGGGTGATGCGAACCGGCATCGGCGCAGAGTTTCAGCGCGTGGTTGCCGACGTCCGTGCCGGCGCTCCCGCAGTCGATGCGTTGGATGCGCTGCGGCGACGGCTGCCTCTTCCGGGTGTTGCCCGCTTCGTGGACGCACTCATCACAGCAATCGAACGCGGCTCACCTCTCGCCGACGTCTTGCGCGCGCAGGCCGACGATGGGCGTGAGGCACGGCGACGGTTGCTGATCGAGATGGGAGGGCGGCGCGAGGTGCTGATGCTCGTCCCCGTCGTGTTCTTGATCATGCCTGTTGTCGTCCTATTTGCGTTGTTGCCGGGGCTGGTGTCTTTGGAGCTGTTGGTGCCTTGAAGGGGGTGCGCGATGTGGGAACTGATTGACGCGCTGGCGAGAGTGCGCGAACGAGAGGACGGCGACGTACCCGGCTGGGTCCTAATTGTCTTGATGACGTCAGCTTTGGTCATCGCGATTTGGGGGGTTGCGAGAGGACGTCTCATCAGCATCGTGGAGACGGCTCTGGATACGGTGTGTGGGGGCCTCGGCTGTTGACGAGACGCGAACGCGGCTCTGCTCCTCTCGAGTCGATCTTCGCAATCGCGTTTCTGATGGCGCTGGCGCTCGGGATTTCGCAACTCGCGCTCACATTGTACGGACGGAATGTCGTCATTGCCTCTGCTCACGAAGGAGCACGAGCCGCGACCGAGCTTGGACGCGACGTAAATGAGGCTGAGATCATCGCCCGCCGCACGACGCGATCCGCAGCCGGTTCCCTCGTGGAGGACCTCGAGGTGATCGTCAACACGCAACCCGACGGCGATGACCTGCTCGTCACGGTGCGGTTGAGTGGTCAACTGGCCTCGATCGGTCCCGTTCCTTTGGCTCTTCCGATCGAGGTCTTGGCGACCTCGGTCCGGCCGGGTGACGTCGAATGAACCCGACGCGGAGTGAGCTCGGCCGGGCCGCAAAGCAGACGCGCGAGAACGGCCAGGCACTGGTCGAATCCATCCTCCTCGGCCTGGTGCTTCTGGTGCCGGTGGTATGGATGCTGATGGTGTTGGCCGATGTGCACAGGGCTGCTCTTGCCTCCACGGCCGCGGCGCGTGAAGCGGGATTCGATGCATCTCGCTCCACGGATAACGCGGCCGCCGATAGAGCCGTCGACACCGCGATCGACCTGGCCCTCGACAACCACGGCCTCCGAGCCGAAGACGCGGTGGTCCGATGGACCGCCCCTGAGCGCTTGACGCGCGGAGCCACGGTCGAGGTTCACGTCGAGTATCCGGTGCCGGTCGTCAGGATGCCGTTTCTGGGAGATGCGGGAGGTCCTGCGATCTGGGTTCGCGCGGTTCACAGAGCGCGCATTGATCCGTTCTCGAGCCGGCCATGACGTCTGAACGCGGGCAGGTGACGGTCATGGTGCTGGGGCTCGCGATAATGAGCCTCGCCATCGCCGGTCTGGCGGTGGATGGCACCAGGGCCTTTTTGCTTCGCCGAACGCTTCAGGACGCGGCCGACGCGGCGTCTCTTGCGGGAGCGGGTGAGATCAATCGCGTCGAGTACTACGGGAGCGGGGGCCGAGATATCGAACTCGCGCCAGAAGAGGCGGCGCGCCGCGCGCGGGAATTTCTGGCCTTGCGGCGGATAGCGGCGAGCGTGTCGCTCGACGTGGACGACGATGTCCGGCTCGTCCTCAGAGGGTCGTCAAAGACGCTGTTCCTCGCGCTGATCGGCGTGTCCGAGGTTCCGGTTGCGGTCGAGTCGAACGCGGTCCCGGTCTCCGGTGACCTCCCGCCATAGATCCCGAGAAACTCCGGAGATCCTCCGCAAGCCCACAGAATTGCGGGATTCTGAGCGAATATCCACCCGGCCCCCCCGAAGCGCGCTTAGGGTTGGGCCGACCCTGAATCGGTGGGCTTTCAAGGAGGAGTACTAGTGAACAAAGGCGAACTGGTTGACGCCGTTGCGAAGGGCACCGGAGAGAGCAAGCGTCTCGTCGGTGACGTTCTAGACGAGGTCATCACCCAGGTCCAAAGGTCGGTCAAGAAGGGCGAGAAGGTGACCCTCCCCGGCTTCGGCACCTTCGAACGTCGCGCCCGCAGCGCGCGCACGGCTCGCAACCCTCAGACGGGCGAGCCCATCAAGATCAAGGCGACGAAGGTTCCTGCGTTCAAGGCCGGCGCCGGCTTCAAGACCTACGTTTCAGGCAAGAAGTAGGGACACTCTCCCGGCAAGAACGCCCCGCACGGCGCGGGGCGTTTTGCGTGGGGAGGGTGCGGACCCGTTTAGTCTCGGCCCATGAAGAGACAGATCGGCGGCGGCACTTATCGCGGGCCCCTAGGGTTACGCCGGCAACGCCGCACGATTCGGTTTACGCAGATACTGCTCATCCTGATCGCCGCCGGCCTGCTTATGTTCGCGGGCTATGCATGGGGGCAGTCCATAGGCTACGACGAGGGGCGGCGATCTAAAGAACTCGGGCCCCCGGCGGAGCCGTCGGCCACGCAGGTGCTGGTCCTCGGGGCGCTCGGTGTCGGGGCCCTGATAGGAGCCTTGCTCCTTCAGGGTGGTCCGGAGACCGTCCGCATACCAACCCCCTCGCGCCTCGACGAGCTTGCCGGCCGAGCGGAGACGGTCGCCGTCGACAAGGCCGAGAAGGTCGCCGGCCGGCAGTCGAGCGCACGAGAGTCTCAAATGAATCCCGATTCCTCGCTTGGCCGGAGGCCATACACCAACTAGGGCCGCAGCTCTTGGAGCAAATCGCGTGTACGTGAAGGTCCGTAGGCCGGACGCGCCAAGAAGGCATCGACGTCGGCGACGGTGTCGATATCGAGCGCCAAACGCGGTAGCGAAAGGATCGAGCAGCGAAGCCTTAGCGAAGCGGCCGCGGCGTAGTGCGCGTTCAGGCTCGCGGCTCCGAAGCGCGGAGCCAGTAGGTCGGGTGGACTGAGATACAGCCCGTTGGTCCCGCCATCGCCGTCGGAGGGAACGACGACGACGTCGCTCGTCGAGCCCGTGTCCAGGATGTCGCGCAGGTCCTCTTCATAGGCCAGAGGAACATCGCTCGGCACGATCGTCACCGAGTCCGCGGTCTCGTCCAGGAGAACCTTGACCCCGAGGGCCAGTGCATCGTTCAGCCCCGATCCCTGGTCCTCGACCGTGTCCAGCCCGCGTGCAGCCGCGGTGGCGAGGACCTCGGGGTCATCGCTCACGACCCACCACCGCAGCCACGAGGTTGCGGCGCACAGGTCGAGCGCGTCCTCGAACAGGGCCCGGGCGATGGCGGCGCGCGCGGCCGCATCGAACTCAACCGCGAGCCGGCCCTTGGCTCGGTCGAGTCGCTTCACCGGGAGCAAACCAGAATCCATGGCCACACTCTACGAGCGCGGAGGCTCTCGATGCCGCAGCTACGCGTCGCGCCGCGCTAGAGTCTTGGCTCCATGGCCGTGAGCGAGCGCAAACACTGGAAGCACCTCTATTCGGAGATCGTCGCGACCGAGATCTGCTGCGGCTGCTCGGCCTGCATCGTGGCCTGCCCTCACAAGGTTCTGGAGCTGGGGGACTTCGATCCCATCCAGACGGACCTGAACTCGCCGTTCGACAACTGCGTGCACGGCGAGGACGGTTGCTCGTTGTGCGCCATGGCGTGCCTGCGACTGGGCCCGGCCCTCGATGTCATCGAGAAGAGCGTCCACGGCCGGCGGCGAGACCAGGATCAACCCGAGGGCACCCACTTCTACAAGACCCTGGCGCGAGCCACCGACGAACGAATCCTCGCCCGCGGTCAGGATGGGGGAGCGGTGACGGCGCTGCTCGCGTGGGCGCTGGATCAAGGCGAGCTTGACGGGGCGGTCGTCGCCGCGCCGTCGGACTCGGTTCCGTGGCTCGACGAGCCCAAGCTGGTCCGCACCTCCGAGGAGCTCCTCGCGACGGCCGGTTCGCGCTACAGCTATTGCGCTACTCCGCTCGGTCTAAAGACTGCGGCCGATGCAAAGTGCAAGAGCATCGCCCTCGTGGGAGTGTCGTGCGAGTCGACCGCCGTCCGCCAGCTTGCGGCCGAGAAGATCAAGCGTCCGATCCGTCCGGTCAAACTGGTCATCGGGTTGATGTGCTGTGAGACCTTCGATTACGACGCGTTCATGGTAGGTAAGGTCGCTCACGAGCTCGGCATCGACCTCGCGGAGGTCGTCAAGGTCAACGTCAAAGGAAAGGTCATCGTCACCCTCCGCAATGGAGAGGACGTCGTCATTCCGCTCAAGGACGCGCGGCCGTACGCCAACGAATGGTGTCACCACTGCCCCGATTTCGCCGCCGAGCATGCCGACCTGTCGTGCGGAGGGCTCGGCATGGAGGGATGGACGATGATCCTGGTTCGCTCCGAGGCGGGCAAGGACATCCTCGAGCGCGCTCTCGCAGCAGGTGTACTCGAGGTCCGCGAGCCGGACCAAGAACCAAAGGCCCTCGAGGTGATGGATCGGCTGGCCCGCAAGCAGCGTGAGCGCATCGATCCGTTCGATCCACACGCGCACTCCCGTTGGGTCGAATCTCAGGCGTTGCTGGCGGCGCGTCGGGACGCACTGGCCGCCGACGAGGCCTGAGGCAGCGGGAACCGTGTTGCCCTCATCACACCGTCACATCATTCGGCGCGGCCTGGGCATTCTCAGAATGTCCATTCGGCTTCAGCCGAAGGCCTTCACCTTTGGGCTTGTGGGGTCTGCGCTCTACGCGGCGATGACGGTCGCCGAGGCCGTGGTGCTCGGCCGCGTGACCGACGAGGTCATCGTGCCCGCCATCCAGCGCGGAACGATATCGACCGCGGGTCTGGTGGCTGCCGCTGCCGCGATCATGGGTGTGGCCGTTCTGAAAGGCATCGGCATCATCGGCCGCAGGGCGGGGGCGTTCCTCATGCAGTATCGCCTCCAGGCCGACTTCCGCAGGCGCGTGACGGAGCAGTACCAGCGCCTGTCGATGGAATGGCATCGGAGCCACTCGACCGGCTCGCTGTTGTCGAATGCCAACTCCGACGTCGAGTCGATGTTCTGGCTGATCGCACCGCTGCCGCTCTCCTGCGGCGTGATCTTCATGGTGCTGATCACGTTCGCTTCTCTGATCGTCACCGACATCGTTCTGACGATCATCGGACTGCTCTTGATCCCGACCATCACGATGCTGAGCCACTTCTATCATGTGCGTGCCGAAGAGCTCGCGACCAGAGCTCAGGAGATGCGAGCCCAGGTCTCCGGCGTCGCCCACGAAAGCTTCGATGGTGCACTCGTCGTCAAGACGCTGGGGCTCGAGGGCGAGGAGACGAGGCGGTTCGCCGCCAGGTCCGAGGAGCTTCGTGACGAGCTCACCGAATTGGGATCGATCCGCGCGATCTTCGACCCTCTGCTCGAGGCCCTGCCTAACATCGCGGTGATCGCAATTCTGGTCGCGGGTACCTTCCGCATCAATTCAGGCGACCTCGCCATCGGTGAGCTCGTGCAGTTCTCCTATCTGTTCCTGCAGCTCGCGTTCCCGATTCGCGCCATCGGGTGGCTACTAGGAGACATGCCGCGGGCGGTGGTGGGATGGGAGCGGGTGGAGCGCGTGCTGACGGCCACCGAGGAGCTCAGCTACGGAGACCGCTTGCTGAACGGTCGGGGGCAGCCTGCGCGTGTGGATGTAGCGGGGGTGTCGTACGGCTACGAGGACGGCGAGGTGGTGCGTGATGTCGACTTTGACGCTCCCCCGGGGCGGACCATCGCAGTCGTGGGCCCGACGGGCTCCGGTAAGTCCACCATCACCAACCTTCTGGTCAGGCTTGCAGATCCACACCGCGGTGCGATCAGGGTCGATGACGCCGATCTGCGGCTTCTGCGCCACGGGGTGCTCCCGTCCAACACCGCGATCGTCTTCCAGGAGTCCTTCCTGTTCGACGACACGGTGCGCGGAAACATCACCCTGGGCATCGAAGGCGAGGACGGAGATGTGAGGAACGCGGCTCGCCTTGCCCAGGCCGACGATTTCATCTCGAAGCTTCCCCATGGTTACGACACCGTCGTGGGGGAGCGTGGAACTACCCTCTCGGGTGGGCAACGCCAGCGTGTGGCCCTTGCGCGCGCGCTCGTGCGAAGGCCTCGTTTGCTGGTCATGGACGATGCGACCTCGAGCGTCGATCCCAGTGTCGAGCAGGCGATCCTTCGGGGCCTTCAGGGAGCAGACCTCCCTTCGACGGTCATCGTGGTGGCTTATCGGAGGGCCACCGTCGCACTTGCCGACGAGGTCGTGTTTCTCAATCACGGCACCATCGAGGGCCGCGGAACTCACGAGGAGCTGGTCGGCTCCAATCCCGCTTACCTCCGTCTCATCTCCGCCTACGACGACGCCGAGGAGGTGGGTGTGTGAGCACGATCGCGGAGGAACAGATTCAACAGCACGCTCCCCAGGGAGCCTGGAGAACACTGGTACGCGGGCTCCAGTTGTCGCCCGAGTTTCGAAAGGGCCTGGGGTGGACGCTGTTGCTCGCGGTCGTGTCCACCGCCGGCACCGTGATCGTTCCCGTCGCCATCCAACAGACCATCGACCGTGGGTTGCTGGGCGAGGGCGGACCGGATTCCGGCGTGGTGCTCTCGCGAGCGATGCTTGCGGTCGGTGGAATCCTCGCCACCGCGGTGGCGGGCTTTGGGATGCACCGACGGCTGGTCAGGGCCACGGAGACCGCGCTCAGCAACTTGCGCGTGCGCGCCTTTGCCCACATCCACGACCTCTCGGTGCTCCACCACGCCACCGAGCATCGAGGCTCGTTCGTGTCGCGCGTCACCGCGGATGTCGACACGATCAGTCAGTTCATGGAGTGGAGTGGAATCGGCGTCGTTGTGATGACCGGACAACTCGTCCTCGCGACGGTGGTGATGTTCCTCTACAGCTGGGAGCTCACCCTCGTCGTGATCGGCTCGTTCGTGCCGCTCGTGTTCATTTTGCGCTGGTTCCAGACTCGCCTTTCCGCCCTGTACGACGTCGTACGCAGTCGGGTCGCCGAGATGCTCACCGCGGTCTCCGAATCCGTGATGGGCGCTCAGGTGATCAAGGGTTACGGCATCGAAGAGCTGGCCAACGCAAAGGTAAGGGGCGCGATCGATCGCCACGCTCGCTCCGGCTATCGTGCCGGTCGCACCGCGGCGATCATGTTTTCGACCGGCGGGCTCTTTTCGGCCGCGTCGATGAGTGCCGTGGTGGTGGTGGGTGTGAACATGGGCATCGACGGCTCGATTACGGCCGGACGACTGGTGGCTTTTCTGTTCCTCGTCAGCCTGTTCGTGGGGCCGGTGCAGGTGCTGACCGAGGTCTTGGACCAGGCTCAGAACGCGATTTCGGGGTGGCGCAAGATCCTCGGAGTGCTGGACACGACCCCCGACGTTGCGGACCCGGTGGCCACCGGTTCGCACCAAGCGATTCCAGAGGGGCCGATTTCCGTCCGTTTCGACCGCGTCAGTTTTAGATATCCCACCGGTCCCGTCATTCTCGACGAGCTCACAGTTGCGATCGAGGCCCAGAGCCGGGTAGCCATCGTTGGGGAGACGGGCTCGGGTAAGACCACCTTCGCCAAGTTGCTCACCAGACTGATGGATCCAACCGAGGGAAGAGTGCTCGTCAACGGCGTTCCGCTAGACGGGATTCCCTTCGAGCAGCTCCGCCAGAGGGTAGTCATGGTTCCTCAAGATGGCTTTCTGTTCGACGCATCGATCGCGGCGAACGTGCGAAGGGGGCGAGGAGATCTGAGCGACGAGGGCATCCGCGTTGCGTTCGGCGAACTGGGCTTGTCCGACTGGCTGGAAGCACTTCCGAACGAGCTCGACACTCGCGTCGGCGAGCGCGGCGAAATGCTCTCGGTGGGGGAGCGTCAGCTGATCGCTCTGGCTCGCGCCTACGTCGCCAATCCCGATCTGCTGTTGCTAGACGAGGCTACCTCTGCGGTGGACCCGGCAACCGAGGTGCGGCTGCAGCGGGCGCTCGAAGGACTGACACGCGGGCGCACGACCATAGCGATCGCCCACCGTCTTTCGACCGCAGAGGCTGCGGACGACGTACTGGTCTTCGACCGCGGCGTTATCGTGCAACGCGGCGGGCATCGTGAACTGGTGCAACAAGCCGGGGGGGTCTACGCCGGTTTGCACGCGAGCTGGATCTCACAGTCGCGGCGGGCACGATTATCCGAGGACGCCTAGAGCGCGCTCAATTTGCGCCGGTGTCGAAGATTCGGACGATGGGCGCCTGCTGGAACAGGCCTCTAAGATCGGCCATCGCGTCCGAGTAGGCGTCTGAGCGAACCGCGACCTCCATCGCCTCGACCGTCTCCCAGCGGGAAACGGCCGCCACCTCGAGCAGGTCTCCGTGGCGCTCGTCGATGCGTACGTGGATCTCGATTCCGCGACATCCCTCGATCTGCGCGAAGGCCGGCCCGACCTGTTCACGGGTGAGTTGCCTGCAGCGCTCGAGGTCCTCGGGATCGATCGCGGTGTCGGTGACACGGATGATCATGGCGACTGCCCCCAGTGCTCCGCAACTCGCGGCATCGATGACGATCGCTTCCTGAGATGGAACTTCATACGCTCCAGGCCCCCCTGTTGAACATGCCGGCTAGTTGCGGGTTCAAGGTCAGCTTGCGTTCGCCTCTTACGTACTGGGCGGCGACGATCTCGCCGAGCCCAGGATATTTCTGTGTGACGTTGAGCCGTTGATCGTCGATCTCGATCACGTTGTACGACGGTCTCGTGTAGCCGCGAACCCGGTAGCTCGATGCCGTGCCCGAGTTAACCAGGAGCATGTCGCCCAGTTGCCACACGTTGGGGACGTGTTTGTGACCTGAAAGCACGAGGTCGACCTCGAGTTCGGCAAGCAGGGCCAGAACGTCGCCTGCGTCCCACACGATATTGCGCTCCCTACCCGTGCCCGGGATTGGTACGAGGTGGTGGTGGATGACGAAGATGCGGTAATCGTCCGGCCACTCGTACGCCTTGCGAATCCAGTCGTACTTGGTGTGGCCGACTTCCCCCTCGGCTAGGTCGGGTTTGGAGGAGTTGATGGCCACGATGGTCGCCCACTTGCTGGGATTGCCCTCATCGGGATTGAAGGGGATGCGCACGACGCTGTCGGACTTCCCGAATGAGTCCCGGAAATGGAGGAAACCCACGTTCATGAGGTCGTGGTTACCGGGAATGACCACCATCTCGAGGTCGTCGAGACGGTCGAGGAAGCGCTTCGCCTGACGGAATTGAGGTGCGTAGCCCTCGGAGGTGAGGTCGCCCGCGACCACGACGAGATCGGGCTTCAGTTCGATGATCTCTTCGATGGCGTGGTCGAGAAGCTCACCATCGAACATCGGGTGGCCGCAATGGATGTCGGATATCTGAGCGATCCTCATCTTGCTCGGCGATCCGGCCGAGCCCGCCCCGCGTTGCTCTTGCGGTCCGGCCGAGTCCGCCCCGCGCTGGTCGCTCCTCACGTCCGCCATCATAAGGTGGGTGGCTCGCAGGTCGCGAGTGGGACGAGGCTTCGACTAACGACGAAAGGGTGCGAGTGGAGCCGGTTTACGTTCTGACCAGATGGACGGTCATTCCCCCGCTGGGAGCTTGGTTTCGGTGGCACATCGAGGGTCTGAGCTTCATTCCCAAGTCGGGGCCGGCGATCATCGCGAGCAATCACATCGCTTACCTGGATCCGCTCGCGATCGGCTACGCGGTCGATAGAGCCGGACGTCGCCCCCGGTTCCTTACCAAGTCCGAACTCATGCACGACCGAAAGGTCGGGTGGATCCTCAGAGGTTGCGGGCAGATCGAGGTGCAGCGCGGGACACGCAGTGCACCGATGGCGCTCGACCACGCCTACAGAGCACTCGCCGCCGGAGAGGTCGTGTGCATCTTCCCTGAGGGGACGGTGACCACGAATCCCGATCTTGCACCGATGCCGTCGAAGACCGGAGCACCACGAATTGCGCTGCGGTCCGGCGTGCCGGTGATTCCGTGTGGAGTGTGGGGCACGGCGAACGTGTGGCCCAAGAGCTTCCGTCCGAATTGGAAGTTCAAACAGGAGCTGGCCCTCCGCTTTGGTGAACCTATGACTTTCTCAGGCGACCCGGACAACCCGCAGGACTGGAAGCGTACCGGTGGAGAGATCACGGATCGCATCGCAGAACTGGTTGCAGGCTTGAGGCCGCTCATCGAGGATCGTCGACGACCCAAACGGCCGGACCGACGAGTTCGACGGGCAAGTTAGTGCCGGCACCGAGTGCGCCCTGACCAAATCACCGGCGAGGGGTAAACTGCCGGGCGGGTTAGGGGACGCAGCACTCCGATAAGAGGGTCGTGATATGGGACGCAAGGGGGAGCAGTTCGACACGTCGTGGGCGAGGACTCCCGCGGCCGGCGTGGCACGCGAGATCATCATCTGCTACACGCTCGGTCCTCTAATCGATCACTACACGAAGCCGATCACTCTCGGCAAGGGCCTGTTCGATACGGTGAAGCCACCGGTCATCTTCGTGGCCAACCATTCGAGTCACTTGGACACTCCCAGCATCCTCCGCGCGCTCCCTCGCCCCTGGCGCCAGCACACGGCCACCATCGCCGCGGCCGACTACTTCTACCAGAACCGTGTCATCGCGGGACTCGTTACTCTCTCGTTCGCCACGGTCCCCATCGAGCGCAAGGGTGGGGTCTCCAGGACGACGGCCGATCGGATCGACCGGCTCGTCAGCGACAGGTGGAACATCCTCCTGTATCCCGAGGGCACGCGCTCGCGCGACGGCCAGCTGGCTCAACTCAAGCCCGGAGCTGCCTTTATGTCGATTGCGAGCAACCTCCCGGTGGTTCCGATTCTGGTAAGCGGCACCTACGAGGCCATGCCGGTCGGACGAGGGTGGCCGCGCAAACACCCCGTATCGGTGCGCTTCGGTACGCCGGTGCAGCCGCTTCCCGGAGAGCATCACCGCGCGCTGACGCATCGGATCGAGGCGGCGATGCTCGAAATGCGCGACGAGTGGCGCCCCTCGGCTTAGACGAAGCGGTGGACGCGCCATCTGCAGTTCATTTAGCGGCCTGAGTCGCGTCGAAACGTCCGGTTCGCGATGCGAATCGAAGCGCGTGAGCGATGACTCAAGGGAGTTGGTGCAACTCTTTCTTGACTTTTTTTCTCGCGAGGGTTCAAGTCAGCAAGAGGGTCTTAGCCCATCCGCGGGGCGACCTAATTGACTCGCGTCATAGGGAGTCTCCCGGAGGGGTGGAGTCGGTTTTGCAGTAGTTCGGAAGGGTCGTGCGCCTAGGGAAGGGGGAGCATGGAAAACATCTTTGTGTCCGAGACGGTGGGGACCGCCATCCTGATTCTGTTGGGTGATGGCGTTGTGGCGGCGGTGTTGCTGAACAAGTCCAAAGCTCAGAATTCGGGCTGGATTGTGATCACCTTCGGGTGGGCGATGGCGGTTGCCCTTGCGGTCTATGCCGTTGGCCAGTTCAGCGGAGCGCACATCAACCCCGCGGTGACGCTCGGCCTGGCCATCACGGACCAGGGCGTCGAATGGGGCGACGTGCCGCAGTATCTCGGAGGTCAGTTCCTGGGGGCCTTCATTGGGGCCGTGCTCGTGTATCTGGCCTACCTGCCGCACTGGGGCGAAACGGAAGACGCGGGCCTGAAGCTCGCCGTGTTCTCCACAGGCCCCGCGATTCGCAAGCCCGGAGCCAACTTTGTCACCGAGGTCATCGGAACGGCCATGCTGCTGTTGGGCGTCCTGTCACTTGGTTTCGGGACCAACGCAGACAGCATCGGGCCCGCCGGCTTGACACCACTGATGGTCGGTTTCCTGGTTCTCGCCATCGGCTTGTCGCTTGGTGGCCCCACTGGATACGCCATCAACCCGGCGAGGGACCTGGGTCCCCGGATCGCGCACCAAGTTCTGCCGATTGCCGGTAAGGGCGACTCCGATTGGGGTTATGCATGGCTGCCGGTGGTGGCGCCGATCGTTGGAGGTGCGCTCGGGGCGTTCCTGTTCAAGTTGGTGTGGCCCGTCTAGCTGAGGCGTATCGCCGGCGACCACGACCAGTCACATAACCGAAACAGGAAAGGCAGTGTAGTGAAGAAGCTAATCAACAACCCGGACGATGTCGTAAGGGAGGCGCTGCAGGGAGTAGCCGCCGCGCACCCGGACGTCAAGGTCTACTTCGATCCCTATTACGTGGTTCGAGCGGATGCTCCGGTTCAAGGCAAGGTCGGCATCGTGTCCGGAGGAGGCTCCGGGCACGAGCCCATGCATGGAGGGTTCGTCGGTATGGGCATGCTCGACGCAGCGTGTCCGGGCGAAGTCTTCACCTCGCCGACTCCCGACCAGATGCTCGAGGCCACCAAGGCCGTGAGTGGAGGGGCGGGGGTCCTTCACATCGTCAAGAACTACACCGGCGACGTCATGAATTTCGAGATGGCGGCCGACCTCGGCAAAGCCGAGGGCATCGAGGTCGAAGCCGTCGTCGTGGACGATGACGTCGCGGTGCAGGACAGCCTTTACACGGCCGGACGCCGCGGGGTCGGGGCGACAGTGCTCGCAGAGAAGATCTGCGGTGCGGCAGCCGAGTCCAAGGCGCCGCTGGCTGAAGTTGCGGAGTTGTGTCGGACGGTCAACTCGCAGAGTCGTTCCATGGGCATGGCGCTGACGAGCTGCGTCACACCCTCGGCGGGGAAAGCGACCTTCGAGCTCGGTGACGACGAGATGGAAATCGGCATCGGAATCCACGGCGAGCCGGGACGGGAGCGCAAGAAGCTCGCGCCGGCTTCCGAGATCGTCGGGCAGATGGCAGACACCATCGTCGGCGACCTACCCTACTCCAAGGGCGACGAGGTACTTGCGTTCGTGAACGGAATGGGCGGAACACCCTTGATCGAGCTCTACATCGTTTACAACGAGCTCAACAAGCTCCTCGAAGGCAAGGGCATCAAGATCACGCGCAACTTGATCGGGTCTTACATCACCTCGTTGGAGATGGCGGGATGCTCGATCACGCTGCTGAAGCTCGACGACGCAATGACGAAGCTGTGGGACGCACCGGTCAACACCGCCGGACTCAGGTGGGGGGTCTGATTACGAGAATCCGCCGCCTCACGTGAGCGCAGACCCGGAGCAGGCTCGATCGGATCGCGGAAAGGACGCGGTTATTCCGAGCGCGGATGTCTTGCGCTGGATTCATGCATACGCATCGACGATCGCCGAGAACAAGGGCTATCTGACAGAGCTCGACTCGGCGATCGGTGACGCGGATCACGGCACGAACATGAACCGCGGGATGAGCGCGGTTGAAGAGAAGCTCGACGGCCACTCCTCCGACGACATCGGCGCTCTGTTGAAGACCGTGGGCATGACGCTGGTGTCAAAGGTCGGAGGGGCCGGAGGGCCTCTCTACGGCACGTTGTTCATGCAGATGGGCGCGGTCACCGGCGGCAAGTCCGAGCTGTCGGTCGGGGAGTGGGCCGCCGCGGTCGACTCCGGCCTCAAGGGCGTGCAGGCACGCGGCAAGGCGGAGACCGGTGACAAGACGATGGTCGATGCCCTGACGCCGGCCGCGGAGGCCCTGGCGGAAGCGACGGCGGAAGGGGCCTCGGTGCCGGAAGCGCTGGCCCGCGCCGCAGCGGCTGCGGAGGAGGGCATGAAGGCAACCATTCCGATGGTCGCTCGCAAGGGCCGGGCCAGCTATCTGGGCGAGCGAAGCGCCGAGCATCAGGACCCCGGCGCTACGTCGTCGTACCTGCTCATGAAGACGGCCGCAGACACGTTTGGAGATTCGCAGGAATAGAGGCACTCAACCGAGGGAGGCGAGGATATTGGCCGAGTACGTAGGAGCTCTCGACCAGGGCACCACGAGCACCCGTTTCATGATCTTCAACCACGGCGGGGACGTGGTGGACTTCGATCAGAAGGAGCACGAGCAGATCTACCCGAAGCCCGGTTGGGTCGAGCACGACGCCAACGAGATCTGGGAGCGCAGCCAGGAAGTCATCAAGGGCGCGCTCGACAAGGCCGGGATCAAGGCCAGTGACCTTGCGGCCGTGGGGATCACGAACCAGCGCGAGACCACCGTGCTGTGGGACCGGAACACGGGAGAGCCGGTCCACAACGCGCTCGTCTGGCAGGACACACGGACCGACAAGATCTGCAACGAGCTGTCATCGGATGGCGGACAGGACCGCTTCAGGTCAACAACGGGTCTTCCGGTGGCGACCTACTTCTCCGGACCCAAGGCGAAGTGGCTGATAGACAACGTCGACGGTCTTCGTGACAAGGTCGATGCGGGCGACATCATGTTCGGAAACATCGATACCTGGTGCATCTGGAATCTCTCGGGGGGCACCTCCGGCGGCGTTCACGTCACCGACGTATCCAACGCCAGCCGCACCATGATGATGGATCTCGAGTCCCTGGATTGGGACGAGGACATCCTCAAGACGCTCGACATATCTCGCTCGATGCTGCCCGAGATCCACGCATCCAGCGAGGTGTACGCCGAGGCGAAGGGAGTGCTCGAGGGCATCCCCATCGCCGGTGACCTCGGTGACCAGCAGGCGGCGACCTTCGGACAGGCCTGCTACGACGTGGGAGACGCCAAGAACACCTACGGGACCGGCAACTTCCTGCTGCTCAATACCGGAACCGACGCGGTGCAGTCGAAGAGCGGCCTGCTCACCACTCTGGGCTACAAGATCGGCGACCAGCCGGCCGTGTACTGCCTCGAGGGAGCCATCGCCATCACCGGCGCGCTGGTGCAGTGGCTGCGCGACAACCTGAAGATGATCAAGGCGGCGCCCGAGGTAGAAGAACTCGCAAAGACCGTGGACGACAACGGTGGCTGTTACTTTGTCCCAGCGTTCTCGGGACTGTTCGCGCCCTACTGGAAGAGCGACGCCCGCGGCGTGCTCGCCGGCCTCACTCGCTACGTGAACGCCGGACACATCGCGCGCGCGGTGCTCGAGGCGACCGCGTGGCAGAGTCGCGAGGTGGTGGAGGCCATGAACAAGGACTCCGGCGTGGACCTGAAGGAGCTCAAGGTCGACGGTGGCATGGTCGGCAACGATCTGCTGATGCAGTTCCAGGCCGACGTGCTCGGTGTGGACGTCATACGTCCGAAGGTTCCCGAGACCACGGCCCTGGGAGCTGCGTACGCCGCGGGGCTCGCCGTCGGTTTCTGGAAAGAGGTAGACGACCTGAGGGAGAATTGGCTAGAGGACAAGCGCTGGAACCCCGCCATGGACTCCGCCGAGGTCGAGAAGGAATACGGCTTTTGGAAGAAGGCCGTGACTCGCACGTTCGACTGGGTCGAGTAAGAGCCCGGCAAGCAAGCGCGAGGGCCGGGGGTAAATCCTCCGGCCCTCGCTCCACTCAACAGAACTCGAAGGGCCAGACCTCGAGTTGAACCACGCGCCGGTCGACCACCTTCGCCATCATGTAACCGTTGTCTTTGCCCTCGCGCAGGCGGTAATGGATGTGCCCCGCGTGCTTGATCGGCTCCGCATTCGGGTACAGCCTCCGGACCTTGCGGTTGCGGTCTCCGACCCTGAGGCCCTTCTTGGTGTGCCAGTTGAGTTCGCCGTGCTCCTGACTGGTGACGCTACGGCTGCGCACGAAGATGGCACCGACGACTCGACCGTCCTCACCCCGCGGGGCGTAGACCTTGAGATCGTCGCTCCACCGAGCCCTGAGAGCCCTGATACATCCGACCCGGACCACTTTGCGCGCGGTGGGGGCTCCGAACCAGTCCCGCATCTCGCGCATGGTGGTGGTCCCCCGGACGATCGGACCGGCCTTGGCCGGGGTGACGTCCTCTCCCCGATGCGCCTGTGCGCCCGCTCCGATGGCGACCGAAGCCGCGACGAGCGTAACGACCACGGCGATGCGCGTACCTCTCATGAACCCTCCTATCTTGACTGCGTCCTCGATGGACAGACTCCTTCCAAGCCCGAACGGTTGCAAGGACCTGCCTTTCTCTACGTGAATGTGCCCTGGGAGCTCACCCGCCGGGCGGCACTAACATTTCCCCATGTCGCTTAGCACCGAGGTTCTCGTCATCGGGGGAGGCGCCACCGGGGCCGGGGTCGCGTGGGACGCGGCCACCCGCGGATTCGAGGTGGTGCTGGTCGAGCGAAAGGACCTCGCGGAGGGCACAACCGGTCGTTTTCACGGGCTGCTTCATTCCGGCGGCCGCTACGCGGTGAAGGACAAGCTTGCCGCCAAGGAGTGCATTCACGAGAACTTCGTGTTGCGCCGCGTCGCAGCGGACTCCATCGAGGACACCGGCGGCTACTTCGTGACCACTCCGTGGGACGACCCGGAGTTCGGCGACAGGTTCCTCGATGGCTGCCGCGAATGTGGAATCCCGGTCGATGAGATCAGCATCGAGGCCGCGCTTGCCCGAGAGCCGCGACTCAACCCAGGGATCTCCCGAGCCTTTGCGGTTCCCGACGCGGCGATCGACGCGTGGAAGTTGGTCTGGGGAATGGCTCGGGCCACCAAGGAGCACGGAGGCAAGATCCTCACCTACCACCGCGTGCTCGACATTCTTCGGTCGGGAGACGTGGTGTCCGGAGCCAGAGTGCGCGACGAGTTGTCCGGCGAGGAGTACGACATTCACGCCGACTTCACGATCAACGCTACGGGAGCGTGGGCCGGACAGCTTGCCGACCTGGCGGGGTGCCCGGGAGTCGAGGTGCTCGCCGGGAAGGGCATCATGATCGCCATGAATCACCGGCTGGTCAACACGGTGATCAACCGCTGCACGATGCCGGCCGACGGGGACATCATCGTGCCGATCCGAACGGTCAGCGTCATAGGCACGACCGACATCAGGATCAAGAACCCGGACGAGCCCGAGGTCACTCGCGCCGAGGTGGGTCAGATGCTCGACGACGGGGAGCGGCTCGTCCCCGGCTTCAGACAGGCGAGGGCGCTGCGAGTGTGGGCGGGGGTGAGACCCTTGTTCAAGGACTCGAGGGCACCCGAGACCAGGGACACCCGCGACGTCAGCCGCAGCCATGCCCTCGTGGACCACTTGACGCGCGACGGCGTGCGCGGGTTCCTCACCATCACCGGTGGCAAGCTCACGACATTCCGCATGATGGCCGAGGAAGCCGTCGACAAGATGTGCGAGCAACTCGAATCCCATCGCGAATGCCGGACGGCCGTGGATCCCTTGCCGAGCTCGAACGATGGTCGCTTCTACTGGCTCGGCGAACGCCTCAGCAAGCGCGAGGAGACGATGCACGACGATCAGCTCATCTGCGAATGTGAGTTGATCCAGCGCAGCAAGCTCGAGGACGTGATGATGCGTCGGAAGTCCACGATCCTCGATGACATTCGGCGGTCGGTTCGTCTGGGCATGGGGCCCTGCCAGGGTGGGTTCTGCATGTACCGGGCGACCGGCATCCTGCACCACGTCGCGCGCATCGACGCTTCTGTGGCAAACGCGTCGTTGCACGCCTTTCTACAGGAGCGATGGAAGGGCGTACAGCCGATCCTCTACGGGGATCAACTGCGCCAGGCTCGCTTGGACGACTGGATCTTTCAGGGCCTGCTCGACGTGGAGCACCTGCCGACCGCCGCCAAGGACGGAGGCGGGCTCCGCCAGACGGCAGAGCCAAAGTGATGCAGAACAAACGCGACGTGCTCGTGATCGGGGCCGGGCTCTCGGGTCTGGTCGCGGCGCTGCGCTGCCAGGAGGCGGGGCTCAGCGTGACCGTCGTCGCCAAGGGCATGGGTGCGACGCACATGGCGCCCGGAACCATCGACGTACTCGGCTACACGCCCGACTTGGTCGAAAACCCCGCGCAGGAGCTTTCCAAGTTCAGTGAGGCCAACCCCGCTCATCCCTACGCGCGAATCGGGACCGCCGCCATCGGACGCGCCCTCGACTGGTTCCTTCAACGCTTCGACGGTTACCGGTACACCGGTTCGTTGGACACCAACATGCTGCTGCCGACCGCCATCGGCGCGATCAAGCCCAGCGCGCTCGTCCCGGCCACCATGGCGTCGGGGGACCTCCGGGGGGGTGCGCGCGTGCTCTTCGTTGGGCTGCGGCAACTAAAGGACTTCTTCCCCGCGCTGGCCGCCGAGAACGTGGCGAGCGCGAAGCTCCCCTCCGGCGCCCAGGTGATGACTCGCGCGATTCAGATCGAGCCGCCGGCTGCGGAGGCCGACATAAGTGGGCTTGCTTTCGCGCGCCGGTTCGACGACCCGGACTTTCGTAGGGCCGTGGCTACGCAGGTTAAGACCCACCTCGACGAGGGTGAGTCCGCCGCGTTTCCGGCGGTACTCGGGGTTCAGGATGCACACAGGGTATGGACCGAGATGCAAGAAGCGCTCGGTTGCCCGGTTTTCGAGATACCCAGCCTTCCACCCTCGGTGCCCGGCATCCGCCTCTACAACGTCCTGAGCAGACAGTTCGTGCGCGCCGGGGGTCGCATGGTGGTAGGAGCCGAGGCCGTGGGTGCCGACGTCGAGGGGAAGCGCGTCGTATCCGTACGGGTCCGCAACGCCGCCAGGGTCAGGCCGTACGAGGCGGGGGCCTTCGTGCTGGCCTCCGGCGGTTTCAGCGCGGGTGGGATCGCCATGGACTCTCATTGGGGGGTCCGCGAGATGATCTTCGATCTCCCCGTTGCCGGCGTACCGGCCGCAGACGACGAACGCTTCGGCCCTCGTTATCTCGGTGGTCATGAGATGGGGCGGGCGGGCGTTTCGGTGGACGACTCGATGCGGCCACTCGACGGCGACGGCAACGTGATGTACGGCAACCTGACCGTGGTGGGGGCTTCTCTGGGCGGCTCCGAACCGTGGCGCGAGAAGTCGGGTGACGGCATCAGCCTCACCAGTGGCTATCGCGCCGCCGACGTGATCATCGAGGCGAGCGCGTGATGCCCAGGAAGGCGAAGGTGAGCGAAGGGCTCGAGGACCTGATCAGGGGATCGCTCGACCACTGCGTGAAGTGCACGATCTGCGAGAGCTACTGTCCCGTGTCCCACGCGACCCCGCTGTTTCCCGGTCCGAAGTACGTGGGGCCGCAGGCAGAGCGATTCCGAACCGGCGGGGTCTCGCCCGACGACTCTCTGGACTATTGCTCCGGGTGCGGGATTTGCACGCATGTGTGCCCGCAGGGAGTCAAGATCGCCGAGATCAACGCGCGCGCTCGTCGGACGCTCAAGGAGCGGAAGGGAATGCCCCTGCGCGACAAGATCATCGCTCGCCCGACGCTGACTGCGAAGCTCGCGACCCCGGTTGCGCCGCTCGCCAACTGGACGCTTCGGAGTCAGGCCCTCAGAACGGTCGCGGAGAAGGCGATTGCGCTGCATCGCCGGGCCCCGATGCCGACCTTCGCCGGGCGCACCTTCCAGCGGTGGGCGCGCAAGCACGCGCATGCTCTGCGGTCCCGCCAAGCCGGCCCCGCGCCCCCCAAGCTCGAGCGGTCGGTGGTCTATTTCCACGGCTGCAGCACCAACTACTTCGAGCCGGATCTCGGAGCCAAGACCGTTGCGGTACTCGAGCACAACGGCTTCAAGGTGATCGTTCCGAAGGGACAGGACTGCTGCGGTCTGCCGCTGCAATCGAACGGCCTCTTCGACGACGCGCGCACCTATGTTCAACGAATGGTCGGCAAGCTGGCGCCCTACGCCAGAGAGGGATACGACATCGTGGCAACGTCCACGAGTTGCGGGCTGATGCTCAAGCGCGAGGCGCACGAGATCCTGGGCATGACGGGCGACGACCTCGAGGTCGTTTCGAACCGCATGTACGACATCTGCGAGTTCCTCGTCGATCTCCACGACCGCGGTGAGCTGAAGACCGACCTGGAGCCGCTGCCGATGTCGGTTCCTTACCACGCCCCCTGTCAGCAGCGGGGTCACGAGATCGGAAAGCCGGCGTTAGAACTCTTCGCCCTGATTCCCGATCTCGAGGTCACCGACTTCGACCACGTCTGCTGTGGGATCGCAGGAACCTATGGATTCAAAAAGGAGAAGTACGACATCGCCATGGAGGTCGGCCGGCCCTTGTTCGAAGACATAAAGGGCGCCTCTCCGGACCTGTCGGTCTGCGACAGCGAGACCTGTCGCTGGCAGATCGAGCACGGAACCCAGATCGAGTCGGTGCACCCGATCGAGCTCCTGTATCGCTCCTACGGTTTGGGGCACTAGTAAGGTTCGGCCGTGGTTGGGATCGTCATCGTTTCACATAGCCGCAGCATCGCCGACGGGGTAATCGAGCTCGCGCGCGAGATGGGTGGAGACCAGGTTGTTCTGTCGTCGGGCGCGGGGACCGATGAGCCCGACGCGCTCGGTACGGATGCTCTGCGCGTACTGGAGGCCATCAACCAGAGCTACTCGGAGGACGGCGTGCTGGTGCTGATGGATCTCGGCAGCGCGGTCATGAGCGCGGAGCTGGCCGTCGAGATGTTGGAGCCTCACGTGCGCGAACACGTCGTCTTGACCGAGGCCCCCCTCGTCGAGGGAGCGGTCTCCGCCGCCACCGCGGCGAGGCTGGGACGCACTCTGAAGGAGGTGGCCGACGAGGCGCTCGGGGGTCTGGCGGGAAAAACCTCGCATCTGAACGCCGGAGAGGGCGCGGCGGTCGCCGCGGAGGAGGCGCAAGACTTAATCGAGGAACTCTCTCCGCAGGAGAGCGCGAGCGAAGGCCCGCCGGTGGAGGCAACCATCCTGGTCGACAACCCTCTGGGACTTCACGCTCGTCCGGCGGCGCGCTTCGTGCGCGCGGCCGGCGAGTCTGGAGCGCGCGTACGGGTCACCAACCTCACGACCGGACGGGGCCCGGTGGACGGCACCAGCCTCAACGCCGTGACTACCCTGGGAGCAACTCAGGGCCACGAGATCCTGGTGCGCGCTTCGGGAGAGGGAGCCGGGGACACGATAGCGGCGCTGCAGAGCCTCGCGGCCGACAACTTCGGAGACCCCCGGAGCGAAAAGGGGCCTCCGGCTCCTGAAGCGCCGGCACTCGACGACCTCCCGGCGGGAGCCCTGACCGGTCTTGCGGCCTCCCCTGGTGTCGCGCTGGGGGCGGCGCGCCGTCTCGGCCCCGCGGGACACTCGGTTCCAACCGAGCTCGCGGACGACCCGGAGGCGGAGCTCGGCCGGCTCAGAGATGCGATCGCCGCGGCCAAGGCCGAGATCGTCACGCTGCGCGCGAACGTCGCTCGCTCCGCGAGCGAGTACGAGGCCCAGATCTTCGACGCTCATCTGCTGTGGCTCGCGGACGCGGCTCTGAGCGAGCAGATGAGGGACCTCATAGTGAATGAGAGGCGAAACGCTGCCGACGCGCTGTGGACCGTGATGCAAGCCGCCGCCGGGGAGATAGAGCAACTGGAAGACGAGCGCCTGCGTTCCCGGTCCGGCGATGTGGTCGACGTTGCCCAGCGGGTGCTCGGTCGGCTCCTGGATCGCGAGGCGCCGGGGGTCCGTATCACGCACCCGGGGATCCTCGTGGTCGCCGAACTGACTCCGAGTGACGCCGCCGCACTCGATCCCGTCATGGTGAAGGGGATCGCCGCCGCCAGGGGCGGCCCCACCTCGCACGGGGCCATCTTGGCTCGTGCCCTCGGCGTGCCGGCCGTGGTCGGTATCGGGGATGAGCTTCTGACCGTGCCCGAGGGCCGCGATCTCGTCGTAGACGGGGATGTGGGGGCGTTGATCGTCGCTCCGGGTCCCGACCTGGTCACCCGCTACGAGGAGCGCTTGGAGAGGGGTCGCGTCGCGGCGGCGGCCGCGAGAACGGCGGCCGGTCGGCCGGCCACGACCGAGGACGGAACCACCATCGAGGTGGCCGCCAACATCGGATCCCTCGAGGACGCGCTGAAGGCGGTCGGCGTGGGGGCGGACGCGGTCGGACTGCTCCGGACCGAGTTCCTCTTCCGCGGCCGCGACGAGATGCCCGGGGTGGATGAGCAACTGGAGGTCTACGCCGCCATCGGGGAGGCTCTCGGCGACCGGCCACTCACCATCAGGACCCTGGATGTGGGAGCGGACAAGCCGTTGTCCTACGCGGCGCAGCAAGCCGAAGAGAATCCGTTTCTCGGACTTAGAGGCATCCGCCTCGGGCTCGCGCGGCGAGAGCTTCTCGAGGTCCAGCTACGCGCCATCGCACGCCTTGCTCGTGACCGCCCGGTGCGGGTCATGTTCCCGATGGTGACGACCACCTCGGAGCTAAACGCCGCCAAGGCCGCCCTCGACGAGGCGGTGGGACCCACACGGCCCGAGGGACTCGAGATCGGGGTCATGATCGAGGTCCCCGCCGCCGCGCTGACGGCCGGCCACCTTGCGGGAGGCGTGGATTTCTTCTCGATCGGAACCAACGACCTCAGCCAGTACACGATGGCCGCCGAGCGCGGCAACGCGCAGGTGGCATCGCTTGCGGATCCGGTTCACCCCGCGGTCTTGAAATTGATCTCGCATGCGGCCGAGGCGGCGCACGCCCACGGTACCTGGGTCGGCGTCTGCGGCGAGCTCGCGGGAGAGGCCGGGGCCGCCCCGCTTCTGCTGGGTCTGGGCGTGACTGAGCTCAGCATGGCGCCTCCCTCGATCCCTTCGGTGAAGCAATCGGTCAGGTCGGTGACACTCGCCGCCGCCCGTAGCCTGGCGCAGGATGCCCTGAACTGTGACTCCGCCGAGCAGGTCCGTGACCTGATCGCAGCCGAGGCCTCTCGGTGACACTCGCCCACGATCGCGCCGTACGGATTCTGAACGCGCTCACGTATGTGCGTATCGCACTCGTTCCGGTGGTCATGGTCCTCATCGCGTGGGGCGACGACTTCCGCTACGCCCGTCCGGCCGCCGCGGTCCTGTTCGTCCTCGCCGCCGCCACGGACTTCTTCGACGGCCGCCTGGCCCGCAAGTGGGGCGCCGTGACCGCGCTGGGGGCATTCCTTGACACGACGGCGGACAAGCTGTTGGTGACGGGTGCGTTGATCGCGCTGGTCGAAGCCGGTCGCGCCTCGATCTGGGTGGCGACGATCATCATCGGGCGCGAACTTATGATCCTGGGTCTGCGAGGCCTGATCGCTGCAGACGGTACGGTCATGAAACCGTCGATCTGGGGAAAGCTCAAGGCTAATGTTCAGTTCGTTGCGATCACGATGTCGATCATCAGATGGCCGGTGCATATCGGGGCCCTCTGGCTCGACGAGTGGGCCATGTGGATCGCCGCGGGGATCACCGTGATGTCGGGAGTCGAGTACTTGAGCCGCTTCTCGCACGTGTTGGGAATCTCGGGACGGGAGCGCTAGGCGATGTCGGAACGCGTCTTGGTAACGGGTGCCACCGGCCTGCTGGGAAGCGCAATTCTGCAGCGCTTGATAGACGAGGGACGGGACGCATCGGGATTGTGTCGTTCCGACGAATCTCGTAGTCGCATCGAAACCATGGGCGCGTCGCCGGCCACGGCACATCTCTTGGACGTCGACTCTCTCGAGAAAGCGATGATCGGCTGTGACGTCGTCTACCACGCCGCCGGCATCAACGCGTTTTGCCTGAAGGACCGCTCACCCCTCTTCGAGGTCAACGTGACGGGATCGCTGAACGTCGTCGACGCCGCGCTGCGCGCCGGGGTGAGGCGCGTCGTCTACACGTCCTCAGCCGCAACCCTGGGCGAGAAGAGCCGCACCGTGGGCCGTGAGGACGCGATGCACCGAGGCTGGTTCCTGTCCGAATACGAACGCTCGAAGTTCGAGGCGGAGCGCGCCGTGATGGAGCGCGCTCGTTCGAAGGGGCTGGAGCTCGTTTGCGTGAATCCCGCGTCGGTTCAAGGACCGGGACGAGCCGGCGGTACCGCGAAGATCATTACCTACTACCTAACGGGAAAGCTCAAGTATTTCGTGAACACCCGCTTCAGCATCGTCGACACCGACGACTGCACAAAGGGACACCTCCTCGCGGAGCAGAAGGGGCGGGCCTGGGAACGTTATGTGCTGAACAGCGGCACCATCTCGGCGATCGATGCGCTCGGGCTCATGGCTCGCATCACCGGCGTGAAATACGTGCCGCGTTTCATTCCGGGACGAGTGGCCATAGGTGCCGCAGGGGCGGTGGCGACCGCGTTTCGCGTGAGAGGTAAGGAGCCTCCGGTGTGCCCGGAGATGGTCCGTACCCTGGTGCACGGTCACGTCTACGACGGGTCGCGGGCGGAGCGTGAACTCGGTCTCGAGTACACGCCGATCGAGACAACGCTCGAACGCACCGTGCGGTGGCTCATCGACCAGGGAGAGGTACCGCCCCCACCGAGCTATACAGGTGAACTGGGTGATCTACCAAGAGAAGAGGAGTGATCATGGGAGCACGGCTGCAGGGCACCAAAGTGGCTTTCTTTGTCGAGGAGGGCTTCGAGGACCTCGAGTTCTGGGTCACGGTGATGAGGCTGCATGAAGAGCGCGCCGTCGTCTCGATAGTCGCCCCCGCCGCCGGCCGGGAGTACCGCGGCAAGCACGGGCTTACGGCCACGAGCGATGTCGCGGCCGCCGATGTGTCGGCCGACGACTTCGACGCCGTGGTGGTCCCAGGGGGATGGGCGCCGGACAAGCTTCGTCGCTACGAGGAGGTAACGAGCTTGGTAGGCAAGGCCCACGGCCAGGGCAAGATCGTGGGACTCATCTGTCATGCGGGCCTCGTGGGCATATCGGCGGAGATCGTGGACGGAAGCCGGGCCACTGGGAGCCTGGGCATCAAGGATGATCTGGTCAACGCGGGGGCGACCTGGGTGGACGAGGCCGCGTTCGTCGACGGCAACATCGTCTGGGGGCGAGTCGTCGACGACATCCCGGACTTCTGCCGGGAACTAGTCGAGGCTATTGCAACGCGTTAGCCGCTAAACCTCTTTGTCCTGACCCCGAGCGTAGTCGGGACGAGCTGCTTCGCGCTTGGGGTCCTTGTGGTCCGAGCCTCTGGCGAAGTCGGGGTGCTCTGCATCGCGCGCCGGATCGTCGGTGTCCTGACCGCGTGCGAAGTCAGACCGGTGTTCCTTCTCCGCGTCGTCGGGAAGCTTCTCCTGCCCTTTCCCAAATCCGTGACCCGAGTGATCGTGCTTGTCGTGATCCATGCTGCCTCCCCTGACCGTGGGACGAGTGCCGACGCACGCCGAACCAGTTCAAGCTTGTACCTCCGAAGTGCCCGGGTCAACCGCGGAGCCTGAAGACAGATGCTCGAATTGAGCTCGGCGCTGCCAAACCTTCTTGTGCGGGCCGCCTCCTCTGGGCTCAGAGGTGTACGACGGGGCAGGTCAGCGTGCGCGTGATTCCCTCGATTGCCTGGATCTTGGCCACGACCAGCTTGCCGAGGTCATCGACGTTGCCCGCGCTCGCGCGCACGATGACGTCATAGGGGCCGGTGACATCTTCCGCGGCGTCCACACCCGTGATGTCCCGTACTTCCTTGGCGACTTGTGCGGCCTTGCCGACTTCGGTCTGGATCAGAACGTAAGCCTGAACGTCTGCCACTCCTGAGTCCTCCTTTTCGATCTTCCCCGACGGTTCGCCTGTGCGGTCCGGCCGAGTCCGACTTTTCATCATGCGGTCCGGCCGAGCCCGCCCCGCCCCCGCGCCGGTTACCAGAAGTGCAGGGAGTCTAGTGCAGATGGGAAGCCGCTGCGCAGGGGGCGAGAGGCGTCAAGGGGTAGGCTTCGGTCACTCAAGCGATCCATTCAACTAAGGAGAGAGCTGTTCATGCCACCTGAGGTTGCAGGGGTAAAGAATCCGGGCACCGTTCACATCAACCCAAGCCCGGCGGAACTCGTCGAACTTGCGATCGCTCGTGGTGAAGCCAAGCTCTCGAGCGACGGCGCCCTGGTCGCCGTTACCGGCAAATACAGCGGCCGCTCTCCCAAAGATCGCTTCTTCGTGCGGCACGGCAAGTCGGCCGAGAGCATCGATTGGGGATCGCGGAATCAGCCTTTCGAGGTGGAGAGGTTCGATGCGCTATACGACCGGGTTCGAGAACACCTCTCCGGCAAGGATCTATTCGTCATCGACGGGTTCATCGGTGCGGACCCCCAGTACCAGATCAAGCTGCGCGTGGTCGCCGAGCTCGCGTGGCATGCGTTGTTCGCGCAGCAGTTGTTTCGCCGCCCCTCGCGCGCTGAGCTTGCGAACTTCGAACCCGACTTCATCAGCCTGTCGTCTCCCACGTTCGAGACGGAGCCCGAGCGCGACGGAACCAGAACCGAGACCTTCGTGGGCGTCGATCTCGAACGCAAGCTCGTGCTCATCGTTGGTTCGCACTATGCGGGTGAGATCAAGAAGTCGATATTCACGTCCGGCAACTATCTCTTCCCGGCTGCGGGAGCGGTGGGTATGCACTGCTCCGCAAGCGTGGGTTCGGACGGCGGCGTCGCGTTGTTCTTCGGCCTCTCGGGGACCGGCAAGACAACGCTTTCCACCGATCCCTCGCGCCGGTTGCTAGGCGACGACGAGCACGGTTGGTCGGACAACGGCATCTTCAACTTCGAGGGCGGGTGCTACGCGAAATGCATCAACCTGTCCAAGGAGAAGGAGCCCCAGATCTGGGACGCGATCAAGTTCGGCTCGGTCATCGAGAACGTCGTCATCGATCCGGTGACTCGAGTACCCGACTACGCCGACGACTCTCTGACCGAGAACACGAGGGTGGCATATCCGCTGGAGTTCATCCCCAATCATGTCCCCGAGGGACGGGCGGGTCACGCGAGCACCGTCATCTTCCTTACTGCCGACGCCTTCGGAGTGCTTCCTCCGATCTCCCGGCTGGACTCCAACGGCGCGATGTACCACTTTCTCTCGGGCTTCACGTCGAAACTGGCGGGAACCGAGGCCGGCCTCGGCGACGAACCCGAGCCCAGCTTCTCGACCTGCTTCGGGGCCCCGTTCCTGCCCCTCGCCCCCGGTGTATACACGAAGTTGCTCGGCGAGCGGATCGACAGGCACGGGGCCAGCGTCTACCTGATGAATACCGGTTGGACCGGTGGCCCCTACGGAGTTGGTAAGAGGATGGACCTGGCTCACACCCGTGCCATGGTCGATGCCGTCACCGCAGGGCTCCTCGACGACGTCGAAACCCGGCATCACGACATCTTCAACGTCGAGGTCCCAGTTTCGTGCCCCGGCGTCCCCGACGAGGTGCTGGACGCCCGGGCGACCTGGTCCGACGCGGGGGAGTACGACTCACAGGCTCGCGAGCTTGCCCGCATGTTCGCAAAGAACTTCGAGCAGTACCGCAGCACGGTTCCCCCCGAGGTCGTGGCCGCGGGCCCAACGGCCGACTAGGTGCCCCGCCCTCCCGCGCGCTCGGCGTGAGCCAAGACGAGCCCGAGGTCGTGGGGGATCTCGGGGAGCATGCCCTAATCGAGCGCGTCGTTCGCAGGTTCCGTTCTCCACCCGCCGGTGAGGTGTGGAGTGGCGACGACACCGCCGCGTTCGGAGGGCTGCTGTTCACCACCGATCTGATGGTCGAGGACGTGGACTTCCGGCTCGGCTATGCGGACGGATTCGACGTGGGCTGGAAGCTCGTCGCGGCCAACGCTTCCGACATCGCCGCGATGGGGGGCCTGCCGTGGCGGGCAGTCGCGGCCGTCGCGCTACGGCCCGACACGAGCGTCGAGTTCGTCGACTCGCTTGCAGAGGGTCTGGCAAGCGCCTGCCGGGAGTGGGACATCGGACTGGTCGGGGGCGACTTCAGCTC
Organism: Actinomycetota bacterium; assembly: GCA_050693935.1. Classification (GTDB taxonomy): domain Bacteria; phylum Actinomycetota; class CADDZG01; order CADDZG01; family WHSQ01; genus WHSV01. The sequence continues at coordinate 2,999 of JBOGWU010000268.1, read as the reverse complement.
CGGTCAAGAGATCAGCGCGACGCTCGCGCTCCTAGGGCGTGCACACGAACGTGGGCCCGTGCTCCGCAGCGGCGCCACCACCGGAGATGCGCTCTGCGTTACCGGTGCGCTGGGCGGGGCTGCGGGCGGCCTCTTGGCACTGAGCGCCAAGGACGCGCCGGGAGCGGAGCTCGCTTCTCTCGTCGAGCGGCAGTTGCGCCCGCGGGCGCGGGTTGCGGAGGGAAGCGCGCTGGGTGGCCTAGCTACGGCGATGATCGACATATCCGACGGCCTCGCCGTCGACCTCGGCCACCTCATCGATTCGAGCAGCGTGGGCTGTGACGTGGAGCTCGCCTCGATTCCCGTCGATACCGCGCTCCGGCTCCTGCCGTCGATTGACCCGGCACAGACTCAGGCCCTGGCGATCACGGGTGGCGAGGACTTCGAGTTGCTCTTCACGATCGATGAAGGACACTTGAAGGAGGCGCGCGCCGCGCTGGCCGGGCTCGGGACCCCATTGACCAAGATCGGTGTCATCACCGACGGGCCCGCCCAGATTGGTGGACGTGATCTCGACGACTGGAGGGCAAAGGGATGGGAACACCTGCGAGGCCGGTGAGCGGTCTTCCCCGGGCGCTCACCATCGCCGGCTCCGACTCCGGAGGGGGGGCCGGCATCCAGGCAGATCTGAAGACCTTCTTCGCCCTCGGGTGCCATGGGATGAGCGCGCTGACGGCGCTCACCGCGCAGAACACCGTAGCGGTGAGCGCGATTCACGAGGTCCCGCCCGAGTTCGTCATCGCGCAGATCGACGCGGTCGAGTCGGACATCGGGGTGGACGCCGCTAAGACCGGCATGCTGGCGTCGGCCTCTATCGTCGAGGCCGTCGCCAAGGCCGTGGAAGTCCACGGAATCGAGCACCTGGTGGTGGACCCGGTATTCGTGTCCAAGCATCGCGATCACCTGCTTGCGCCCGAGGCGGTGACGGCCCTCGTCGATCGTCTTCTTCCACTCGCCGAGGTGGTGACGCCCAACCTCTACGAGGCCCAGGGTCTCGTGGGTGGGGGCGAGATCACTTCGGCGGCCGGCATGCGCGAGGCTGCGGAAGCCCTGCACGCCAAGGGTCCCCGATACGTGGTGGTCAAGGGCGGACACCTCCCGGGCGACGTTGCGACCGACGTCGTCTACGACGGCGAGCGCTTTACCGAACTGGCCGGCCCTCGCTTCGACACCGAGGACACTCACGGAACCGGGTGCACCCTGTCGGCCGCCATCGCCGCCCGGTTGGCGCATGGAGACGAGGTACGCGCGGCGATTCGAGCCGCCAAGGAGTTCGTGTCGGGAGCCATCGAGCGCTCCCTTCGTATCGGAAAGGGCTATGGGCCGGTCAACCCCGGGTGGCGGGGCGCCACGCTTTAGCGGAGCGGCCGAAAGCCGACCTCGGCGGGCGGGTTGCTGTGACAATCGCCGGATGACGTTAACCAAGTTATGCGGAGCTCTGCTCGCGCTCGCCGTGATGCTGGGGGCCTGTGGCTCGACCGAAGACTCACCGGAGGACCAAACCGGGGCCGGCGCGACCTCCAAGCCCAGCCCCACGCCCAGTCCGGTCGAGGAGACTCCGCCCCCGGCGGAGACGACTTCAGCCCAGGAATCGCCGGGCCCCGACGAGGGCGAAGACGAGTACGAGTACGAGGACGGGGAGGGGACCGAGAACGACAACAGCTCGGAGCTGTTTCCGGACCCCGTCGTCCCTGAGCAGGGTCGCTTTTACTTCGGCGTGTATTTCGCGGTGACCGCGAAGGGTGCCGGCGAACCGAAGATCGAGGCCGCCGAGTCCGATCTCCGCAACCTCGGCTTCGAGCCGAGCGTCGGGGGCATCGATTGCGACTCGGGGGCAAAGGAGGCTTTGGGGCTGGATCCCTCACGCAGTTACACCGACGTCGCGCTCTACTTCGCAAGTCGCGCCGACGCCGACAGGTTCGTCACCCTGTACGACCCCGGTGTGGTGGGGACGGCCAAGGTCAAGACCTTCTGCCTCGATTAACCCTTCAAGGAGGTCGACTACGACAAGTCGCGGGAAGAGCGAAAAGAAAGTCCGAGATTTCTCCCGCCAAGGGCCATTCAGAAAGCATTCTTGTCACAGTGAATCACCATAATTACAGGCATGGAATTCAGTCATGTCGACGAGGCCAACGAGCTGCTAGAGAAGGCCAACGCCAACCTCGAGCCCGAGTTGCTGACCCTGGCCTCGGCCCGCGAGCTGCTCGCGTCTTACGCCCGGACCCAGCGACTGGCCGCCTTCGGGATCGCCGCACTGGCGCGCAAGCTCGACGACGCATCCGAGATCGCCCGGGCGACCGGGAGTTCCACCGGCAAGGCCAAGGACACGATCACCACGGGCAAGATCTTGAGTGAATCGGCGCCGCTGGAAGATGCCCTCAAGCAGGGCGAGGTCTCCCTGGATCAGGCGACCGAGATCGCCAGGGCCGAGGAGTCGGCCCCTGGTGCGGCCGGCGAGCTACTGACGATTGCCCAAACCGAGTCCTTCCACGTTCTGAGGGAGAAGGCTCGCAAGACCAAGCTCGAGGCCGAACAACACCGAGGTCTGGCGCAGCGTCAACACGCTGCGCGCAAGGCCCGCAGCCACAGCGACGAGCTCGGGATGGTGCACATCCACATGGAGCTCGAGCCCCACGTCGGCTCACCCATCGTGGCCCGGGCCGAGGCCGAGGCGCAAAGGCTCGCCCGCAGGGCCAAGGCCGGTGGGGAAAAGGAGCCCTTCGAACGACATCTAGCGGATGCCTACGCCGCAATGCTGTCGGGCTCCGGCAAGGGTCGGGCCAAGCGACCCGAACTGGTGATCCTGGTGAGCCACGAGGTGGCCAAGCGCGGTTGGACCGACGTGCGCGAGGGCGAGCTCTGCAAGATCCCCGGCGTGGGTCCGGTGTCACCCCAGGTGGCCAGAGAGATCGCCAAGGATGCCTTCCTCAACAAGTTGTTCTTCGACGGGGTGGACCTGC
>JBOGWU010000267.1:0-2929 GCA_050693935.1 Actinomycetota bacterium | reverse complement strand
CCTTCGAGGACATCCCCTCTTTGTTCCCCAAGATCATGATCCTCTTCAACACCGCCCCCGCTCCGGTGATCGGCGAAAAAGAGCTGAGACATCTGCCCCCCAACGCGCTTGCGATCGACCTGTCGGCACCTCCCGGAGGGATCGACCTCAACGCCGCCCGCGAGATGAGCCTCGACGGCTTCTGGGCTCGCGGCCTGGGTGCGTCGGCGCCATTGACGGTGGCGCGCTCGCAATGGATCGGCGTCGACCGGATCATCTCGAAGGCCCTTGCGCAGTGACATGACCAGAACGCTGCCGGAATCGAGCTAGGAGGAGATGTGAGATCACTCGGGCTAAGCCTGCCGAACCGCGGAGTGCTCTTCGGAGCAACCACGGTGCAGGAGTTGTACAGCCTGGCCGAGGAGGCCGAGGACTCGGGGTACTTCGACTCGGTGTGGGTGGGAGATGGACTCATTGCGAAGCCGCGCCTGGAGGCGATCGCCACGATGTCTGCCCTTGCCGCGCGCACGAGCCGAGTCGATCTCGGAGTTTGCTGCATGGCCACGTTTCCGCTGCGCAACCCGGTGCTCTTCGCGTGCCAGTGGGCGAGCCTGGACGTCTTATCCGGGGGCAGGTCTTTGCTGGCCGTGTGTCTGGGGGCGCCGACCGGTCGAGGTGGAGGCGACTTCGACGCCGAGCTGCAGGCCATGGGCGTGAAACCGAAACAACGCGTGCCCAGGATGGAAGAGGCGATTTCGCTTGTGCGCCGCTTGTGGGCGGGCCCCACCTCTCACCAGAGCGAGTTCTGGGAGTTTCCAGAGATCGACCTTCTTCCCAAGCCCGCGCAGAGTCCATGTCCGATCTGGATAGCCAGTAACCCTGATCACACAAAGCTTTCGGAGGAGCGCTATCGAAAGGCGATACTGCGGGTCGCACGCCTCGCCGATGGCTGGCTCTCAACGGTGGTGGGACCGCAGGATTTCAGGCGTCGCTGGGCGGAGATCCGAGAGGCCGCGGACGCAGAGGGCCGCGACCCGGCCCCCATGCGCTCGGCGGTGCACCTGATGGTCAACATCCAGGACGATGAGGACACGGCGCGCGTAGAAGCGAAGCGCTTTCTCAAGGAGTACTACTCGATCGACGTCGCTCCCGACGTGATGACGGCCTGGGGCGCATACGGTACGCCCGACCAAATCGCTGCCAGGATCGAGCTCTACCGGGACGGAGGGCTCGACCTGCCGATCATTAGGTTCGCCTCCTTCGATCAGGAGGGACAGATGTCGCGGGCGCTGGATGAGCTGGTGCCATCCTTGGTCAAGATATGAGTGACCGAATCGGGCGCCCACAGCTCGAGGACCTCCTTCGGAAGCTTCTGACCACGGACACGCAGGTACCGTTCGGCGAGACGGAGATCCAGCCCGGTGATCCGCGGATCGTGGCCGCGGTCAACGACGTGGTCCTCCCAGCCCTGCAAGCACTCGACCCGGACGAGATTCGGCGACACCCGATGGGCGATGTCGCGGTGCGATTCGGTCCCGAGTCCGATGACGGCTTCCTCATCCAGACCTATGTCGTTTCGCAGCACGCCAATTTGATGGATAACGCCGACGCGGGGTCGATAGTCGACGGACGAGACTATGGATACGACGGTCCCGTGGCGGTGGGTCAGGGCGCCACCCAGGGCAAGGGGCCCATGGCGGCGGCCATCGCAGCCGTGCGCGAGAGAGCGTCTTCACTGGCGCGACCTGTTTGGCTCACGGTGAACACAGAAGGTCGGAGTTCCCACGGCGGCTCCACCAGGCTCCTGGACGATCTCGGCGTGAGGGCCGCGCATGGCGTCGTCTCGATCGGCACGGACCTGAAGGTCTCTCTGGGGAACCGGGGCCGAGTCGATGTCGTGCTGAAGATAAAGGGACGCTCTTCTCACTCGAGCCAGCCCTGGCTCGGGGCTAACCCAATTCCCAGAGGAGCGAAGGTTATCGCCGCGCTTGAAGCCCTCCCCGTGCGGCCCGAGCACCCCTCGCTTGGGCCGGTCACCGTTACCCCATACCAGTTCTCGTGCTCGCCACTAGCTCCTCACACGATCCCGGACGAGGTTTCGATCGTCGTGGACCGGCGGCTCTTGCCGGGTGAGTCCCCAGCCGGTGCGGTTGCGGCGATCGCAGCGCATCTCAATTCCTCGGACGTCCGAGATGTTGACGTCGTGGAGGGGGTCTCAATGCTTCCCGCCGAAGTGAGCGACAGCTCGTCGATCGTTCGCACTCTCCTTGCGGGGCTCGCCGAAACAGGTGTCGATCCTGAGACGATTTGGAGCCTCAACTGCTTCGACGCGGGCTACGCGTGTTCCAAGGGAATACCGACACCCATGTTCGGACCCGGGAAGCGCCGGTTCTCGGGAGAAGGATTAGTAGGAATCGATGCCGTTTCGATTGACGACTGCCTGACGGCGGCGTCCGTGCTCTTGCACTCGATCGACCGTCTGTGCACCTGACGGAGTCAGGGGGATCCGTCTAGCCCGAGATCCACATGCGTCCCGCGGCTCTCGACCAGTGCTTTTTCGTAAACGAAGCGCGCACAGGTTACGTCCTGGATCGCGACTCCCGAGGAGTCAAACATCGTGATCTCGTTGGGTGCCTCTCGGGCCCGTGCGCCCGACAGAACTTCGCCCAACGAGGGGCCGAGGTCTTCCTCCGAGACTGCTCCGACCGCCAACGCGATCGAGAACTTTCCGTCGTTGAGAGTTTCCTCGCGCCCATCGCCGACGACCATGCATTTGACGATGGCCTCGGGATCAATCTCGGTGCGGATTCCCATTGCGTTTAGGTGCTGGCCGGCCTCGAGATGCGATGCCATCAAGACCGGCTCGGGCGAATTGGTCGCGGTGATGAGGACGTCGGCACCCTCGACGGCGGAGGCTACCGAGTCACTCACCTCGGTGACGAAGCCCAGG
>JBOGWU010000266.1:0-2869 GCA_050693935.1 Actinomycetota bacterium | reverse complement strand
AGCTCCTGGGATTTCCCGAGGGTGCGCTCCCGCCGCGACTGCCCTCCGATGAGGTCAGAACCGTTGCCCGACGAGCGCTGGACGCGGACGGGAGCATCGAGGAGGTCGTTTCGATCTGGTTCCCCTCTCGTAAGACGCTGCGAGTGCGGGCCGAGGCGCTCGAGAAGCGGCAAGGCGTGGTGGTGGTGATCCAGGACGTCACCGAGCACCTGAAGACCCAGCGCATCCGCACCGAGTTCGTCGCTCACGCCAGCCACGAGCTAAAGAGTCCCGTCGCCAGCCTGCAGACCCTTGGTGAGGCTCTCCGCCAGGCCGTGCGCGACGACCCTGAAGCGGCCGATCGCTTCGCCGAACGCATAGTCTTCGAATCGGCGAGGCTCGGTCGACTGATCGGCGATCTGCTGGACCTCTCGCGCTTAGAGGACCCCGAGGCGGTCCCCGAGGAGACCGTGGACGTGTCTCTGGGTGCGCACAAAGTGGTCGAGGAGGCGCGGGCGGAGGCCGAGTCGAAACACATCGAGCTCAGCGTAGAGATCGAGGACGGCGTCCTGGTGAAGGGAGACGAGTCCCAGATCGTCGTCCTGGCTCGCAACCTGGTCGAAAACGCGATCCGGTACACGACCGACGGTGGACGGGTGTCGATCGACGTTTACCACGACGGCGACTCAGCCGTGATCCGGGTCAGCGACAACGGGATGGGGATACCGCTCGAAGCCCAGGGCCGGATCTTCGAACGCTTCTATCGAGTCGACCGAGCGCGCTCCCGCGATCGGGGTGGCACCGGATTGGGTCTCGCCATCGTCAAGCACGTGGCGGAACTCCACGGGGGCGTCGTGCAACTGGACAGTGAGCTGGGCCGCGGCTCGATCTTCACCGCTCGAATACCAGCCGTTTCGCCACCGTCAGAGCGAATTCGCACGGCGGGCTAAGTCAGGCTGATAGGAGGCAGGGTTGCCACAGATTCTGTTGATCGAAGACGAAGTGGGATTCGGCGAGGCGCTCGAGTATCAGTTGCAGCGCGAGGGGTTCGACGTCGACCGATATACCGACGGCTCCGTTGGGCTCGAGCACTTCAAGGCCGCGGGAGCCGATCTCGTATTGCTGGACCTCATGCTCCCCGGAATGGGTGGAGAGGATATCTGCAAGGAGATTCGCCGCTCGTCGTCGGTGCCGATCATCATGCTGACCGCACGCGACACAGAGATCGATAAGGTGCTCGGGCTCGAGTTGGGTGCCGACGACTACGTGACCAAGCCCTTCAGCTCGCGCGAGCTCCTAGCGAGGATCAAGGCGGTGTTGCGGCGCAGCAGAAACGACGGCACCGGCGCCGACGGAGTCCTAGAGGGTGGTGGCATCAGGCTCGACCCCGACCGATTCGAGGTAACGGTGCGTGGCGACGAGGTTCATCTGCCACGCAAAGAGTTCGAGCTGCTCGAGCTGTTGATGGAGAACTCCGGTCGCGTCCTGACGCGCGACACTCTGATCGATCGGATCTGGGGGGCCGACTACTTCGGCGACACGCGCACGCTGGACGTTCATATCAAACGGTTGCGAGCGAAATGCGAGCCCGACCCCCACACGCCAACCCACCTGGTAACCATCAGGGGACTCGGCTACAAGTTCGTCCCCTAGTTCCTAGTCCCCGTCCTCTCGCTTGCCCGGCCGGATCTCCGCCGACAGCGATTCGGAGTTGCCGGTGAGCATGTAGCGCAGACGCTCGCCGATCATTACCGAGTGATCGGCGATGCGTTCGAGCGCCCGGCCCGCCAGTACCGTCGTCACTGCGCTCGGCACCGCCTCCGGGCCATCCATCGCCATGATGGCCTCCATCAACCTCGTGTTGTGCGCGTCCATCGCGTCGTCGCGCTCCTCGAGCGTCTTGGCCAGGCGGAGATCGCGCGTTGACCACGCCCTGAGTGCGGTGCGGAACAGCCCCTGTGCCTCGCTGGCCATCTCGCGCAGGATGCCGAAGGTCTCGGCATTGTGGCTCAACCGGTGGTGCTCGGGAGCGAGCTTCACGATGCGGAGGCAGAGGTCCCCGGTTCGTTCGAGATCACCGAGAATGCGGATCACCGATACCACCAGGCGCAGATCGGAGGCCATCGGATTCTGCCGGCCGAGGAGGTCGTAGCAGCGCTCCGTGAGCGACACGAGCATGTCGTCGATGTCGTCGTCCGCCGCGATGACCGTCTCGGCGAGGTCGCAGTCGCCCGTGAGCAGAACGGTGGTCGACCGCTGCAGGGCCTCGTCGACGCGCAGGGCCATGACCTCGACCTGGAGTCTTAACTGCTCGAGTTCGAAAGCAAAAGCGGCTCGAATCGGCCGAGGGTCGTCCCGCCTGGGATCACCCAAAACGCCCGGTGACGTAATTCTCCGTCCTCTCATCCGATGGAGTCTGGAAGATGTGCTCGGTTCTGTCGTGCTCGACGAGGACGCCGGTACGGCGGTCCTGCTCCTCGTTCACTTCTGCCGTGAAGAAGGCGGTCATGTCGCTGACGCGCGCGGCCTGCTGCATGTTGTGAGTCACGATGACTATCGAGTAGTCGCTCTTGATCTCCTGCATGAGGTCCTCGATCCTGCCCGTGGCGATGGGATCGAGCGCCGAACATGGTTCATCCATTAGGATGACATCGGGCTGAACGGCGATGCACCGGGCGATGCACAACCTCTGCTGCTGGCCTCCCGAGAGGCCCATGGCCGATTCCTTGAGCCTGTCCTTGACCTCGTCCCACAGCGCGGCCTTGGTCAGGGCCCGCTCGACGATCTCGTCCATGTCGCCCTTGATTCCCGACAGCTTCGGCCCGAACGCGATGTTGTCGTAAATCGATTTCGGAAACGGATTGGGCTTCTGAAAGACCATTCCGATCCG
>JBOGWU010000265.1:0-4197 GCA_050693935.1 Actinomycetota bacterium | reverse complement strand
ACCTGGTGAAGTAAACCTTGCCTCGGCGACTATGACGAGTGAGGTGACCCACTCTCCACAACACGACCGACTAACAGATGGTCACAAAACGGAAGTACGCCCGGAGGTGTGTGAGTACGCCCGGAGGGATTCGAACCCCCGACCTTCCGGTCCGTAGCCGGACGCTCTAATCCACTGAGCTACGGGCGCCTGCGTATGCCGGTGACTCTAACCGACCCCCAAACCGGAAGGTCCGCCCCCCCAGCCAGCGGAGGCGCGGGGATTTGAACCCCGGAACCGGCGTAAACCGGTTAACGCATTAGCAGTGCGCTCCCTTCGGCCGCTCGGGCACGCCTCCGCGGGGCATCATATGCGAAGCACCTAAACCGCCTGCCGCCCGCTAAGCGTCAAGGTCCAGGAGGGACTCATCCACCTCTAGCAACTCCCTTTGAATGTCGAACTCGCTGCCGAGGCTCCGGAAGCTGACGTAGTCGACCGCCGTCGGCAGGCCGTCTCTCATGTAGATGACCTCCGCTTCATAGGGAACGTCTGCCTCGATCGTGAAGGAACCTAGCCCCGTGGCGCCGGTCGAACCCACGACGAGTTGCACGGTCCCCTCCTCGATCCGCAGGTCGCGCTCGTGAGTGTGCCCCGAGATCACCAGAGGAACCTTGCCGTAGGACTCTTCGGCAAGCCGCTGGTCGTGTACCGCGAGCACGTCCGGCGTGAACTCCTCGACCCCGTCTGCCACCAGGCTGGCCTCCTCCTCGCGCAGCTCGTTTCCCTCTTCAGTACTGGTCTTGTTGGAAGCGGTGAAGGTCGGGTCCTCCCACCCGAGCACGTCAAGACCTCCGACCGTCGTGGTGTTCCCGTCGAGCAGCGTGAGGTCGTTCACTCGGCCCAACTGGGTTCTGTTGGCCGTCGAGTCATGGTTGCCGGGGACGAACACATAGGGGACGGGAAAGCCCTCGATGAGGCGGCCGATGCGCGACTCGATCGGGTTGCCGAACGACGTCAGGTCACCTGTATCGATAACCGCCGAGACGTCGAACTGCTCCGCGAGTTGACGAGTCACCTCGATCCCGAGCGGGTTCGAGTGAATATCACTGACATGAAGGATGACCGAGGTGCCTCCGGTGGGATCGTCGAGAGGCTCGGCGAGGAGCGAAACGAGGTCGGAGATGCGCTGAGAAGCGATCTGGAAACGATCCCTGAGGTCATCGATCGAGTCGAGGTTTCGGTTCACCGCCTCCAGCATGTCGGGAGCGCGCGCTAGGGTTCCCGTGAACTTTGGTTCCTCCCAGCCGTCGGGGTCGAACGTAATCAGCGCAACTCCGAGGAGACTGGAGACGGCGAGGAACCCGCCGGCCGCGGCTGCAACGATGTACTTCCATTTCCGATAAGGCATTAGCGCGCCGATGATCGCTCCCGCGATCGTTCCCGCCGCGACAAGGAGGAGACCCATCCGCCGCAACGCACCCGCGAGGTCCTCCTGAATACTCGAGGTCAACTTGTCCCGGCCGGCGTCGGTCGATACGGCCACACCGAGGGCAGGAAGATCGAGTTGAACCAACTCGATCCCGAACGAGATCGGTGTGTCGTGTGTGTTGGCGCTGATCTTGCCGAGTGGAGGGATGACAACCTCGGTGTTCCCGCCTCCGATCTGGGCGCTGGTGCGCACCTTCGCCGGGCCCATTTGCTGAGCGGGAAGTGGAATGAAGCGGAGCAACAACAGAGCTCCGAGCGCACCCATCGTGAAGACCGTCAGGTAGCGCAGCGCCCGCCGCGCGTGGATACGCCGGGAGGTCGCCTGGTCGGTTTCCTTGCGCCGAAAGGGAAGTCCCCTCATATGCTCTGACCCTAAGCCACTCGCTTCGAGGAGGGTCCAACTGTGAAGCTCAGAGTCTTGTTCTTGGTTTCCGCATTAGTGGTGTCGCTGGTTCCGTTCGCATCGCGGGCCTCCGCGCTACCGCAGGGAACCAACGTGCAGACCTACAAGTCGGGGCTCAACTTCCCGGTCGACATGGCCTGGGTGTCGGGCACGAGGCGAATCTTCTTCACCGAGAAGAACACCGGCAAGATTCGCATCCTCGACGGGCGCAAGCTGCGGCGGACCGCCTGTGCAAACCTCAACGTAAGCTCCTCGAGCGAACGCGGCTTACTCGGCATCGCGCTTCACCCCAGGTTCAAGAGGAACCACTTCCTGTACGTCTATTACACGGCTAACAGGTCCCCGGCAGAAAACCGGGTCAAGCGATTCACCGTGCGCGACCGCCGTTGCCGCAATCCCAAGGTCATCGTGAAGGGGATCCGAGCCCACTCGAGCGGCACGCACAACGGGGGCCAGGTCGAGTTCGCGGGCGGCAAGCTCTACGTCTCGGTAGGAGACGCTCAAAACCCGGGCAACTCGCAGAACAAGAACAATCGCCTTGGCAAGATCCTTCGCTACAACCCGAACGGGACCGTTCCGAACCGCAATCCCTTCAATAACGCGGTCTGGAGCTACGGGCATCGCAACCCGTTCGGTCTGGCGCACAAGCCCGGCACGACCAAGGTCTACTCAACCGAGAACGGCCCCCAGTGCGACGACGAGTTCAACATCATCAAGAAGGGCCGCAACTACGGATGGGGCCCCGGATACATCTGCGGCACCAAGGGAGTCGGTCCCAATCCCAAAGGACCCGGCGTTCGGTGGGAAAACATTGTGGTGCCCACCGACCCAACCTTTTACAGGGGCAAGCTGAGGTCTCTCAACGGCAACGTATACACGGGGGACTTCGGAGGCAGGCTCCGGCGCATCGTGATGAACCGCAGAGACACGGGTGTCCGCAGGCAGCGCGTCATTCTCAGTGGACAGAACCCCATCACCGACGTTCGCAAGGGGCCTGGCGGCTGGCTGTACTTCGCAACCACGTCAGGGATCAGGCGCATCGTCAGGAATTAGCGGGGCGGACGGTATCGCTTGTTGGGAGTGCCCGATGTGACCACGGCGTCGGCATCAGAACGCTACCGGCGCACACTGGCCCGGGGAGCGCTGGTATTTCGCTGGGTGTCTCTAGCGTGGATGGCGGTGCTCGCACTTTCCGATGGAGATGCCCTCGAGCGTCCGGTCCTCGCGTGGATCTCGATCGGGGGGGCGGCGGCCTGGACGCTGTGGCTGTCCTTGAGTGACGAGCGGCCCACCAACGCGGTGCTCGCAGTCGATTTGGCGCTGTGCACCTACCTCATGCTCCTCTCGGGTCTGGTCATCACCCAGGGAGAGGTCGTCAGCAACCGGCCGTTCTTCGCCGCCGCCTATCCGGTCAACGCGGTGTTGCTCTGGGCGATCGTGCGGGGCTCGGTCGCGGGTGTGATTGCCGGCGCCGTGCTCGGACTCGCGCTGGTTCTCACCAGACCCCTCAACGGAATCGGATTCGATGAGTTGACGAGGACCGAGTGGCAGAACATCGGGGGAGCCACGGTGCTGTATCTCGTCGGAGGCGCGGCCGTCGGACTTGTGCTGCGCGTTCTCACCGACTCGGGCACCGCCCTCGAGAGGGCGACGACCGAGCTCTTGATCGAGCGCGAGCGAGCAGGAAGACTGGCAGAGCGAGAGTCGCTGGCGCGTGAGATACACGACTCCGTGCTTCAGGCTCTCGCTCTGGTTCACAAGCGGGGGAGAGAGCTGGCGACGCACAAGACTGTGCCGTCGGGCGAGGTTGCCCGTCTGGCCGAGATCGCGGGACGGCAGGAGGCCGAGCTGCGAGGCATGATCCTGCGGCAGCCTCAGGACGCTCCCTCGGGTCGCGTCTCGCTGCGTGAGGCACTGGAGCGAGAGACGCGCTCCGTAGAAGACGTTGAGGTGACCGTGAGCTCGGTGGGAGCGGTTGTGCTCGAGGCGCACGCGGCCGGTGAGATCGCCGCTGCGACGCGTCAGGCTCTCGAGAACGTCACGCGCCACGCCCGGGCCACCCGCGCATCGGTCTTCGCCGAGGAGGAGGATGGGTTCGTAGTAGTGACCGTACGCGATGACGGCAAGGGGTTCGAGTTCGACGAGGCCTCGCTTCGGGCGAGCAACAAAGTCGGCATGCTCAAGAGCATGAAAGGTCGCGTCGTCGACCTGGGTGGCACCATGACGGTCGACAGCGCGCCGGGACGTGGCACGGAGATCGAGTTTCGAGTCCCGCTAACACCAGAACAAGGGGAGACCCGGTGAGCGACGAACGCATCAGAGTGCTC
>JBOGWU010000264.1:0-2349 GCA_050693935.1 Actinomycetota bacterium | reverse complement strand
CCCCAGCTGTTCTTGAGGCGGAAGAACCCGGTGACCCCGTCTATCTCTTTGTCCAGCGAGACGCCGTTCAGGACGTAGGCGTGGCCCCCAGCATTCCCCGACGTCTCGTCGACCTTGCAAACGTAGGTGCGCTCGTCGTAGCGCGTGGGACGGAACATCGACCGGTGCCAGGTCGTGCCGACCACGACGGGTCCTCGCTCCAGCACCGCCAGCTTGACGCTTTCGATGTCGAACGCGAAGAAGTAGCTGGCTATCAGCCCACGGGACTGGAGCACCTTGGCCCCCGCTCGGACGGACGTGCCATCGTAGTTCTCACCCGGCCACTCGTCGTGGTGCTGACACTCCTTGTAGAGGGTGTCCGCGTAGGCGGAGTCGCCGGGAACCCGGGGCTGCTGCACGGGGCCGTCCTCGACCCAGTGCGTCCAGCTGTAGCCGACGCAGTGCGGAAACGACCCTTGGTCGAGCCACGCCCCACCCATGTACCAGTAGCGCGACCTGCGATCGGAAGCGGCGACCCTGAGAGGCGACTCCCACATCAAAAAGTCCCTATCGTCCTCTTTGGACAGGCGGCCCAAGCCATACTCGCGACCGTCGAAGCTGGCAATCTGATCTGACATCGTTCCTCCTCTGTCTCTGAAACTCGAGCTCGGTAGGAGGCGACCACACCACCGTCACCGTCGCGTCACCGCCCGGAGGCCGGACGCCAGGACATGAGTTTCCTGGAGGAATAACGTGGGTAGCCGACCGGGGCCAGGGGTGGGCGATTGACCGGAACAGGAGGAAGCGGTGGGAATCATTGCGTTTCTCATCCTCGGATTGCTAGCTGGCTGGATCGCGAAGGCCCTCTTACCGGGAGACGATCCCGGGGGCCTCATCGTCACCATGCTCATCGGAGTGGTCGGAGCGCTGCTCGGCGGGTTTCTCGCCGGCGCTCTGTTCGATGCCGATCCCATGGATGAGTTCTTCGACATCTCGACCTGGCTGACCGCCATCGTCGGAGCGATCATTCTGCTCCTCATCTACCGGGCGATGGCCGGGAGGCGAAGGGTCTAGAGAACCAAAGCGAAACGACGCCGCCGCGGCAAGGAGCGCGGCGGCGTCATCGCGCCCGAGCCTGATTACCAGCGTCGGGAGCGCACTTAGTCTGACGGTCCGCACGCCTAGAGAAGGAGGGCCCGTGACATCGAAGGCTGATTTCAGCGAAGAGGAATGGAGCAGGATTCGCCGCGCGCCGTTTGTGGCCGGCATGGCGATCTCGATCGCGGACCCCGGCGGACCGATAGAGGTAGCGAAGGAAACGATGGCGTCGGTTCGGTCCGCGACGGTGCCACCTGGAGACGAGGAGCTGCTGCTCGCACTGGCCCACGATATCCAGGCCGCGGTTCAGAAGAAGCAGAACCCGTTGGGCGGCTTCAAACCCACGAATTCCGCACTTGCCGGTCAGGAGGTGCTCGAAGAACTGGGCGCGGTGAACGAAATCGTGACCGCGAAGGCCACCCCCGAGGAGGCCGCGGCATTCCGCCTCTGGCTCACCACCACCGCGCAGGCGGCGGCCGACGCCGCGAAGGAGGGTGGGTTCATGGGATTCGGTGCAGAGCAGGTGAGTAAGGGAGAGCAGGCGATGCTGGATCAGCTCGCCTCGAGGCTGGGCGCGAACTGACCGGATCGTCACCGCGTGGCGCGCGACGGAACCGGTTCCCACTCCGTCCGGCGAAACGGCTCAAGCTCCGGCGTCGAGAGTCGCCACGACCTCTTGGTAGAGCACCTTCGCGTCTTCGGGTGAATCCGCTATGCACACCGTCCCCAGCTTGCCGAACCCCGTCAGCGCGCCGAGGAGGTGAAGCGTCGCGCCGGTATGGGATCGCCGGTCGAACGCTAGGCCCCGCTCCTCTAGTACGCCGATGACCTTCTCGGGGGTGTAGGCGCGATAACGATCGGACTTGAGATTGTCGGTCGCGATGTAGCACTTGCGACGGCCCCCTGCGAGTAGTTCCCCTGTCTCAGGGTCGAGCCGGCCGCCGGTCGCCATGCGAGCCATCAGAAACGGATGCGTAGTCCCCCCCAGGCGAAGGTTGATCTCGCCTGCGTTCAGCTCGTAGTCACTCCCCTTCGGCCTGCCAACGAAGTCGATACCGAACGAGCCGATGACACCGACCCCCGCGAGCACCTCCCCGATACGCAGCCCGTGGGCCATGATGGCGCTCCGGTACTCGGCCCGAGCCGGGAACCGGCAGCCGAGGTAGACCTGATCGTCGGGTCCGCCCAGGATCTGATCGTGAGTCGACACCAGCTCGACCACGCCGCCGGGGGCAACCCGCAGTTGAACACTCGGCGAGATCAGGCCGGGGT
>JBOGWU010000263.1:0-22564 GCA_050693935.1 Actinomycetota bacterium | reverse complement strand
GGATCTCGGTGAGGCTCCGCTCGTTGGTGATCAGTTCTTCGATCCACGCGATGTCGCTCTCGGTGGCGCGCATGTCGTGGTTCTGCAGGGACAACGCGTAGCTGTCCATGCGCTCGCGATAGGTGCGTAGGTTCGACTTGAACTGCGCGAGCTTCTCCTGGAGGTAGGCCCGGCGCCGCTCGAGCAACGCGAGACGGGCTTCGGGGGCCAGGTAGCGGAAGAAGGCGAGCTTCAGGGTGAAATGCTCGGCGTCGACCGCGGCCGCGGTCTCCTCGAGCATCTGCAGGAACATGGCTTCGCCTTCGCCGGTGATGTTGTAGACGGTCTTGCGCCTGCCACCGGTGAGTGCGCCCGTTGTCTTGGGCTTGTCTGGCGTCGCCTCGGCCTTCTCGACGGCCCCCGCCTTGGCCAGTCGCCTCAGCGTGGGATAGAGCGAGCCCCAGGACACCTGATAGAAGGGTCCGAGCATCGCACCGAGTTGCTTGCGCAACTCGTAGCCGTGCATCGAACGCTCCTTGAGCAGCCCCAGAACGGGCAGCTCGAGCATCCCTGGTTGCTTCATGTCGTCCTTTCGATGACTTGGTGGTGCTCACGGTCCGGTACCTTCGACGTATCACTCTGATCTATCCACGCGATATATCGAACCGATATATCACCACGCTACATAAAGATTTGCAAGCGACGGACCTAGCCTCTCGAGGCGCCGGTTCATTTGGGGTCGATCCGGGGCGTGAACCCGCTGACCAACCGACCCGGTGGGGTTTACCATCGCTCCATGTCCCTGATGGGTAGGTCCTTCGATCCCGCGAAACCTCCCGGCGCGGCCCGAGGTCCAGTGGTCGACTACAGCCTTGCCAGGCGCTCGACGCTGGCGGCGCTACGCAGCGGACGTCTCGCCACGACCGACGTTTGCGACGCGCATCCGGAGCTGCTGCGAGCCGGAAAGAACATCGGGGACGAGGTCGCCGCACCCTGCCCGGTGTGCTCTCACGAGACCCTTCGCTGGGTGCGCTACGTGTATGGAGACGACCTGAAGCAAAACAGTGGCCGGGTGGTCTACCCGCTCGACTGGCTCACCGAGCTCGTGGCCAACCACGATCAATTCACCTGCTACGTCGTCGAGGTCTGCGTCGACTGCTCCTGGAACCATCTCGTTCGCTCCTATGTGACGGGCCGGAAATTCGCCGCGCCCCCGTTGCGAGAGCGCAAGCAGCAGGGTTGAGCGCCACCGCCGCGATGTCGGCGGGTGCGCGCGCCGCCGGCCTGGTGCTGGCTCTCGGCTACCTCACCGGATTCGTCGCCGGCCCCCTCGTCGCCGCGGTCGGCGGTCTGGCGCTGATGACCTTCGGGCGCTGTCTGAGCCTGGATCGCGGGGCCCAGGTTCTCTCCGCCGCCGGTCTGGCGGTGGTCGCCGGGGCGGTCGGCGTGACGGGGCTCAGGTGGGGCACACTCGATCTCGCGGGGCTCCGCTCGGTGCAGGCGGTGCTCGGACCTACCTTGCTGGTGGGACCCACAGCTGGAGCGGGCGCCTCGATCGCGGCCGCGGGCGCCGCCATCGTCGCGCTGGCCCTGTGGTTGAGCGCCCGGCCTGCGCAAGGCGCCTGGCAGTGGGCGGGGGCCACCCTCGAGGCGCTCGCGATGGCCCTCTGTGTCGTGACCGCATTCTGGGGACCGAAGCTGCTGGCGGGCGCAGACGTGGAGCCGTCGGAAACGATGCGGGGCGCGGGCATCTGGTTGGGGGCAACCGCGCTCTGCCTTCTGGTCGGTGTCGGTGGAGCGCTGGTCCTGCGCGCGGTGTCGGGGCGGTTGAAGGCGGCCCTGATGACCGTCAGCGGCCTCACGGTGGTCGCGGCCGCGGCGGTTGCCGGATCGATATGACCGCTTTAATTCTGTATGCAGTACACACCGCGCTGGCGCTGGCGCTCACGGTGGCGCTCGGGTTCCCCTCCGGGATCAGACGAATCATCACCATCGGAGCGGCGGCGCTGGGGACCGCCGCAGGCGTAGCAGTGGCCGTACTCGGTTCGGAGGAGCTGGTCTGGCGAACCACCACGCTCTCGTCACCTCGAGCCGTGGTCGTTGGTGCCGCGGTCGCCTGTGCCTGGGCGCTGGTTGGCGTTCTGGAGCGAGCACGTCATCCGGCCATCGGCGCTCTGGTGGGCGTCGCCTCCAGCGCTCTCCTGGTCGCGTCGCTCAACGAGTGGGTGGTGCCGGCGCTGCTGTTCTGGCTAGTGTCGTCGGTGGCCCTGGTCGCCCTGGTTTCGATTGGGGGCCCGCGCACGGGGGCGATTCTCGCGATCGTCGGATCCGATCTTCTGCTCACCGGGAGCTTCTCTCTCGCCGCACTCGACGGGCGAGTGTGGACGATTCCCGGCTCTTTGTCGCGCGTTTCCCTGGGCCTGGCGTTAGGCGCCTTCGTGGTTCGGTCGGGCGCGCTCCCGCGCATCGGAGGCTGGGAGACCATCGACTCGCCCGCGGTCCCGGCTCTGCCGCTTCTGCTTGGCGGCTCCCTCGCCGTGGCCGGAGTGCCCCTGTCCGGGGCGGGTCCTTGGGTCGCGGCCGGAGCGCTGGCGTTGGCGGTGGCCTGCTGTCTGGTGTCGGTCGCGGGGGTAACGATGTCGATGGCTGTGGTGGGGGCCTGGCCCGCGTGGCTGAGCCTGGGCCTCGTTGCGGCGACCCCTCGGGCGCTCCAGCCGGTAGCGATCGGGGCCCTGCTCGCGTTGACGGTCGTGTGTCTGTGGCCGGCGACGCGGGGGAGGGCGCGGGCGGGGCGAGGTCTCGCGCTGAGCCTCCTACCGCCTTCTGCCGGGTTCGTCGCCGTGGCGACCGGGGCGCTCGTCGCCTTCGACAACGCCGCGAACGCGGATTCGAACACCACCTCGCTCGTGTGGAGCGCGGTCGCCGCTCTGCTACCGGTGACCCTCGCCTCCGGAGTCGCGCTGGGCGCGAGGGCGGCGGGTCGCTGCACCGTGCGCTCCGCGGACCCGGTCGCCGCGGTCGCGGTGTGGGCGCTGGTCGCCGTGGGGATCATCATCGGGATGCTGCCCGCGGGGATGCTGGGAGCAAGCGAGGAGGTATTGGGCGAGTCGAGCAAGGTGTTCGTCTTGCAGGGCGCGGCACTGGGACTCGGCGGGGTGGCGGCACTTATCGCAGGACGCAAGACCCCGTCGCGAGAACCCAAGCTCGGTGCTCACCTCGAGGTCGACGTCGGTTCGCTCGCCTACTCGGACGACCGCGGCGACGTTGCGGTCATGCTGGGACTGGCGGGGCTGATCGCGCTGGGCACGCTGGGCGCCGTGGCCTACCTCACGCTCGAGGGCCTCAGCTACGGGTTTCTGGCACCGGCCAACCTCTGAGCAGGGCGGCGACCTCCGGAGCGACCGGCGGCAACTTCGCTACAGGTTTGGGAGTCTGAAGCTTGAACCATCAAACGCATGGATTTCCCAGCCAGGAGCCTAGACTCGATCGATGAGCAAACCCCCGCGCAAGCCCGCAAGCAGGGCAAAGAGCACCCCGAGGGGCTCGACGCGCGCCTCTTCGAGGACGACGATCAGGGCGAAGGATCGCGCGCGCGGCTCCCGCTGGTTGCTTCGGCTCGGCTGGTTGCTTCCCCTGTTTGCGCTGGGCGTCGGCGGGGCGGTGTTGTTCCTCACCTACGCGTTCGCCAACCTCCCGCTGCCGCGCGAGGTGCCTCTTCCCTCGGCGGCCGAGGTCTACGACGCCAACGGTGACCTGATCGGGGTCTTCTCCGGCGAGGAGCGCCGCTTCCTCATCAACACCGAGAAGCTGATCAAGAACAGGGACACCGCCTTCATCGGCGAGGCGGTGGTCGCGGCCGAGGACCGCACCTTCTACCGGCACAACGGGATCTCGGTGCGGGGCATGATGCGGGCCGCCTGGGCCGACGTCACCTCGGGGGAGATACAGCAGGGCGGTTCGACCATCACCCAGCAGTACGTGAAGCAGGCGGTGCTCCAAGACCCGGGCCGGACCGTCGAGCGCAAGCTCAAGGAGGCGATCCTCGCGATCAAGCTCGAGCGGCGCTATTCGAAGCACCAAATCCTCGGCTTCTACCTCAACACCGTTTACTTCGGTCGCGGTGCCTACGGTATCGAGGCCGCCGCGCGCACCTACTTCGCTAAGAGCGCCACCGAGCTCAACGTGGGCGAAGCGGCCTTTCTGGCGGGCATCATTCCGTCGCCCGAGTCCTATCAGCCCAACGAAAATCCCCAAGGCGCCCTCGAGAAGAGAGATCGGGTTCTGGACCTGATGGTCGAGCAGGGCTTCATCGGTCAGGCCAAGGCCGACAAGTGGCTCGGCAAGAAGATCAAGGTCATAAAGGGTGGTGACGGCACCACCGGCAACACTCAGCCCGCCGCCTACTTCATGGAGTGGTTGCGGCGCGAGCTGCAGAACGAGTACGGGACCGATCTCTACACCGGCGGCTTCAAGATCCACACCACACTCGACCTGGAGATGCAGGAGGCGGCCGAGAACACCGTCGCCGAGACGCTAACGGAGAAGCAGGATCCGCAGGCTGCGCTGATCTCGATGACTCCCGCCGGAGAAGTCAAGGCGTTCGTGGGTGGCAAGGCGTTTGAAAACGTCAAGAAGGCGCGCGGCTTCAACTACGTGAGCGACAACTATCGCCAGCCCGGGTCCGCCTACAAGCCTTTCACTCTGCTGGCCGGTATCGAGGACGGTGTGTCGCTGCAGTCGAGCTTTTCGGGGTCGAGTCCCTACACCATCACCGATCCGCAATGTTCGACCAACGGGTCGCTGTGGGAGCCCGAGAACTACGGCGGGGCGAGCTACGGCTACATGGATCTGATCTCCGCGACCGCGAGCTCGGTGAACACGATCTACGCGCAGCTCATCGTCGAGGTGGGTCCCCAGAACGTCGCCGATCTGCTCGAGGACTTCGGCTTCGACGGCGACCCGACCGAGCCCGGCAGGACCCCGGTCGCGCCCAACTGCTCGCTGGTGCTCGGCACTCAGATCGTGACCCCGCTGCAGATGGCGCGCGCCTACGCGGGGATGGCGAACGGGGGCGCCGTGCCCGAGGTGACTCCGGTCGCCTACATCGAGGACGCCAACGGCAACTGCGTCAAGGTCTATCGCCCGAACGACTCGAGGTCGTGTGGCAAACGGGACCCGAAGCCCAAGACCACGCAGATCGTCGAGGAGAAC
The DNA here is from genome assembly GCA_050693935.1 of Actinomycetota bacterium. Taxonomy (GTDB): domain Bacteria; phylum Actinomycetota; class CADDZG01; order CADDZG01; family WHSQ01; genus WHSV01. Next base: position 17,374 of record JBOGWU010000263.1, on the reverse strand, counting down.
TCCGTCAATCTTCTGAACGAGGCGCTGCAGAGCGTCGTGACCTCCGGCTCGGGTTCGAGCGCCAACATCGGGCGACCGGTGGCGGGCAAGACGGGTACTACTCAGAACAACGTCGACGCCTGGTTCGCGGGTTACACCCCCCAACTCGCCACGGTCGTGTGGGTCGGCTATCCCAAGGACGGCGCCATCGTTCCGCAGATGCGCTACTGCACGGACCCCAACCTATGCCGCCCGGTGCATGGCTACGAGGTCACCGGTGGAGGATCGCCGGTGAGCCCCGCGCCCATGTGGGCGAACTTCATGGCCCAGGCCATGATCATCGGCAATTACGAGATCGAGTACTTCGAGGACGGCATCGAGTCGGGCACGGTCGTCAGCGCTCCTCCACCGAAGCCGACGAAGACGCCCAAACCGACAGAGAGCCCGGACCCTTCACCCTCGGAGGAGCCCTCGCCGGAGCCGACCGAGCCCGAACCACCCCCGACGGAGTCGCCTCCAGCAACCCCGGACCCCTCGGTGACACCGCCGGGCGATTCCAATAACCGGCGCCGCGGCCGACGCACCAAACCCGGTGGAGGAGAGCCGTAGCCCGCGCCGGCGCGCCCAGGTTGCTCGGAATGCCCGGAGCGGCCGCCGTGCTCTCGATCTCGCTGCTGTTCTTGATCGGCGGGTTCGCGCTCAAGGCCCAGTGCCTCGCCGGTTTCGGAGGCCGCGAGTTCAGCCTCCTCTGCTACAACGACATCCAGCCTCTCTACGGGATCCGCGGGGTTGAGGATCACACCTTCCCCTACGTCACCGGTGAGCTGGCCGGCTCGGAGTTGACCGGGGGCGCGATCGAGTACCCCGTGCTCACCGGTGTCTTCATGTGGGCGAGTGGCCTGCCGGTGTCGACGGCGAACTCGTACCTCGTCCTTTCGGCGGCGTTGCTGGCGCCGTTCGCTCTGGCGACCACCTGGCTACTGTGGAAGATGAGCGGCCTCCGCGCGCTGCTGTGGGCGGCGGCTCCCGCGATCGTGCTGTACGCCTTCCACAACTGGGACCTCCTCGCGGTCGCGGCGGTCGCCGCGGGGCTCTACGCGTGGTGGAGCGGCCGGCCCTGGTGGGCCGCGGCGGCGTTCGGGGTCGGAGGGGCGCTCAAGATGTATCCGCTGATGTTCCTCGGCCCGCTGGCGCTCGAGTTCCTGGGTCGCAGGGAACCGAGGGGCGCGATCAAGGTGGCGATGCTGGGGGCCGGGACCTGGCTCGCGGCAAACCTGCCGTTCATGGTCGCCAACTTCGGCGGCTGGTACGCGACCTACGACTTCCATCGCCAGCGAGTCGCAAACTTCGACACGATCTGGCAGTTCGGCTGGCCCGAGTGGACCGCGGAGCACACCAATCTGGTCACAACCTCGCTCCTGCTGGGCTCCTTTGCCGTGATCCTGGCCCTCGGCTGGTTCGCCCGAACGCGCCTCGCAGCCCCCTATCCGTTCCTGCAGACCAGCGCGGCTCTGCTGGCCGCGTTCCTTCTTTTCAACAAGGTGCACTCGCCGCAGTACACCCTGTGGCTCCTGCCCTTCTTCGTGGTGCTCCGGGTTCACGTCGGTTGGTGGATCGCCTATGCGTTGGCGGATCTCGCGGTCTACGTGGGGGTGTTTCGCTGGTTCTACGATGTCGTGCACCGGGGTCTCGACTTCACATGGGCCAAGAAGCTGCTGATTGCGGGCGTGTGGGGCCGGGCGCTGCTGCTGGCCGCGTTGATAGCGGTCTTCATGACCGCGCGCGGAGCTCTTCGAGGCGAATATGGCGACGAGTTGTCACAGCCGGTGTCTAGGGTTGGAGGCGTCGGAGAACGGCAGAACCAGCAAGACGATCACTGATCCCTCAGCCTCCCGCGCAGGGCTGAACTGGCCAAAAGTGGGAGGTGCTAGCATGACCAATCCGCAGCTCTGCTGCTAGTCAGTCCACCCCTGCCCCGTCAAGCGGTCCGCGCCGCGCCGGGGCCTCGAGCCGGATGGTTCGAGTCCACAGGAGGAGATATATGAGGAACTACGAGGCCATGGTCATCGTGGATGCTCGCCTCGAAGAGGGCGATATCCAAAAGGCGGTCGACCGTTTCACCAAGGCCGTTACCGACAACGGGGGCCAGGTTGGCAAGGTCGATCGTTGGGGTGTGCGCCGCTTCACCTTCGAGATCGACCACCAGAACGAGGGCTACTACTTCGTGGCCGACTTCGCGGCTCCCGAAGAGGCGATAGACCAGCTGAAGCGAACTCTGCTGATCTCCGACGAGTTCATCCGAGGAAAGATCGTGCGTCCGACTTGAGAGCGCGATCCGACATCAACTAAGGAGCTTTAGATGGCTACTGACAACGTTGTGACACTCGTCGGAAACATCACGGACGAGCCCGAACTGCGCTTCACTCCGGGTGGAGCCGCGGTGGCGAACTTCACCGTCGCGGTCAACCGCCGCTTCCGAAACCAGGACGGAAGCTGGGACGACAAGCTCGATGGGTTCTTCAGGTGCAGCTGCTGGCGCGACATGGCCGAGAACGTGTCGGAATCCCTCACCAAGGGTGCGCGCGTTATCGTCACCGGCAGACTGCAGCAGAGAAGCTGGGACGACAACGACGGAAACAAGCGCAGCACCGTCGAGGTGCAGGTCGACGAGGTCGGCCCCTCGCTGCGGTGGGCCAGCGCGCAGGTCACCAAGTCGCGGCGCTCGGGAGGCGCGCAAGCGCCCCAGGGCGGCGGGCAGCCTGCAAGCACCGGCGCAACCGGTGGCGGCGGCGGCGGCGGCGATTGGGGCGGCGGCGCCCCTGCGAGCGCGCCGCAGCAGAATCAGAATCAAGGAGGCGATGACTGGTAATGGCACGCGATAAGAGGCGAGGCGACAAGAAGCCGTCGACCAAGCCGGGCCGGCCCAAGAAGAAGAAATATTGCCAATTCTGTGCCGACAAGACGACCTACATCGACTACAAGGACATCAACTTGCTGCGCAAGTTTCTGTCCGAGAGGGGCAAGATTCGCGCTCGTCGCGTGACCGGTAACTGTTCGCAGCACCAGCGTCTGGTTGCGACGGCGGTCAAGAACGCTCGCGAGATGGCGCTCCTGCCCTACACGACGCGCTAGGGGGACGGACATTCATGAAGGTCATCCTCGCAAAAGACGTCGAGACCCTGGGGCACAAAGGTGATGTCGTCGATGTGTCCGACGGCTACGCGCGTAACTTCCTCGTCCCCAAGGGAGTGGCGCTGGTCGCCTCCAAGGGTGCGTTGAAGCAGGCGGAGCAGATGCGCCGCGCCCGGGAAGAGGGCATGCGCAAGGCCAAGGAGGCGGCCGTCTCCAAGGTGGCGTTGCTCGCCTCGAGCCCCATCTACATTTCGGCGCGGGCCGGTGAAGAGGGCAAGCTGTTCGGCTCGGTTACCAAGAACGACATCGCCCGCGCGGTCCAGGACCAACTCGAGCAAGACATCGATGCTCGCCAGGTGCGGCTCGACGAATCCCTTCGCCGGCTCGGCACCTTTTCGGTAGAGGTCCACTTGCACGAGGAGGTCAACGCCCTGGTCACCGTCGAAGTGATCGCCCACGACGAGGACGAATAAGCACCTCTGACTCAACGCAATGCCGGGGCCCCCTCGCGAGAGGGCCCTTTGCGCGTGGCCTCTCCGAGCTGTGAACCATCGCTTGGAGCCTCACGGTCGCTCTTGATCACTTTCCCTCCACACGATCGCAAGGCCCCGTTTTTTTCTGGGGTCTTTGGCGTATCGACAGGTTTTCCAACCGAGAGGGCGGGCCTGGCCTGGGATTTTGGGGGTTATCCGCAGTTGTCGCCATCCACTAGAAACGCACAGGTTCACCGGCGTACGGTGCGGATTCAACAATCGCCGGGCGGGCTCGCGGGCAACGATGCCCGGTCCTAACTTCCCCTTGAGGCTCGTCCGCGCGCGGGGTGACGACTCTTGTCACACCGATCGGGGTTGAATGACAACAATGTAGTTAGGCGAAAGGAGCGATCGAGTGGCCCAGCGGGCGCGTGAGCTGCACCAGGTGCGTCCCAATCGCATACCGCCTCACAACCTCGACGCAGAGCAGTCGGTGCTGGGCGCCATGCTCGAGTCGAAGGAGGCGATCTCCAACGTCGTCGAGGTCCTCAATGCAGACGACTTCTACAAGCCGGCCCACACTCAGATCTACGAGGCCATCCTCGCCCTCGACGATCGAGGCGGCGAGCCCGTCGATGCCATCACCCTGGTCGAGGAGCTCAACCGGCGCGGGACGCTCGAGAACATCGGGGGCCGCCCTTACATCCTCGGCCTGCTCGAGGCCTACCCCACCGCCGCCTCGGCGTCGCGCTACGCCAAGATCGTCGAGGAGCTGGCGCTGCTGCGCAGGCTCATCAAGGCCGGCAACGAGGTTCAAGAAATCGGCTTCTCCATGCCCGAATCCGTCGAGGACGCGGTGGATTCTGCAGAGGAGATCGTCTACGAGGTCGGCAACCGGCGGCTGCGCGACGACCTGCACGAGCTCAAGGCGCTGCTCGGCGAGAACCTCGAGGAGATCGAGAGGCTGTATGAGCGCGGCGAGTCGGTCACGGGCGTCGCCAGCGGCTTCTCCGACCTCGACGAGATGACCGCCGGCTTCCAGGCCAACAACCTCGTGATCATCGCGGCGAGGCCCTCGATGGGGAAGAGTTCGATACTGAACGACTTCGCTCTGCATGCGGCATTGAAGCGTGCCGACCCCGTCCCGGTGGTCATCTTCACGCTCGAGATGAGCCGGCACGAGGTCGTGAGGCGGCTGCTCGCCTCCGACGCCAAGGTCGACTCGCAGCGGATCAGCCGGGGGACGCTGCAGGAGCAGGACTGGAGCCGGCTTTCCTCCGCGGTGGGCCGTCTAGCGGAAGCTCCCATCTTCATCGATGACACCGCACACATCACGCTCATGGAGATCCGAGCGAAGTGCCGCCGCCTGAAGGCCAGAGACGGACTCGGCATGATCATCATCGACTACCTCCAGCTGATGACCTCGCCGCGCCGCTCCGAGAACCGCCAGCAAGAGGTGTCCGAGATCTCACGGAACCTCAAGATCCTCGCCCGCGAGCTCGAGGTCCCGGTTCTGTGCGCCTCGCAGCTCAACCGGGGCGTCGAGATGCGCGCCGACAAACGCCCACTGCTTGGCGACCTACGCGAAAGTGGTTGTCTGGCGGCTGACACCCGCATTGCAAGAGCGGATTCGGGCGAGCTGGTCACGATGGGTGAGCTTCATGAGAGCGGAGCGCGCGACATCCCCGTTTGGACGCTCAACGATGACTTCAAGCTTGTGCGAGGCAACATGACCCACGTTTTTTCGAGTGGGATCAAGAAGGTCTTCCGGCTCCGTTTGCGATCCGGTAGGGAGGTCAGGGCGAGCGCCAACCACCCGTTCCTCTCCTTCGGTGGCTGGAAAGCCCTCGAAGATCTACAAGTTGGCGATCACCTCACCGTGCCTCGCAAACTTAATGAGAGCTCGAGTCCCAAGCGGTGGCGGGATGAGGAAGTGATCCTGCTAGCTCACCTGATCGGTGACGGCTGTTTTGTGGAGCGCCAGCCGCTCCACTACACGAATCAGGATCCGGCAAACCTGGAAGCCGTGTCCGAGGCTGCCAAGGCCTTCGGGGTGACGGGACGCCTGGTCGCCCAGCAGACCTGGTGGCATCTGTACCTGCCGTTCCCCTACCACCTAACGCACGGCCGCCGGAACCCAATCGTGAAGTGGCTGTCGAGCCTGGGTCTGTACGGCAAGCGGAGCCGCCAGAAGTTCCTGCCGGCCGAGGTGTTTGGACTTCCGGTCGATCAGGTCGCGTTGTTCCTAAGACATCTCTGGGCAACCGATGGACACGTGTCTTTGCGCCCAAGGAATGGTGTCGTCCTCTACTACGGGACGGGGAGCCATCGCCTCGCGAAGGATGTCCAACTCCTTCTCCTCAGACTTGGGATTACCAGCTGTATTCGGCGCCAACCAAAGGATGGATACGAGGATATTTACGCGGTCCACATCCGCGGTGCAGAGAATCAGCTTCGCTTCCTGCGGGGCAACGGAATTCACGGAAAAAAGGGCACCCGGGTTCTCGAATGTGTCTCGTACCTGTCCCGCATCTCCACCAACCCCAATGTGGATCTCGTACCCAAACAGGTGTGGGGCGAGGTTCGCTCTCTCATGGTTGAGCAGAAGGTCACCACCCGCCAACTCGCCAAGGGTCTGGGCATGTCCTACTGCGGAAGCGCCCTCTACAAGAGCGCACTAAGCAGAGAACGATTGGGACGTGTGACAACAGTGGTTCGCGATCCTCGGCTTGATTCGCTCGTTCACTCAGACGTCTTCTGGGATGAGATCGTGGACATCGCTGCCGCGGGCGAGGAGGAGGTCTTCGACGCAACCGTGCCGGGAACTCATAACTTCATCGCCGATGGAATTGTCGCTCATAATTCGATCGAACAGGACTCGGACGTGGTCATGTTTCTCTACCGGGACGAGGTCTACAACCCGGACTCCGAGGCGCGCGGTGAGGCCGAGCTCATCGTCGCCAAGCACCGCAACGGCCCCACCGGCAAGGTCCGGCTCGCGTTCATGAACCAGTACACGAAGTTCGCCTCGCTGGCGAAGGGCCTCCCCCGCTGACCTCCACGGTCAGCCGGCGTCGCACCCGAGCGCTGCACCGGCGACTGCTAAAGCAACAGGGACCGTTTCGGCCCAAGCCGCAACTCCCGATCGTCGACGGGCTGATCATGACCGTGCTGAGCCAGCACACCTCGGACCTGAATACGGCCCGCGCCTTCAGGGGCCTGAAGGAGCGCTTTCCCACCTGGCCCGAGGTGCTCATGGCCGATCCGGCGGAGCTCGCCGACTCGATTCGCTCGGGCGGCCTCGCCGATACCAAGGCGGTCAGAATCCAGCGGATTCTGTCCGAGATCGAGGCCCACGAAGGCGATGTCGACCTCAGCCGGCTCAATGAGCTGGAGGACTCCGAGGTCGAGAACTACCTCGTGGCACTGCCCGGGGTGGGGCCGAAGACCGCGGCCTGCGTCCTGCTCTTCTCGATGGGCCGCGACGCCTTCCCGGTAGACACCCACGTCCACCGCGTCGCCACCCGGCTCGGCTTGATCCCCGCCCCGACCTCGGCCGCCAAGGCCCACAAACTGCTAACCGCAGGCGTGGCACCCGAGCTTCGCTATGAGTTCCATATGCAGCTCATTCGCCACGGGAGAGAGGTCTGCAAGGCGGCTCGTCCACTGTGTACTGAATGCACGCTGCTCGATCTGTGCGCCTCGGGCCCCGGACTCATCGCGTCGGACATCGCTCGATAGTCAGGGCAGGACATTTTTCGCCGGTTGCCAGACAACCGATTCGCTGCGGCAAGCGTTTCACTTGCAGGAGGGGACGCGAACCTTGGAAAGCCTGCCGCTTGCGCTTCAAGATAAGGAGACGGTGGCTGAGAATTGGACGGGCGGCGAGCGAGCTCGGGAAGTGGCCGAGCTTTTCGACCGCGAGTACAAGTCTTTGCACCGGCTCGCCTATGTGTTCGTCGCCGATGCCGCCGTTGCCGAGGAGATCGTGATGGAGGCCTTCGTCAAGGTCTTCTCAGGCTGGAACCGCTTTCGCTCCGTCGACCACAAGTCCGCCTATATCAAGCAGATGGTCGTCAATCTGTGCCGGAGCCGGCTTCGACGACGAGGCATCGAGCAGCGCGTCAACGAGACCGCGCAGCGGGACCAAATTCGTCACCACGGATTCGAGAGCGACCACTCCGACATGCAGCTCGATCTCTACAACGCCGTGCGGCGCCTGCCGGATCGGCAGCGTGCCGCGGTGGTGCTGCGCTACTTCGACGATCGGTCCGAGGCGGAGATCGCCGAGATTCTTGACTGCTCAACGGGCACGGTGAAATCGCAACTATTTCGCGCTCACCGAAAACTCCAGGGTTTCTTGACCGAGAAGGAGGTCCTCGATGAGTGATCTCGAGCGACGTCTGGCCGATGCCCTCAAGGGTGTGAGCGAGCGTCACATCGAAGAGGCACCCCACCGGCCGGCGGCCGTGCAGCGACAAGTCATACAGAGAGTCCGCCGGCGCTGGGGAACTTTCGTGGTGATCACGAGCGCAGTCACCGCGCTGGTGCTTGCGCTTGCAGCCGTGTCCGTGCCGCGGCTGCTCTCGGGCCTCGAAGACGGCCCCAGTGACGTCGCTCAGACATCACTGGTGCCGGCCACGACCACCATCGAGATCGGCAAGGACCCGGTTGCGATCGCGGCCGACGACCAAGCCGTGTGGGTGGCGCTCCGGAGCGGCTTCCTGCAGCGCATCGACGCCGCCAGCAACGGCGACATCTCCGGTATCGAGGTCGCGTCCAGGTTCACGGATGTCGCGGTCGGCGCGGGCCAAGTGTGGGCGGCGGGAAAGTCGAGTGGGAGCCGAGATCTTGTCGGCAATCCCCCATCGGTCAACGCGCTGTTCAGCGTCGATCCCTCCGGGCAGGGGTACGCGGTTCACCCGCTGGGGGGGACCCTGCGCAGTCTCGCGGTCACTCCCAACTCGGTGTGGTCGATCTCAGAGGAAGCCAACTCAGAGGGAGGCACACTCAATCGCTTCAGCTTCGATCCCGGTGGTGAAGGCGAGGCCGGCTCCAGCGGGATCCAGAGCACTGAATGGCTGCCCGACGGACTGGTCGCCGACGGAGACTCCATCTGGACGGTCGGCACCGACTGGACGGTCGGCACCGACTCCGGCTATGTGGTGCGGCAACTCGATGGAGTAACCGGAGAAGTGATTCACGAGGTCAGACAGGGAGACATTGCAGAGTGCTGGGACGCCAACGCCTGCCCACCGATCCTTGAGTCCCCCATTGCGGTCGGGGATGGATCAGTGGTGGCGATGTGGAGGACGCGCGGGGCGATGGCACGGATCGACCGGCGCTCGGGCGCGGTCTTTGACTCGAGCTTTGGGAGGGGAGGTTTTACAGGCGAGCTCGGTGACACGAGGGCTGTAGCCATCTCCGAGGGCGAGGCTTGGGTGGTGGTCGAGGACGACCGGGTTGTCAGAGTCGATCTGGAATCGGGAGACCTCGTCGGTGAGCCGATCGAGGTAGGTAGCGACCCAGTAGACATCGCCGCGGGGGCCGGAGCGGTGTGGACCATCAACCGAGGCGACGGCACCGTGACCCGCATCGATCTGGTGGAACCGGCCCCCGGCCCCGCACCGGAGCAGACTCCGAAGGATCGCGCTTCGCCGGAGGCACCTGCCCCCACGCCTACTCCTGCTCCCTCTCCGACATCCGATCCCGATGACGCTGCTGAGGGTCTCGACGTCGATGCGCAGATGGCCGAGCTCCTCGACGGCGCGGGTGCTCCCTGCGACAGTTTCGACTTCCAGCTCAAGGAAAAGATCGACGGCCATCTGTACCGGCCCGCCTATTGCAAGGATCGGATCGAGACGACCGTGCTGCTGTTCTCGTTTGCGACCGAGCAAGATCGGGAGGCGTGGGGAGACGCCGGACGACCCTCGGAGTTTTCGATTGGAAAGAGACCCTATATTGTGCTGGGCCGGACCTGGGAGGCCCATGTGGTCGGCGAAGATCTCGCCCGTAAAATTGGCGAGAGGCTCGAGGGCGAGGTCATCCGATGGACGGAGGATTAGCCACAGGCGAGAGCGGGTGAAGGGAATCGAACCCTCGTCCGTGACTAGTGGAACCCCCCCCGTCACCGATTGGTGGCGGGGCTCGGCACTGATATCAGCTCAGGAAAACGCATCTCGCCGATCCTCTCGTCGATCGCCCGGCCGGCGAGCTGATCGGCCTCGAGGTTCGCCTCTCGGGGCACGCGCGTCAACGACCACGTCGAGAATTGGTCGAGTTGCTGGCGTACGTGTTCGACGAGCGGACGCAGGTGATCGGCCCTTACTCTGTACCCTTCTACTAGATGTCCGGCGACCAGCGGCGAGTCGACGTACACGACGAGGTCCTTGACTCCCCTGTCGAGCGCCATCTGGAGACCCTCGATTAGAGCGGTGTAGTCGGCGACCGTGTTTGTCGCGACGCCGATGCTTCTGGCGATCTGGCCGATGAGCTCGTCCGATTCCGAGTGCAGTACTGCCCCGATGCCGGCAGGTCCGGTGGGGTCCCCGACCTTATGGTGCGCCACTCCGCCGGTGTGGAGGGTCGCCCTCAGCGATTCCTCCGGCAGGAGCAGCGTCAAGCCGAGCGCGAAGACCACTATCCCAAGTCCCCATGGTGCCAGCTTGGCTCCTATTGAGATCAGCAGAATCGCCAGCAGAAAGACGGGAACGGTCATGAGCGCGCGTAGCGCAAATCCGCGGCTCATGCCGCGTCCTCCGTGAGTGTCTCGCGGTCCGAACCCCGACCCTCTGCGAGACGAAGTCGCTCGGTCGGCGGCGTGCCGAACGAATGCAGGGCCAAGGACGCGACGGCGGCCAGCAGCACGAGGTTCTTGACGACGTACTCGCCCTCCACGCTCAGCAGCAGGGGGTTGCCCTCCACGAAGGCGACGTCGGGTCTCAGCAGCAGCACAAGGAACGTGCCCGACAAGTGAAGCGCTGCCGCGCCCAAGAAGACCGGCATCGCGCGACCGATCAGGAGTCCTGCGCCGAGCGCGATCTCGAAGATGCCCACGAGTGGCACCGACAAGCCTGGGTCCACGGAGGGCGTGATCGCGGCGATCAACGACGCCGGCAGCGTCGGCTCGCCGGCGAGCTTTAGCGCGCCGAACCAGACGAACGTGACGCCCAGCGAGCTCCGAAGAAGAATTGGAACGACCTTACGAAGCAATCCGTAGATGCGCTCGCCGGACACTGAAGACGGTGCCTTTCTGAGGTTGCCAGGAGTAGGCCACAGCATCAGCGAGTCACCTCGATCGTGCCGGTCATGTTCGGGTGCAGCGTGCAGGCGTAGTCATAGGTGCCCGGCTCGTCGAAGGTGTGGGTGAAGGACCCCTCGGACATGATCTCGCTTTGGAAGTCGTCTCCCGCCACGTCGTGATCAATGGCCCCGTCATTCCACACCCACGTGACAGTGTCACCCGCCTCGACCGCGAGCGTCTCGGGCGCTAAGGCCATGTCTTCGATGGTCACGGTGGGGCCGTCAACGTCAGGTTCCGCAGCAGTAGTCGATGCCTCTCCCGACCCGCACGCGCTGAGCGCCAGCGCCACTAGGCCCGCGAGCACGGCGAGCCTGAGATGCGGGTGCGTGAATGCGAACCCGCGGCGCTGCTGCGAGACGGTCGATCGTTGGGTGAGTCTCATTTGCGCCTCCTTTTTCGGTCTGTCAACCCTTAAGACAAGGTGAGGCGTCTTCTTGTGACGCCGGATCGGGAATTCGGGAAGCTGTCACAGATCGGCACCCTGTCTTGTCCTAATGAGTGAAGATGAACATCAGAAGCGCTCCACAGACGCAGAGGAAGACCGTGTACGAACATCTCCGACCGTTGCTGTTCTCGATCGCGTACCGAATGGTGGGCAGCGCGAGCGACGCCGAGGACATCGTCCAGGAGGCGTTCCTGCAGTTTCATCGCGAGTCGAGTAATGGGACCGAGATCGAATCGCCCAAGGCGTGGCTGTCCACGGTCACCACCCGACTCGCCATCAATCACGTGCAGTCTGCGCGCGTGCGCCGAGAGAGCTACGTCGGCACCTGGCTGCCCGAGCCCCTCCTGACCGATACGGAGTCGGACGGTGCCCAGCAGGTGGAAACCGCGGACTCGCTGTCGCTCGCGTTCCTCGTCCTGCTCGAGAGTCTGGGTCCGGTCGAGCGCGCGGTCTTCCTCCTCCGGGACGTGTTCGGCTACGGCTACGACGAGATCGCGAGCGTCGTCGGCAGGAGCGAGGACAACTGTCGCCAGATCGCGGTTCGCGCCCGCCGGCAGGTCGAGGCGAAGAGGCCGCGCTTTGAGGCCTCACGTAAGAAGCGTGAAGAGCTCTCCCGGCGGTTCTTCGATGCGGTCTGGGCCCCGGTGACGAGGACGGACTGATTCGCCTGCTCGCCGCCGACGTCGTCGCCTACGGCGACGGTGGTGGCAAGGTCGCCGCGTCCCCCCGCCCGATATTCGGACGCGAGAAGGTCGTGCGTGTGCTCGTGAAAAGCCGGCATCTTCTCCCGTCCCGCTTGCGCCACGTCGAGGTCAACGGTCAGCCGGGAGTGCTGTTACTCGATCCTGCCGGGCATGCCATGGGCGTCATCTCGCTCGATATCGTCGATGGCCTCGTACAGACGGTGCGAGGGGTACTCAACCCCGACAAGTTGCGGCACCTCGATCCGGCTACCGACCCGCGACCACCGTCCGACTAGTAGTCATTCGCCGATGTGCGCGATCACGCGGTATCGCCGTACGCGTCGTGGTAGTTCCACCACTGATAGGGCTGGGTCTGCGGATAGCCCTCGGGCGAGTCCTCCCACTCCTCCTGACGACCCAGGGCGGTGATGTCGAGATAGCTCCAAGTGCTCCCCATCGCCTCGTCGCCGCGGCTATCGATGAAGTAGGTGCGGAATATCCGATCGCCCTCGCGAATGAAGGCGTTGGTCCCGTGCCAGTCGTCCACGTCGAAATCGGCATCGAAGTCGTCAGTGAGCATGTACCAGGGGACGTCCCAGCCCATGCGCTCTTTCAAGCCGTGGATCTCGGCCTGTGGTGCACGCGAGACGAACGCGAGCGTGGTATCGCGCGCGTTCAGATGGGCAGGGTGTGCAACCTGGTCCCCGACGAAGGAGCAGCCCACGCAGGCCCGCTGAGGGTACGCGCCGCCCGCCTCCGCGTAAGTCGTGACTTCTGGCCCGTAGAAGAAGCGATACACGATGAGCTGGCGCCGTCCCTCGAACAGGTCGAGCAGGCTGGCCGGGCCGTTCGGTCCTTCGAAGCGGTAGTCTTTTTCGACCGCCATCCACGGCATCCGGCGGCGCTGTGCGGCAAGTGCGTCGCGTGCCCGCGTCAGCTCCTTCTCCTTGACCAGCAGCTTCTGGCGCGCGGCCTTCCACTCCTCCGGCGACACGATCGGGGGTGCGTTCATGGCGGACCTCCTACCTCTTCCTTAGCCTCATGCGGACGAGTTTCCTCTGCGCGAGTCCTGGTTCGGAATCGCCCATTATCACTTTGACCGTTGAAAGGTCCGGAACTCATCGCCCGGCCGAGCACACCTCACCTGACCTGGACCAACAGCGCTCTGATGGGGAGAGCGGGTGAAGGGAATCGAACCCTCGTCACCAGCTTGGGAAGCTGGAGCTCTGCCATTGAGCTACACCCGCAACGGTCCCGAATTATAGGGGGGCGGCCGGACCGCGGGGCCTCCCCGTTTTCCTCCCTCCGGAAGCCCGCATGGTCCGCGGCCCCGCCTTAGACTCACGAAAACCACCGAGCGGGGAGCCCTAGATGATCCTGTCGGATCGCGACATTCGAGCGGCGCTGGCCGAGGGCCGCATAGGCATCGACCCCTTCGCCGACGGCGACATCCAGCCGTCCTCGGTGGACCTGCACGTCGACCGCTACTTCCGCACCTTCCACAACCACCGGCACGCATTCATCGACGTCAAGTCGGAGATGGAGGACCTCACCGAGCTCGTCGAGGTCAAGCCCGACGAGTCCTTCATCCTTCACCCCGGCGAGTTCGTCCTGGGCTCGACCTCGGAGTACGTGAAGCTCCCCGATGATCTCGTCGCCCGCCTCGAAGGTAAGAGTTCCCTCGGCCGCCTCGGCCTGCTGATCCACTCGACGGCGGGCTACGTCGACCCCGGGTTCGAGGGCCACCTAACGCTCGAGTTGTCGAATGTCGCGAATCTTCCGATCACCATCTACCCCGACATGAAGATCGGCCAGATCAGCTTCTTCCAGCTGACCTCCGCTGCGGAGAACCCCTATGGGTCGAGCAAGGTCGGCTCCAAGTACCAGGGCCAGCGCGGACCAACGCCCTCTCGCTACTTCGAGAACTTCTAAGCTCCGCTCAGCGCTCTCAAGCAATGCTGGGAGGTGCAGCCCCGTCGAGTGACCAGCCCACTGATGCCCGGCCCTGGTGCAGCGCGCCCACGACCTCGAGGCGCGTCTCGCTCCAGGCGTAGATCGCGGCCTGCTCGAAGCGGCGAGCCATGTCCACGGCAACTTCCTCGGTCACGTCGAGTAGGGCAAAGCCCGGTTCGATCCATGACCCATCCCGTGATGCTCCGATCGAACGAACCGCCGCCACGCGCTCGTCGTCGAGGAAGGTGAGCAGAAGCTTCTGACGCTCGTCGTTTTCTGCGCGCGGCAGTTTCTCGCCGCGCGGGTTCCACGCGGTCAGAAGATGGACCGGCGTCGCCAGGGGGTACTCGTCCACGACGCCGTCGGTGCGCGGAGCGATGTGCCACCACGCGTCGACGCCGCCGGGTCGTTCGATCCAGAGATGGGCCTCGAGCCACGTCCGCCAGAGCTCCTCGAGCTGCCCCACAGCGGGAAGCTATTCGGTCTGGGGACCGCCGGAGGAGTGCCCGTTGCCGTTGGCATTCGTCTTGGCATCCGGCTGCAACTCGACCGACTCGAGGAGGATCTGCGCTACATCTCGAACCACCATGTTGTCGCCAGCGTTGCGTTCGTCCACCCCGTCGGTGAGCATGATGTTGCAGTAGGGGCAACCGACGGCAAGCGTGTCCGACGCGGAGGCCAACGCCTCGTCGGTGCGCTCCATGTTCATCTTCTTGCCCATGCGCTCCTCCATCCACATGCGGCCCCCTCCGGCGCCGCAGCAGAAGGTCCCGTGTCCGTGCCGGTGCATCTCCTTGTATGAGGCCATCGGGATCGACTCGATCACTTCGCGTGCTCCCTTCCACACGTCGTTGTGACGCGCGTTGTAACAAGGGTCGTGATACGTGATGGTCTTGGCCATGTCGTGGGCCGGCTTGAGCCGGCCCTCCTTGACCAGCTCGTTCAGGTACTCGGTGTGATGTACGACCTCGAAGCGACCGCCGAGCTGTGGGTACTCGTTGAAGAGCGTGTTGAAGCAGTGAGGACAAGCGGTGAGGATCTTGCGAACGCCGTAGCCCTTGAGCACCTCGATGTTCTGCTCGGCGAGCATCTGGTAGATGTACTCGGCCCCCATTCGCCGGGCGGGATCGCCGGTGCACGACTCCTCACCACCCAGGACCGCGAAGTTCACGTCCGCCAACTGGAGCAGCTTGCCGAGGTCGTAGATCACGCGCTTGTTGCGATCATCGAAGGCACCGGCACAGCCCACCCACAGCAGAACGTCGGCATCGGGATTGTCGGAGATAAGCGGGATCTCGAGCGGCTCCTGCTTGGAGGTTCCGCGCATCCACTCCTTGCGCGCCTGAGGCGGTTGCCCCCAAGGGTTGCCCGTGGTCTCGAGGTTCTGCAACGCGCCCTGCATCTCGCGCGGAAAACGCGACTCGCTCATCACCAGGTTGCGCCGCATGTCGACGATGACGTCGATGTGCTCGATGTTGACCGGACACGCCTGAACGCACGCGCCGCAGGTCGTGCAGTCCCAGATGACCTCGTCCTCTATTACCTGAGGATTGAGAGGCGGGAGCGTGCCCACCGCGGTCCGAAGTTCCTCCTCGCTCGCCCGCTTCGCGTCCAGTAAGCGCGGCCCCGTCTCGAAGAGCTGATCGCGCAGATCCATGATCACGAGCTTGGGGCTGAGCGGCTTGCCGGTGTTCCACGCGGGGCATTGACTCTGGCAACGACCGCACTCCGTGCACGTCATCCCGTCGAGCATTTGCTTCCACGACAGATCGGTGACGACGTTCGCGCCGAAGGTGTCGTCTTCGCTCATCTCCTCGAGGTCGATGTTCATCGGCGTCAGCGCGCCCTTGGGGCGCTCGGAGGTGAACAGGACGTTGAAGCCAGCCGTGATGATGTGGAGATGCTTCGAGTAGGTGATGTAGACCAGGAAGCCCAGGATGATCAACGAGTGCCACCATAGGAAAATGGTGTCGAGCGCGTCGACTACCTCGGTTGAGAACCCAGACAGCATTTGCGACGCGGCATAGGAGACGGGCGTCCAGACGGTGTCGTAGGGAAAATGACCGAGGGTTATCTGAGCCGCGCGTCCGAGCAGGATCGTGACCATGATCGATCCGATGGCGTACAGGATGTAGGTGGCTTCACTGGTGTGCGAACCCTTGTATCGGCCCGGACGCTGGAGAAAGCGGATGATCAGCCCCGTAGCGACGCCACCCAGGACCGCAATGATGAAGAAGTCCTGAATCGCGCCGAGCGGGCCCCACCTCCCGATGATGGGCAGGTGAAAACCGTCCTGGTACAAGGCTCCGAACGCTTCGACGATCGTGGTGAACAGGATGACGAAGCCCCAGAAGATGAAGAAGTGCTCGATGCCCGGGATAGTCCACTGGAGGAGCTTGCGTTGTCCGAACACGACGACGAGCTGGTCTCTGAGCTTGCGCCCAAGATCTTTTGGTTTGCGGTCGTCGGCCCGCCCGAGCTTCAGGAGTCCGACGAGGTCGCCCACTCGCTTCGAGAACAGCGCCAGGGTGATCAGGATGATGATCGTCATGGCGAACTTCTCGAGCACCGCAGCAGCCTCCTCGCTGATTCCCCGCCCACTTGACCGAGCGGTCAACTTTCTCGTCGCGCAGTATAGGGGGATTAAGGAGCCCCTCACGTCGAAAACCTAATACGAGGAGCTGATGCGATGCCGGACCGCAAGCCGTTGCTCGAGCGTGAGGACGCGCTCGAGGTTCTGCACGAGTCGCTGACTCTCGCCGAGGCCGGGCGGGGGAGCTTGGTCATGGTCGAGGGTGCGGCCGGGGTGGGAAAGACCTCACTGCTGGATGAGATCGGTGCCGCGGCCGCGGCGCGGCGCTTCACCATCCTGACGGGGCGGGGCAAGGAGCGCGAGCGCGAGGTCCCCTTGGTGATGGTTGAAGGACTTTTCAGGACCTTCCTGCGAGGCCTCGACGAGGCAGAGCGGAGCACTCTTCTTGTCGGCTCGGCCGCCCTGGCCGCTTCGTTCCTCGACCAGGTCTCCGAAGCGCCACCGGACAGCGTTTCCCTGTTCGAGGGGCTCTTCTGGTTGACCGCGAACTTGTCCGAGCGGGCCCCGGTCGCCATCCTGATCGACGACGGCCGATGGGTCGACGCGGCATCGATGCGCTTTCTTTCCTACCTGGCGGCGCGCCTCGAGGACCTTTCGGTAGCCGTCGTGGTCGCAACTCGAACCTACGAGCCCGAACTCATGGCTTCGGTGAACGAACTGCGCCAGCAACCCGGCTGCCGGCGTCTGCAGATCGGTGCGCTTAGCGCGGACGCAAGTGAGGGCTTGGTTCGCGCCGTCTTCCCACAAGCTAGCGAGCGCTTCTGCGCCGCCTGTTTCGAGGCCACCGGCGGCAACCCCTTCTACCTGAGCGCG
>JBOGWU010000262.1:0-20253 GCA_050693935.1 Actinomycetota bacterium | reverse complement strand
GCAGGTTGTCTTCGACGATTTCGTAGGCAGAGGCCTTCTCGACTTCGACACGATGTGTCTCGCCGAGCCGGCGCTGGACCTCGGGCAGTTCTGCGCCTATCTGCGCGTCGCGTGCCGTAAGGCGGCCTCGAAGTCGGGCGGTGGACCGGACGCCTCCATCGAGGCGTCGATCGGCGACGTGCTCAGCGAGCGGTTCCTCGGCGCTTACATGCTCGAGGGAAGATCGGACGCCGGCGACCGCGTGGTTGCTCGCGCCGCGGCCTACGAAGCCGCGAGCCTCGTCCGCATGGCGCTGCACAGCTGGCATCAGCTCAAGGCGGCGCGCACGGGCCACATCATCGCCGTGCTGCGCGAGAGGATGGAATGGCTGGGCACGCCGGTTCGCTAACCGGGCTCGCTCCCCTCGAGCTATGCGATCCTGCACAGCTCCAGGCGGTTGCAGACGAGCTTCCAGGGATCCGGTCGGCATTGGACGCGACTCACATGTCTCGGCAACTCGAAGATGCCCTCCTCGGCGGGTCGTCGTCCGGCCTCTCGGTCACCTCCTGCGAGCCGGGGCACGCGACGTACCTGCCGGGTCACTGCTTCCTCCTTCGCTACGACATCACGATTGCCGATCCGTCGGGCGCAGCCCACAGCGCGGTCGTGAACGGGTGCCTCCTGGCCAACCAAACCGCCGCCGAGGACTACATGCGAGTACATCTCGAACCGCTCGCTCGCCGCGCGGGCGGCCACCCGGCTCTGGCCCCGTTCACCCGGACGATCGCTTCGCTCCAGGGACCGCACATGGCCCTGTCGGTGTGGCCGATCGACGGCGGCCTGCCCGCGCTCGTCGACGCCGCCGACGCACGTCTCGTCGCTCCGGTACTGGGCCGGGCCCTGGGACGAGACGTTCGTTCCTGCACCGTGGTGCTCGGTCACTACGGGCGCCGGCACCGCTGCGTGCTCCGCTACGACGCGGACACCGTCGACGCGGACGGGCGGCGGGAGCGGATCGTGGTGTACGGAAAGGTGGCCGCCGACGGGCGCGGGGAGCTGGGTCACGCCGCGCTTGGTGCGCTCGTGGCGCCGGCAACCCAAGCCGGGTTCAGGTTGCCGCGCTCGCTCGGATACGTCGCCGGCATGCGACTCCTACTCCTCGAAGCCATCCCAGGTCGCCCGGAGCTAGGCGCGCTACTGAAGGCGCGCGCCCGAGGCTCGAACGACGCTCGAGAGACGGGACCGGAGGCGGCGATCGAGTCCTCGGCCCTACTGCTGGCGCGTCTGCACGAGTGCGGGTTCGACGCCGGACCGCGCCGGGACGCCCCTGCCGAGCTAGCCGGCGTGGGCCGGCAGGTGGCGGCTCTGCGCCGCATCGCCCCCGCTCTGGGGAGGCGTCTCGAGGAGTCTCGGGCCGAGGCGGAGACGCAGCTCGGGTCCTCCCCCCCACTGCCGCTCGGTTTCGCGCACGGCGACTTCAGCCATACGCAGATCATCTCCGACGGCGTTCGCCGGGGCGTGCTCGACTTCGACACCGTATGTGTGGCCGAGCCGGCGCTCGACGTCGGGCACTTTCTCGCCTACCTGCGCCTGGCAGTCCTCAAGGCCGCGGCGGACCCGTCTGATGGCAGAAGCGTCGCCGACGACCTCGGACGACGGTTCGTGCGCGCCTACGTGGCCGCCTCAGGCGAGGCGACTGCGGACGCGGGACGCCTCCGGGCGCGAGCCGACGCCTACGAGGTCGTGAGCCTGGTGCGCCTCGGCGTCCACAGCTGGCAGAAGTCGAAGATTGCACGACTGGCACACGTAATGACCCTATTGGAGGAGTGATGGACATGGTTCAAGTTGTTGGACGGTTGGAGGACACCTGGGGCAGGGACGTGGCCGAGGGCCTGAGGAAGTTCGCGGAGCTCCCGGACTGGCTGGCGGCCTTGAAGGACTCCGAGCGGGTGGCCCAGGCGCTAGTGCGCTGGGTTCCCGAGATGCGCGACGGGCGTCAGGAGTTGTGTGAGTGCGAGGTCCTGCGCGTCCGCCTGCGCGACGGGGCCTGGGCCGGTCAGTACGCCGTAAGGATCGAAGAGGGCGCAGAGGTCCGGACAGTCAAGCTGATGGGGCTGCTGCACTTCCACGGTGACGTCGAGCGCACGCCGGCCTCAGGCTCCAATGACGAGGCGTTCGCAAGCGAGGGATGGAGTTGTTACGCGCCCGAGCTTCGCCTCGAGTTCCGCCTCCTGCCGGCGGACGCGGCCCTCGAATCGCTGCCCGCGCTCACCGATCCGGGGGCCGCGCTCGTGCTGCTGGAGCGGGGCATCAGGCAGTCGTCGCCCGCCTATGCCGACCTCCGTATCGAGGGCTGCACGCCTCGGGTGATGCGCTACAAGCCGGGGCGGCGCTGCACGGTCCTCTACGACCTCGACTATCCGGCCGAAGCCGGCAGTCGGAGCTGGCCCAACCCCGTCGTGGCGAAGACGCACCACGGGATCAAGGGCCGCAACGCCGATGAGAGCATGAGGGCCTTGTGGGACTCTCCGCTGAGAGACAGCCCCAACGTGACGGTCGCCGAGCCGCTGGGCTTCCTTCCCGAGGCCAACGTCGTCCTGCAGGGCCCGATCAAGGAGGAGATGACGCTCAAGAACCAGCTGCGCGTGTCTCTGCGAGCCAACACCTCCGAGGAGCTCCACAAGCTGGTCGGCTACCTCGAGAAGACGGGACGGGGGCTCGCTGATCTCCACGGCTGCGGGGTCACCGTGGGCAAGACCGAGACGTTCGAGGCAGAGATGGCCGAGGTCCGAGGGCGTGTCGCGCGGCTGGCCGACTATGCCGGCGACCTCGCGGATGCTGCCGAGCCACTGTTGTCCCGTCTCGAGAGCATCGCCGCAGCGTGCCCGGCCGATCCCGTCGTGCCCTCACATCGCAGCTTCCGGCCCGCTCAGGTCCTCATCCACGGGCGCGACATCGGCTTCATCGACTTCGACAGCTTCTCCCAGGCCGAGCCGGCTCTGGACCTTTCGCTGTTCCTGTCCGTTCTCAGAGACCTGAGCTTGCGGGCGCTGCAGGAACGCGACGGGCGCCCGACGCAGGGCGAGCCCCTGCGCAGCGACCATCTTCTGGTGATGGACGAGCTCTCGAGCGCGTTCCTCGAGGCATACGAGGGCGCGACCGCGGTCCAGTTCTCGCGCGAGCGGGTCGATCTTTGGCACGCGCTCGAGGTCTTCAGCCGCATCGTCAACTGCTGGACGAAAGACAGGCCCGAGCGCCTTCAGCACTGCATGCAGCTTCTCACCCATCTATACGCGAAACACAGTCTCACCGAGCTCGTGGCTTGAGCCCGCTCGAGGGGGGATGGGCTCGATCGAACGGTGCTCTGGGCGCCACCGCGGGCCTCGCCGAAGCGCGCTGGGCGCTGAGCAGCCCCGGCGCCCGCCGGATGCTGCGCCGAGAGCTGGGGAGGCGGCTGCAGCAGGGATGGGCTCTGGGGACGTGCCGGCTTCGCCGGGCCAAGCTGAAGCCCGGACGCAAGCTGTCCGCCTACTACGACGTCTCGTTGCGCAACGATGACGAAGCGTCCCCCGCCATCCGGGCGGTCGCGGTTACTTGGGAGCGCATCGACGGCTCGAGTCCACGAGTCACGAGCGACGAGACGGCCGCTACGGAGACGGAGGCGGAGGCGATCCGAAGGGGAGTCGCCGCCCCTTTCTCGTCGCTGCGGGGGGAGGTGCCCGAGTGGGGCATGAGGATCGAGGTGTGGCCACTCGATGAGTGTTTCCCTCAGCTCGTGCGGCTGAGCGACCCGAGCTACGCCGCCTCGGTCGTCCCGGGAGCCGACGAGACGCTGCCGTCGGTGACGACAGTCCGCTACCGCCCCCGGCAGCGACAGGTCCTTCGCTTCAGCTTCCCTACGAGCCCGGGAGCCCACCCCGACGTCTTCGCGAAGCTGTACGCAGACGACCTCGGTCGACGTGCCTTCGCGCTCACGCGGCGCGCCGCGCTCCGGCTGGCGGACGCCGGGCACGGCCTGCGCGCGGTCACTCCGATTGCCTACCTGGATGAGGAGAAAGCGCTTTTGTCGAGCGCGGTCGGAGGGTCTCCCCTGTCACGAGGGATCGGGCGCTCGACGGCTTCTGAGACCCTGCTATGGCGCGCCGGAGTCATGCTACGGGCCCTGCACGACGCGCCCTCGGCCGAGCCCGGAGCCGAGCGCCACGACCTCGACGCGGAGCTTCGGGCCACGAAGCGCGCCTGCGAGCACATCGACGCGCTGCTTCCCGAGGTAGGCGCCAGGGCCCGCTCGGTGCTGGAGCGCGCGGCGGGCCTCTATCACGAGATCCCCGGTGAACCACCCACTCTGGTGCACCGCGACTTCAAGCTGGATCACCTCTTCGTGCAGAGACGAGGGTTGACGCTTATCGACTTCGACAGCTGCTCCATCTCGGATCCGGCACTCGATGTGGGCAAGCTGCTTGCCGACCTCGCGTGGTGGGACCTCGCCCTCGTGCGACGGTGGGACCCGGACGAGGCGCGCCGGCGATTCCTTGAAGGGTATGCGCCGGCCGGCGCCCCCGAACGCCTCGCGCGAGCCCGCACGTGGGAAGCGGTCTGGCTCGTCAAGGCCGCGGCCCGCCGAGTGCCGATCTTCGACCCTGCATGGGCAGCGCGCGTCACGGAGCTCGTGGAGCGCGCCGAGGAGCTCGTGTCGCCCTGGAGAGGACGTCCATGAGGTGCCGGCGTTCCTGAGTCATCGGGTTCGCTTGTGCTCGACACGATGAGTTTTTCCTCGCCGCCCCGTCTAACCTTCGACAGGAAATCAGCCGGGAGAGGAGAGCGGTATGGCCACCATGCAGAAGATCGTCCCGCACCTGTGGTTCGACACCGAGGCGGAGGATGCGGCCAATCTCTATACCTCCGTATTCGAGAACGCCAAGATCCTGAACGTCTCGCACTACGGCGAAGCGGGCCCCCGCCCCGCGGGAATGGTGATGACCGTGACGTTCGAGCTCGAAGGGCAGACGATCACGGCCCTGAATGGCGGCCCCGAGTTCAAGTTCACCGAGGCCATCTCGTTGCTGGTCAATTGCGAGGGCCAGGAAGAGGTCGACTACTTGTGGAACAAGCTCTCCTCAGACGGAGGAGAAGAAGGCCCGTGTGGCTGGCTCAAGGACAAGTACGGTCTGTCGTGGCAGATCATTCCCACAATCCTCGAGGAGATGCTGCAGGACGAGGATGCCGACAAAGCGAATCGCGTCATGAAGGCGATGCTGCAGATGGGCAAGATCGACGTAGCCGCCTTGGAGGAGGCCTACGGGCCGGCGCTAGAGCCATGGGTTAGGCGTCGCTGAGCCGACGATCGGATGCGTAGGATCCGTTAATGATCTCGGACGGACGCTCTCCATTCGACCCCTCTCTCGAGGAGATGCGGGCGATGGGTGACGAGGCCCTCCAGCTCGCTACCAGGTTCATCGAAGAGCGCTACGAGGCTCGGACCTCCGACTACTCGTCCCTCGAACCCCTGCTCGCCTCTCTGGCTCGTCCTCCTGGCTCGGAGTCCTCGGCATTCTCGTCGCTACTCGACACGATCGAGACCGCGGCCGGGAAGGGATTCGACCCGGCCAACCCGGGGTTCGTCGGTTACATCCCCGGCGGAGGGCTCTACGCGTCCGCGCTGGCGGACTTCATCGCCTGCGTGATCAATCGATACACGGGGATTTCCGCACCGGCTCCGGCCCTCGTTCAGATGGAGGCCGGCATTCTGCGATGGCTCTGTGATCTCTTCGATCTTCCAGACTCATCGCAGGGGGTTCTAACCCCGGGCGGGTCCATGTCGAACCTCTCCGCCATCGTGGCCGCACGCACGAACATGCTGGGCGAGAACTTCTTGAACGGAAGGATGTATGTCTCCGACGAGGTTCACCACTCCATAACCAAGTCGGCTCGGATCGCGGGACTGCCGGAAAGCGCCGTGTGCGTCATAGACACGGACCAGAACCTCCGTATGAACCTCGAAGCCCTACGGAGCGCGATCGACGACGATCGCGCGCGCGGCCTCAGTCCCTTCATGTTGGTGGCGAGCGCGGGGACCATCAACACGGGGGCCATCGATCCGCTGGAGAGCATCGCCGAGCTCGCCGCTCGAGAGGGGTTATGGCTCCATGTCGATGGCGCCTACGGTGGGTTCTTCCAGCTGACGGAACGCGGACGGCACCGGCTGCGAGGTATCGAGAGGGCCGACTCGATCACCCTCGATCCGCACAAGGGCCTGTTCCTGCCGTATGGAACCGGCTGTCTCCTGGTCAAGGATGCCGAGACGCTTCGCCGCGCCCACGAGCTCCGGGCTCATTACCTGCCCGCCACCTCAGAGGACCCGGGCCTCCCCGACTTCTCATCGTTCTCGCCGGAGTTGACGCGCGATTTCCGTGGTCTGCGGCTTTGGTTGCCGTTGCACCTCCACGGGACCGATACATTCGTCCAAGCCCTGGATGAGAAGCTGGATCTCGCCGGAATCGTTTATGAGGAGCTGCGAGCGATCCCCGAGCTTGACGTTCCTTGGGCTCCGGAACTTTCGCTGGTCGCCTTCCGCCCCCGGGGTACGGACCACGACGCGGAGGCTTTGCTCGACCGAATCAACTCGTCGGGGCGAATGTGGCTCTCGTCCGCGGAGTTCCGGGGGCATCGCTACCTTCGAATTTGCATCCTGTCCCACCGATCCCATCCGCAGCGCATCCATGAAGGACTTCAGATAATCCGCGCGGCGGTGAAATCCGCCTAATCGCCGGATTCGACGATCGCCTTGAGCCGCTTCAGATCGCCGTTGAGGTTCCTCTTCACCGCGGGTGCCATCAGACCGCCGGCAACCTTGTAGAAGCCGGCCGGCTCGCCCTCGACGCGCACGCTTGCGAGCGTGTTGACACCGCGGGGAACGAACTCATAGGTGACGCGCATGGGAAACGGCGCCTTGACCGACTTCAGGACGATGCGCTCGTGCGGAACGAGCTCGACGACGTCCATTACGTATTCGATCCGGCGTCCCAAGAAGGTAGCGACTCGCTCCACCCGCGTGCCGACTGCGGTCGGCGGTGGTGTGAGCCGGCGCGCCGTCGAGATGCCGCCGATCCAGTCCGGGTCGTTCTCCGCCTCCATTGCGAACGCCGCGACGTCCGCCGGTCCGCGCTCGATCTCGGTCTCGACCTTTACATCAATGGCCATCGGCGTCCCCCTCGGCTCCGCCTGTAAGGGGATCGTCGCCGGGATCCCTTCCCTCTGCAACCGCGGCGAGCCGAGTTGCGTAGTTCTCCCAACCTTGGCGGTGGATCTCGATCTCCTCCGGAGGCAGATCGGAGTGCGTCAGGCGGATCAAGGTCCCGTCGCCGTCGGGAAATAGATCGATGACCACCGTAGTAGAGCCCGGCGCTACCGGCATTTCCTCGTGCTCCCACCCCCAGGTGAAGACGATGCGCTCGTTGGTGACGACCTCTTTGACCAGGCCGGACGCGTAGGCCTCGCCGGTGACGTTGACGCGCCAGATGCCGCCGGGCCGCAAGTCGATCTCGGCGGCCGTGCCCTGCCATCGCATCCACCTCTCGGCATCGGTGAAGTAAGCGAATACGGTCGCCGGCGGCACCGACACCCGGCGTTCAACGACGAGGTCGTGGGGATCCGTCATCGCTTCTCCTCTTCGATCAAGGTGACGAGGCGGTCGAGGGAATCGGACCACATCTTCTCGAGCGCGGGCCTCAGGGGGCCGAGCGCCTTGCGGTCCGCTCGGTAGTAGCGCTGCTTGCCGGCGCGTCGCACGGAGACGAAGCCGGCCGCTCGGAGCACGCCGAGGTGTTGCGACACCGCGGGAAAGCTCACGTCGAAGCGTCCGGCGATCTCGCCGGCGCTCAGCTCCCGGTCCCAAACGACTCTCAGGATCTCGCGGCGACGAGGCTCGGCCACCACTTGCAAGGCATCCATGGGCTTGATTATAGTTAAGTTCTTACTTAATTGAAATAACCGAAACAACCGAAGGGAGCGAAACATGGCGAGCATCCTGTTGCGCGTGCCCACGGAGGCCGACGCGGGGTGCATCTACAAGGCGCTGACCACCACCGAGGGCGTGAACGGCTGGTGGAGCAACCACACCGAGGGTCCGGGGGGCGCAGGCTCGACCATGAAGGTTGCGTTTCCCGACGCTCCTATCACCTTCGACTTCGAAGTGACCGAGGAATCGCCGAACGAGCGCGTCGTGTGGCGCTGCCTCTCGGGGCCCCCCGAGTGGATCGGCACCGACATCTCGTTCGACATCCAGACCGACGGCGAGGGAAGCCGCAGCGCGCTGTTCGAGCACTCCGGATGGAAGACCACGGAGGACTCATTTCCCTTCATCGCCTACTCCTGGGCCCAGATCCTGCCTCGGCTCAAGAAGCTCGCCGAGCAAGGCAAAGCCGAGCCCTTCTTCGACTTCTAGGACACCGGCGGCCCTCGCGGCTAATTGGGGAAGCGGTACGCGTACACTCCGCGCCCGAAGGTCGCCACGATGATCTTGGATCGATCCCCAGGGTGGTTGCGCACGGTTACCACCGGAGCGGAGGGGAGGTCGTCTCCCAGCACCGCCCAGCGGGAGCCCTCGAGGTCCTTCGACACGAACGCGCCCGTGTCGGTGCCGACCACGAGCTGCCGCTTGTGGATCTCGACCCAGTTTGCCGAAACGTTCGGCAGGTTGGCCGACACGTCCTCGAACGACTTACCGGCGTTGGTCGACTTGAAAACGTGCCCTTCGCCGAGCTGCGAGTTCTGGTCGAGGTAGGAGCCGGGCGGCACCCACTCGCGGTTGGCATAACCGCCCAGGCTCACGTAGACGACCTTGCGGTTCCTGGGGTCGATCGCAATCGAAGTGATGTACCGATTCGGCAGTCCCTTTGCGGACACGTGGTGCCAGCCGCGCGGTGTTCCTTTCTTCGGCGAACGGTTGCCACCGACGTTGGTGGCCAGCCCGTTCATGAACGGCTCTGTCTTGGGATCACGATTCAAGATGTCGCACACGCCGCAGTACCCGACGTAGGCCGCGTCCCCGTCAACGTCGATCGCCGACATCGAGTTCGGCGGCGCACCCTCGGAGTCGGCATTGCCGAGATCGAAGACCTGCTTCCAGTCGCACTCGCCCGTCGGGTCGCCCGTATCGCCGCAGCCCTCGCTCCGAGTGTCTTCGCCGGCAAGCGTCTCCACGACCTCGTTGCCGGCGGTCGCGATGTGATCGGGGTCGTCGGGATCCATCACGAACGGATTCGAGAACATCGAGTTCGTGACCGGAGGAGCGATGCCGCTCCAAGTCTTGCCCCCATCGTCGGTCACCCGCATGTCGGCAAACGGGGTCTCGGAGTAGGCGACGTCGGAGTTGTTCGGCTCCACGGCCACGAAGAACCCGTCGCCGCCGAAGGTCATGAGCTGACGCTCCTTCCGCGGCGTGATCTTGCCCGAGCCGTTGTCCTGCAGCCCGTACCAGACCGTTCCATCTTTGGCGACCTCGGCGTCATAGGGCAGCAACGTGTGGAACCCGTCGTTATCGCCCTTGCCCCATTGGTGGGCGGTGAACGGCTCGTCCGCGCCCACCGTCTGCACGTAGGCCCCGCCGTCGTTGCCGACCACCAGCGACACTCCCCCGTCGCCGCCCGGAATGTAGATCGCGTCGTGTTGGTCGGGGTGAGTGGTGGTTTCGGGGTTCACTCCATCCTCGGCCGTCGGACAGGTTGGGGTTCCGGTGTCGAGCAGAAGACACGCCTCGTTCCCGAAGTAGGGGCCGATGACCTCGAAGTCTCCCGCCTCGCCGGCGTCGCAGGGCGCCTGCTCGGGGGCGTTCTGTGGGCCCTCGCAGCGATTCGCCCACACCTCCTCGAGCCCGAAGGTCAACCTGGTCGGCACGCCCTCCTCGGTCTGACGCGTGGGATCGGGTTTGATCCACATGTTGTACCAAGCCTGCACGCCCGGAGCGAAGAGAGTCGCCTGGCCGGTGACCGCGAGGCCGGAATGGGTCGTGGGGTTCTCTGCGACCTCCGCGGTGTCGGCCATCCGAGTCCAGCTATCGCCGAAGTCGGCCGAGACGTAGATCCCGTTGAAAGAGGTGTTGTAAAGAGCCTGGTCGTCTGCTCCGGGATCGTCGGGTACGTCGATCGAGGGGACGCCGCCGTTGAACAGTTCCGCGTCCTCGACGATGGCATAGACGTAATTGTGGTCCTGCTCCTCACCGAGCGCCTCGCCGAGCTCGACGCGCCCGATGTTCTGCTGCGGAGCGAAGCCCACAGGGGTTACGCCGTCGCCCGACACATCAAGCTTCTCGAAGCTGCCCCGCGCTCCGTTCCTCGAACGGAAGAGACCGTTGTGGGTCGAGTGAATCTCGCCGTTGGGGAACTCGGCCAGGCCGGCGCGATAGCCGACCGCCGCGAGCACCACGCCGCCATCCTCGTCGGTTACACCCCCGGGGGCCTGAATCACCACGTCGGTTACAAAGTTTGCGAACTGGCACCGACCGTAGCCGGTCTTGCCGGCGCATTCGCCCGTGGGCAGATTCACGTTCCTGAAGCTGCGGCCCGCGTCGTTCGACCTGAACAATCCCATCGAGCTCGCCACGTAGATCTTGGACTGATCGGTGGGATCCACTGCAACCTGGAATCCGAGCGCCTGGCCCGGAACACCCTTCGCCCGGTGCCAGCTCCCGCCCAGGTCGTTGGACCAGTACGCACCTAGTCCGGTGTAGGTGTTGCCGCCCATGAGCGGCTCACCGCTGACCAGCACGAGCGTGCCTCCGCGCGCGTCGGACCACGACACCGCGCCGTTGGTTTGAGTCGGGAGAGTGTCGCCGATCGAAGACCAGGTCTGGCCGCGATCCTCGGACATCCACAGACCCCCAGTGCCGATGGTGGCGAACAGGCGGTCGCGCTTTTCGTCGTAGTCGAGGCTGTCGATGCGGCCGGCGAGGCGCGAGAGGCCGAGGCCGTTTACCTCGTCGTAGCGAGGGTCGTCGGAGATCAGCGGTCCCCTCCCGAGGGGCCGCCAGGTCCCGCCTGCGCCGGCGACGCGGGGAGAGACGGCTTCGAGCGCGGCGGTCTGCGTAACGGCATTCTGGAAGGCGCCGGGAGCGACCGAGTTGAACGGGGCCGCGGCGCGCGAAACGCGCTGTCCCAGCATCGCCTCGATCTCCGCAAATTCCTCCGGGTGCTTGTTCGACAGGCAGACCCCCGACGAGGGCATCTCAGAGTCCATCTCGGCCAGCAGCCTCTCGAAGTCGTCGCTCAGGTCGGGCGCATTGAGCTCACGCTCTACGGAACGCTCTTGGTCCCAGGGCTGGAACCCGGGCGGGCACTTCGCTGCCGTGGCCCGGGGCTCCGTATCGGAGCCGTCGTAGCCGTGCAGCAACCCCAAAGTCAACAGCCCAACAATCGCCGGCAACGCGATCGCAGCGTGAGTGTTGCCCCTCAGCAGTGCCCTGATCACGCCCGCCTCCTCTTAGCTGCACCGTCCCTGGAGAGAGGGTTGACCGTCGGGCACCGCTTTCCTGCCTGGGGGCGTAACGCGCCGGCTCTCTCGCCGTTAGGTGTCATATGTATGGCGGCGGAAGACCCAAGAAGACGCTCGCTGCTGCTATCGGCGCGCTCGCGTTGGCTGCGCTGCTGGGAGCCTGCGCAGGCGGCTCATCGACGTCGAGCCCGTCGCGTTCCGAGCCCGAAACCCAGCCTCAGAGGGTCCAGGCCACCGGCAAGGTCGAGAAGCCCAAGCGGGTGGACCCGCGGCGCGGTGGTCTGAAGATCGGGCTCGGCGAATGGGCCCTTACGCCCGAGGCCTCAGCGATCCGGCCCGGCTGGGTGAACTTCGTGCTCGACAACCGCGGGACGATGAACCACGGCTTCGAGATCGAGCTCGATGGTGACAACAGCGGGCATGGCTCGGGAGATCTGTTCAAGGCCGAAACCGAGCTGATCGGGCCGGGTGAGTCCACGAACCTCGTCATGGAGCTTCCCCCCGGCATCTACAAGATCGAATGCCTCGTCGATGGTCACGACGACATGGGCATGGAGGGCTTGCTCGAGGTGCGAGGGGACGCTCCGCTCAAGAAGGTCACGAGCGGAGCACCGGATCGCATCAGCATCGTCGATTTCGCCTTCTCCCCCACCCGCGCCCGCGTTCCCACCGGCTCCGAGGTCACCTGGTCGAACGAGGATCCCACCGGGCACACCGTTACCGCGGTGGACGGGGAGTTCGGCTCCGACACCCTGGAGTCGGGCGACTCCTTCTCGGTGAGGTTCAAGAACCCCGGTCTCTACGCGTACCGCTGCGCCATCCACCCCGAGATGAAAGGAAGCGTGAGAGTCAATTGAGAGGAGACCAGATGCACATCAGACGAATGCTGATTGCGGTGGGCGTGGCGGCCGTGTTGCTCGCCGCCTGCGGCGGTGACGAGGGCGGGACGGAGGACACCGGAGGTGGCGGAGGTGGCGGTGCTGCCACGACCATCACCGCGTCGGACTTCGCCTTCGACCCCGAGACCGTGACGATTGCCGCCGGAGACGGCATCGAGCTCACCAACGAGGGCGAGGCCGAGCACAACATCACCGCCGAGGACGCCGGCCTGGACGAGGACGTCGACGCCGGCGACTCGGTGACGATCGACACCAGTGGAGTCGAGCCCGGAACCTACGATTTCATCTGCGAGTACCACCCCGACCAGATGAAGGGAACGCTCGAAGTAACGGAGTAGGGCGCTACTTGACCGCCCCCGCGGTCAGCCCGGAGACGATCCGACGCTGGAAGAACAGCACCATGATCACCAGCGGATCGTCATCAGCAGCGAGGCGGCGGCCTGCGCTCCGTAGTCCGTCGTATAGATCGAGGCGAACTGCGGAATGATCACCGTCGCCGGTTGCACCTTGGGCTCGAGCAGGAACGTGTTCGCGAACAGAAATTCGTTCCACGCAAAGATGAACGTCAGCACGCCGGTCGTGACCACACCGGGGGCGGAGAGGGGCACCGTCACCTTGTAGAACGTCTGCCACACGTTGGCGCCGTCGACCTTGGCGGCCTCCTCGAGATCGGCGGGCAGTTGCCTGAAGTACGCGACCAACAGGTAGACGGTCAGCGGCAGCGCGAACATCACATCGGGGATGATCGCCGCCCAGTAGGTGTTGAGGATTCCGAAGTTCTGGAACTGAATGAACAGCGGGGCGATGATCGCCACCGCAGGAAAGAAGCTGATTGCGAGAACGAGCGACAGCACCGGTTTGCGCGCGAAGAACTCGAGTCGGGCGAGCGCGTAAGCGGCCACCGACCCAACCACCAGACAGATGAACGTCGTGATGCTGGCGATGATCAGGCTGTTTAGCAATCCATCCTTGTAGAGCTGGTCCGCGAGCACGGTTTCGTAAGAGATCGGGCAGGAGAATTTCAGCCCGAAGAGATCGCACTTGCCGGTGAAGTCGAACGGTATCGAGAACACCGTGCCCAGGCCGGGCGTCTTGAACAACTCTTCTGAGGGAACCGCGCTCATCCGAAATACCCAGTACAGCGGAAATAGCGTGAACACCATGAAGAGCAGTACACCGAGGTAGAAGCCGATCCGTCCGAGCACACTCTGCTTGCTTTCCATCTACGTCTCCTGCCGGGCGCCGAGAACCTTGACGAACACGAACGCGATGGCAATCGAGCTGACGAACACGAACACCGCCGCAGCATTTCCGATTGAGAAGTCCGCCTGGCTCACCCTCACGAACTTGAACACGTAGGTCGACAGCGATTCGAGCTGGCGGTCGCTCATCGACCAGAAGAGGTCGTAGACCCGCCACGCGTCCAGCGTTCGAAACAACAGCGCCACCAGGATGGCCGGCTTCAGGAGCGGCAGCGTGACCCTCGTGAACTGCTGCCATTTTGTCGCCCCATCGACGCGGGCCGCCTCGTACACGTCGCCCGGGATGGTCTGAAGTCCCGCAAGCAGCAGCAGCGCCACGAACGGGGTCGTCTTCCACACGTCCGAGATGATGGCTCCAAGCAGCACGCTGAGGTCGTTGGCGAGAATGACGCCGTTGTAGCCAAGGGCTTGCGCGAAGAAGGCGAAGATGCCGACCTCGTCTTGATAGAACAGCCGCCACATCGCACCCGAAACGACCGTTGGGAAGGCCCACGGAATGATGGCGATGGCGCGAGCCGCTCCCTGACCGCGAAACGGTCGGTTCAGTGCCAGGGCGATCGCGAGCCCGATGGTGAACTCGAAGAGCACGCTCACCACTGTGAACACGCCGGTATTCAGTAACGCGGTCCAAAAGGTCGAGTCGCCGAACATGACGACGTAGTTGTTGATCCCGGCCCACTCCGTAATGCTCGGGAGGATGCGCTGGAAACTCAGGAACACCGCGTAGATGATCGGCCAGGCCGCGATCAGCGCAACGATCAACACCGTCGGAAGGATCATCCAGTAGGCGGTGCGCTTCTCCGGATCGCCGAACTCGCGCCGGACCGAGCCCAAAGCGTTGCGAGCGCGGCCACCCTGTTGGGGACCACTCAGGCGTTCGGTCGCAACTCCCATGCTCGCCTCCTAGGCCAGGTCGTAGACTTCGGTTCCGATGCTCGCAAGCCGCTCGAGTTCGGTTTGAATCGCGCTGACCGCGCTCTGAGGGCTGGTGTTGAGCTTCACCACCTCGTTGAATTGCTCGGCCATCACCAACGACATGTCCGAGTAGAAGGGATGGCGAGGTCGCGGCTTGGTCCGCGTCACGATGTCCTTAGCGAGCTCGATCACGGGCTGGTCCTTGAGCAACTGCTTATCCTCGTACAGGCTCGCTCGCGGTGGCAGGAACGACGCGTTGACGGCGAACTCCTTCTGTATCTCGGGTTGGATCATCCACTCGATGAACTTGAAGCAGTCGTCGGCCTTCTCGGTCTGGGCATTGATGAAGAAGTTCCAACCGCCCTGACCGCTGAAGCTCTCGCCGCCCTCCTCGAGCGTCGGGATGGGAGCGATGCCGACCTGACCGGGCTTGATCTCGGAGCCGGTCTCCTTGCCCCCGAGAACGGTTCCGTACACGAACGGCCAGTTGCGCATGAACACCGCGTCTCCCAGGATGAAGGCGGTCTGCGACTCGAGCTCCTTGTAGGTGGCAACTGCTTGGGGGGCGATGCCCTCTTCGACGAGTCGCTGCTGCATCGCAAGACCCTTGTCCGCCCCACCGCCCTGATCCAGGACGACCTTGGTCGGGTCGTCCTCAGGGAAGACCTCTGCCCCCGCGTTGTAGACGAACTCGAGGCCGTTCACGACGCCGCCCTCGTACTCGGCCCCCTGAAAGATGAACCCGTACTTGGTGCCAGTCTTGTCCCGCACCTCGCCCGCCATCTCCATGAGCTCGTCCCAAGTCTTTGGTGGCTCGCTGATACCGGCTTCCTCGAGGAGGTCCGTGCGGTAAAAGAGCATCCCGGCGTCGGTGAACCAGGGCACTCCGTAGATCTTGCCGTCGAAGGTGTTCGTTTGAATGGTCGATTCGAGGAAGTCCTTCCGCATCTCCTCGGTGAATCGATCGGATAGGTCGAGGGTCCACTCGTTGGGGCCGAACTGAGCAGGCCAAATGACGTCGCCGCTGATGATGTCGATCGTTCCACCACCGCCGGCCTGAAACTCGGTTCTCAACTTGTCGAAGTACTGACCTGAGTCGGCGGGAGCCTGACGGAACAAGACACTGATCCCGTCGGAGTTTTCCTTGTTGAACTTGTCGATGACCTTGGGGATCGTTCCGGAGGCGTCCGGGCCGTGCGAGAAAACCAGGGTGCCCTCAGGCACGGTTTCGGCGCCGGTGAAGCCCGATGCCAACCTAGAGCACGAGCTCAGCAGGCTCGCTCCGACTACCCCGGCCCCCGAGAGTCTGAGGAAGTCCCTGCGGGTCATTGCCCCAAGGCGAGATCCGCGGTCCTCACTCATGCACTCGGACTCCTCCCGGTGGTCGTGCAGTGATGCCGCGCGTTTACCCCGAGAGGCAGTCTGAAAACGAGCGGCTCCAAGCGGATGGGGAGTTGTTCGTCCCTCCCCGGAAATTGGAAGATCGCGTGGCTACTCGACTCCGACGATGCGGACGGTGCCCTCTTCATCCTCTTGGACGAGGTTCACGGTGAACTCGCCGCCGGGGCCTGAAGCGGTGCACTGGAACTCGCCGCCCTCCTCGACCGTGACGTCGTCGGGACAGTCGACTTGATCGACTTGCGCGTTCGGGTTGCCCGCCAGGTTCTCCTCGATCTGCGATTCAATCGGCGCGGTGTCCAGCGTGGCCTCGGCGAAAACCAAGAAGTAGACCGCGAGAGCGATGACGATGAGCCCGACGACGGCACCGATGATGATGAAGACGCGCTTGTTGCCGGACGGTCTCGTCGCGAAGGGTGCGCCGGGAGCGCCATATCCCTGAGGCTGCGGCTGCTGTCCGAAACCTCCCGGAGGCGCGTAGCCCCCGGACTGGTAGCCGCCCTGCTGCTGCTGTTCACCGGTTTGAGGCATCGGAGCCGTTCCTTCGGAACCCCGAGCGTAGGGAACGGCCGGCTGCGAGTGCTCGGGCTCGCCCCAGGCGGGCGTGGGCGGTTCATCGGACTGGCTCCATCCGGGGGGTGA
The DNA here is from genome assembly GCA_050693935.1 of Actinomycetota bacterium. Classification (GTDB taxonomy): domain Bacteria; phylum Actinomycetota; class CADDZG01; order CADDZG01; family WHSQ01; genus WHSV01. The sequence goes on along the minus strand of JBOGWU010000262.1, from coordinate 3,671 downwards.
CGGTGCGTCGATCCCACGCGGCTCCGCCGCATCGCCCCAAGTCGGGGTGGCGGCCGCGGGCGGCTCGTAGGCGGGCGGGCCCCCCTGGGGGGGCGAGGGTTCCGGTTCGACGGGGCTCTCGGCCCTGGGAGCCGCCGCCTCCGATGAGGGCTCCTCGTCGACCCGAAGCGCGTCCCCGAACGCCGGAGGAACGGGCGGGGCCTTCTCGGCGTCGGCCTGTCGCTTGAGCTCATCGAAGTCCGGAGCCGCCCCGATCACGGTGCCACCTGCGGTGATGGTCGGTGCCTCGAGCTCGAGCGTCGTCTCTCCCACTCGCAGCGAATCACCGGGCCCCATTCGCATTCGACCTTGGAGACGACGGCCGTTCAGCCACGAGCCGTTGGTCGACCCGAGATCCTCGATTTCGACGTAACCCTCGCCCGGGTAGATCTTGAGGTGACGACGGGAGATCTGAGCATCTGCGATCGTCACGTCGGCATCAACACGCCCCAGCACCGCCTCCGACTCAACGGGAAACGTCGTCCCCGCCAGATCGCCGTCCTTCACAACGAGACTCGCCATTCCGCTTAGCTCCTGATTCCTAAAACTCGGTGTTCCCACCGAGCCGAGCCCTCCGTGGCTCGACCACCTCGGCCGAGGGTACCCGCACCCTCAAGAATTCGCCCGCGTCTCCGGCGGCACCCTTAGGACGAGTGCCGCGCAATCATCACGGTGCCCCCTTTCGCTCTGCCAGGTCAAGAGGACCTCGTCGATCGACGCGCAGATGTCGGATGCGCTCAGGTCGACGCACCGAGCGAGCACCTGCCTCAGTCCCTCCTCGCCGAGCATCGTGCGCGGGGCCCCGGCCTCGGTGAGCCCGTCGGTGTACATCACGAGGGCATCACCGGGCTGGAGATCGACGATCTGCTCATTGAGGTCGGGGGCCGTGAACAGCCCCAGCAGCATGCCCTCGCCACCCGCGCTTTCGACGCGGCCGTCATCACTCCTGATGATCATCGGCCTCGGGTGCCCCGCGCTGGCGATGGTCACCTGCGGAGGTGATCCGGGCGTCACGGTGGCGAACACCGCGCTCAGGAACCGGTCGTCACCCTGCCGAAGCAGCGCCTTGTTGACCTGGTATAGGACGTGAATCGGCCGGGACAGGCGTTGTGCGATGGCTCGCAGCGTGTATCGCGCCAGTGCCGTGGTCGCGGCCGCCATCGCCCCGTGTCCCTGAACGTCTCCCATGACGAGGCCCCAGTCGCCATCGCTGGTCTCGAACAGATCGTAGAAATCCCCGCCCACCTCCAGGCTTCCCGTTGCGGGCCGGTAAAGGGCGGCGATCTCTGCTCCGGGAATGGAAGGAAGCTCGGGTGGGAGGAGGCTCCGCTGCAGAGTGCGGGCCATGCTGGTGAACTTCGCCCGGTTGTCCTCCACCGTCTGAAACAGGCGAGCGTTGTAGAGAGCCAGCCCCGCCCTCAGGCCAAGCTCTACGGCGATCTCGAGGTGGGTTTCGTCGTAACGGCGAGTCGTCCTCGACGACACCAGAGTCATCGCTCCCAAAGTCTCGCCGTGGGCGATCAGCGGAACGATGATGCATGAGTCCATACCGAGCGCGGTGACGATCCGAAGATACTCCGGGCTGTTGGCGGTGAGTTCGATGAGCTCATGTCCGATCTCGGCATATAGCTCGGGTTCGCCGGTCTGCAATACGCGCGGAACTCCCGTTTGCGCGCTTGGGTCGTGCGGATGGGAGTCATGAAGCTCCGCGATCAGGGCCTCTTTAGCGGGATCGACGTGCGCGACCGAGGCGCGGGTGATGCTCCCGTCATCTTCGACCATGTTGACCGTGCACCAGTCGGCAAGGTACGAAATCACCATTCGAACCAGGGTTTCGAGCGTCGTTTGGTAATCGAGTGACTTCGACAGCTCGCCGCCCGACTGCATCAAGAACTCTCGATCGAGCACCGCCCGCTTGAGATCACGCTCTGCAACGACGCGTTGGGTGACCTCCTGAAGTACCAGCAACCCCACGGGCTCATCGGTCGGAACGGTCACTCTGCGCGCGATCACCTCGACGTGCTGGGTCTGGCGATCGCGGAGTCTTTGAAGTACCTCGGTACGAGGTTCGTCTCTCAGACTCTCGGTGATGATTCCGGAAATCGCATCGGGCTCATCGAAGTAGTCCGCCAGCCGTGCGCCCAGCGGCCGTTCGGCTGCCGAGGACGCGTCGACGGTGCCTCGCCCGCCCACGAGCAGCTCGGCCGCCGCTTCGTTGTGGGCGATCACGATGCCGCGCCCATCCACCGCCACTACGCCGACGGGGATGGCCGGCAAAAGTTGCTCCAAGTACTGCGAGACCTGCAGCTGCGTTAGCGGCCCTGCCGGGGCTGGTTCCATTGGTTTCGTCTAAGTCTTCAATCGTCGGGCCAGAGCCACCACGTACAGCGCGAGAAGGATCTGCAACCCCAAGACACCGAGCTGAAGCACGTTGTCCAAGGTCGAAAAGCCCTCCGTATGGGTGGCATGAAAGAACAGATGGGGTCCCACGAAAACGATCCACCCAAGCGCGACCACCTGTGACAGCCTTCGCTCGACCCGCAGCGCGGCCAGCAGCGCGATGACCCCGATCGCACAGAAAAGCGCACCAACATCGGTAACCAGGTGTTCGTTGAAAGCTCCTAGCTCGGAAACCCACGCGCGCCCTAAGGGAAAGTCCTCGTAGAAGTCGCGCGGGAAAACCAAGGCCCAGATGCCGATCACGAGCTGGGGAAGGCCGAGCAACACGAGCCCGAGCCGAATACGCTTCTTGAACCGATACGAAGACTGCAGCATCCCGCGTCACCCCCTTCCCCCAGCCTCCTGGTAAGTCTCGCCCACGCGCAAGGGCCGGCGTGACCGCCGGCCCTTGTATGAGGATACTCCTTGAAGTGGACGCCTACGCGAGGCCCTCGATCTCGTATTCCCTGAGGAAGCCCTCGAAGAGGCGCTTATGCCCCTCCTCGTCGCGCAGGATCGCGATGGTCATGTCGTTGGTGACCGGATCGAGTTCGTCGGTGAACTCGATGATCTTGTTGTAGTGCTCGATGGCGCCGGCCTCGGCCTCGATGACGCCCTTGATGACATGGACTATGTCGGTCTGCTCGGTTGGAGGCTGCAGATACTTCTGCTCGGCGGAGAACTCCATCGAGCCCGGCACCACTCCGTAGAGCTCTTTGATGCGCGTCGCGAATTGCAGCGCGTGGCCAAGTTCCTCTTGAACGTCGGCCTTCAGCGACTCGATGATCTCCTGCGCTCTGACGCCATCGGGGTTGATCGAGTTGGCGGTGTAGCTCATGACCGTCTCGATCTCCATCCAGTACGCCCTCTCGAGCATCCGGAGGAGCTCTTCGCGCTTCTCGTTGTGCTCCTTGCTCAACACGCCACGTCCGGTGTGAGTGATTCCCATAGCAAACCTCCCAATGGATACACAGATCCACGTCGGATTCATGTCTGGTCGAGGCCTGAAGGGGGCCTTACCCCTTCCAACAAGAAAGGCCCTCTCAAAAGTCCTATCCCGACGGTGTCGACGTAAACGAATCGCTTGGACGTTCGAAACGGGCAATGACCTCGAGGGTTCTCAGCGTCAGCTCGAGGTCGCTCCAGCCGCGCTCGGGTGCGCCGGAGGTGAGCTCGTCCACAAACCCCTCGAC
>JBOGWU010000261.1:0-3123 GCA_050693935.1 Actinomycetota bacterium | reverse complement strand
ATCGCCGCCATCGAAAGTGGCTCACCCGGCATCTACAACATCGTCGATGACGAACCGGCACCCGTCGCGGTGTGGCTACCGGAACTGGCGCGAGTACTGGGTGCGAAGCCACCCCGCCGCATCCCGGTCTGGCTCGGACGGATCGCGATCGGCGAGGTCGGCATCTCGATGATGACCCAGATTCGGGGAATGTCGAACGCCAAGGCGAGCCGCGAGCTCGGATGGCAGCCTGACTACAAGAGCTGGCGCGATGGTTTTCGAACCGGTCTCCGCAACGCGTCGCCGGGAACCGGCTAGAGGCGGCCGGCTTCGATGATTCGTTGGAGGAAGCGACGCGTGCGCTCGTTCTGAGGCTTGCTGAAGATCTCGTCGGGAGCGCCCTCCTCGGCGATGCGTCCTTCGTCGAGGAAGCACACGCGGTTGGCGATGTCGCGCGCGAAGCCCATCTCGTGGGTGGCGATCACCATCGTCATGCCCTCGGAGGCCAACTCCCGCACGACGTTGAGCACCTCCGCTACAAGCTCGGGGTCGAGCGCGCTGGTCACCTCGTCCAGCAGCATGATCTCGGGTCGCATCGCCAGCGCTCTCACGATCGCAACACGCTGCTGCTGGCCGCCGGAGAGCCGGTCGGGATACTCGTCGCGCTTGTCGGCAAGCCCGAAGCGCTCGAGTAATTCCTCCGCGCGTTGTCGCGCTTCGTCCTGACTCAGCTTGAGGGCCTCGCGAGGCCCCAGCGTGATGTTTCGCAGCACGGTCATGTGAGGGAACAGGTTGAAGGCCTGGAACACGATCCCGATTCGCTGCCGGATACGGTTGACCTCTACCTCCGGCGCGGTGATCTCTTGGCCCTCGACGACGATGCGGCCCGAGTCGATCGGCTCGACGAGGTTCACGCACTTCAGCAGAGTCGACTTTCCAGAGCCCGATGCGCCGATCAAGCAGATGACCTCGTGACGCGCGACGGCCAGGTCGATGTCCACGAGCACATGATTGTCGCCGAACGACTTGTTCACGCCCTCGAGGCGCAGCACGGCTTCGGTCACCTGACTCCCCCGGTGGCGGCGCGCCGGGCTCGGTCGCGGGCGATCAGACGGTCGGTGAAGCGCGCCAGGGGAATCGTCACCAACACGAACAGCAACGAGGCCACGATGTAGGGCGCGTAGTTGAAATTTTCTGCACTGTAGATGAACGCTGCGCGCGCGGCCTCGATGGGGCCGAGGACGGAGATCAGCGCGGTGTCCTTTTGCAGGCCGATGAAGTCGTTGAGCAGGGGTGGGATCACTCGACGAACCGCCTGCGGCAGCACCACGAAACGCAACGATTGCCAGCGCGTAAGGCCAAGTGAGCGCGCCGCCGCGACCTGGCTCTCGTGAACCGAATCGATGCCCGCCCGATAGACCTCGGCCACGTATGCCGAATAGACCAGGATCAGAGCCACGGTGCCGTACACGACGGGGGTTTGATTCGAAAAGAACCTGAGCCCGAGGCCGGGGACGCCGAATCCGATCATGTAGACCAGGAGCAGGAGAGGCACTCCTCGAAAGAAGTCGACGTAGACGACCGCGACCATCCGAAACGGGAAGAACACGGGGCCGGGAATGCTGCGCACCACCGCGACGATCAGTGCGAACACGAGGATGAACGCCTCGGCGACCAGAAAGATGCGCACGTTGAGCCAGAACGCTCCGAATACCGACGGCGAGGTTTGCGTTCCCCGTAATGATTCGATGAGGTCGTTAAACGAGAAGAATCGCTGGCCGACGAGCTGAGCGCCGGGGCTCAACGCCACGATCAAAACCAGCACACCGAAGAACGCGATGGTGCTGGCGGTAGAGATCAGAACGCCGCGGCCGCCCAACATGCGCGAGCCGCGTGACGAAACCACCGGAACCGACGCGTCGGCATCGACCTCGGTGCGGGGGCCGCTGCCTCCGATGCTCATCTAAGTCCCGCAGCTGTGAATCAGTCGCTGAATTCGGGCACGCCCAGGTAGTCTTGCAGCCACTCGTCCTGGAGGGCCTTCACGGTGCCGTCATCGGTCATCTCGCCGAGCACCTCGTTGACGCATCCCACCAAAGGATTGCCCTTCTCGAACAACATGCCGAACTGTTCGTCGGTCGGATACTGGCCCACGACCTCGCTAGCTTTGATCTCGTATTCGCGCAGGAACACGGTGGTGACGACGTCGGTGAAGAATCCGTCGATCTGCCCGCTCGAGAGCGCCGACTTCAGGTCGTTGGTGGTGTCGAAGACCTGCACCTGGTTAGTCGGCTGAATCTTGGTGTTGATGAAGCTGAGGCTGGTCGTCCCGACCTGCGCGCCGAGGGTGGAGTCCTTCAACTCGGACAGACTGGAGGCCTCGGTGATCGGGGTTCCCTCCGGCGCAAGCAGGCCTTGATTGTTCTGGAAGTATCCGTCGGAGAAGTCCACGGCCTCTGAGCGCTCGGGCGTCACCGAGATCTGGTTGATGTCGAAGTCGTAGTTCTTTGCCCCCGGCGCGTACGACTTGTTGAAGGGCTCGACCACCCAGGTGACTTCGAGTTCCATGCGTTCGGCGATCTCGTTAGCGATCTCACCCTCGTAGCCGGAGTAGTTCTTGGGAGAGCCCTCGAACCATGGCGGGTAAGCGGGACGATCGGTAGCGACGGTCAGCTCTCCTTCTTTGAACAGTGGCGGCTCTCCGAGGTCGCATCCTGACTCGGAGGAACCGCCCTCGGTGCCCCCGCCGCTCGCGGCAGGGGTCGCGGTCTCTTCGGCGCACGCGCTCATGAAGAGGCCGAGGATCAGAAATGCCAGAAGGAACCTGCGCATGGTGCTCTCCCGCTTGCTTTTGGCGAGTGTGCCCGGCACCCGCTCCCAGGTTGTGTTGTCCGTTCGAACTCTAGTCCTTGAACCTCCCAACGGACGAGATTGAGGGCGGAAAAAAGGGCCCCTTTCGGGACCCTTCAGTCATTGTGGAAGACCCTTAGCGGGTTTCCCTGTGCGCGGTGTGAGACCGGCACCAGCGGCAGTACTTCTTGAGCTCGACCCGGTCACGAGAGTTGTGACGGTTCTTCTCGGTGATGTAGTTGCGCCGCTTGCACGATGTGCACTCGAGCGTCACATGGACGCGGCGATCAGAAG
>JBOGWU010000260.1:0-24198 GCA_050693935.1 Actinomycetota bacterium | reverse complement strand
AGGCCGCGTCCCGTTCGATGCTCTTGTCGAGATAGCCCTTCAGCGCGTCCCACCAGATGGTGCGCCCGATAGCGAAACCAACGTAGCCGGGAACCCCCGCTCCCTGGCGCAGCCAGTGATCGACCGCGTCGTCGTTGGCCCCGCGACCGAGCACCACACAAACGACTTTGTCGCGGCCACCCGAGCGCGTCAGCTCGGAGATTCGTTCGCAGTCCTCGCGCTTGTCGATGCCCTCGATCTTCCAGATGTCAGCCTGTATCCCGGCGGCCTGTAGCTCCTGGATGGTGCGGAGCATTAGCTCTGGCCTGAGCTCCTTGTCGTAGCGATCCGCGTCCCCGCCTACCGACTCGAGCTGCGCGTCCTCGGCGGGAACCAGCAACTCGAACAGGAAATTACGGTCGTTGTCGTGCAGCCAGTCGCACAGCTTCTTGAGGCGGGCGGTCTGGCGTTCGTTCATGGCCTTGTCGCCGTCCGGGTTGTAACGAACCAGGACCTTAACGAAGGTCGGATCGAACTCCTCGATGTGTTTCCCGAAGTCATCGCCGTAGTCGAAATCGAACTCGTTCTGGCCCGACTTCTCCACCGGCATGGCGAACATGAGGCCTTCCTTTTTCGCCGTCCGGGCGATGTCACCGCCGAACTGCTCGTCGACGAGCAGACCCGCGCCGGCTTTGGGGGCCCCTTTCTCCACCGCCTTACGGAAGCCCTCGAAGATCACCGTCTTGGCGTCCGCGATCGTCTCCGACTCCTCGGGAGTGGGGTCGCCCTCGATCCCGAACATCTTCTTCTGAAACGAGCCTCTGTGGTCGAAGGCGAGGATGTAGAGATTGCCTTCGTAGCCGAGCGCCATGAAACCGCCTCCTCGAGCGTGACGTGCTTGCGATCAGGTCTAGTCCTCAAAGCGTACCCCTGTGTGAACATGGGAAGCGTGGCCACGGACAACGTCGAACTGGTGAAACGCTTTCTCAAGGCTCAGAACCTCGAGCACGTCGGTAACGTCGATGAGGCCATCGAGTTGTACGAATCCATCATCGAGGAACGATTCGATTCGTCGGGCCCCTACGACCGGTTGCTGGCGATCTATAACCAGCGCAGCCGGTGGCGCGAGATGGCACGGGTCGCCGAGGCCGCCCTCGCACACGTGAAGACCTACGAGGACAAGAAGGCGTTCTACGAGCGGTCTCGGCTCGAGGCCAAGAAATCGGAAGGAAGGCTTCCTCGAGCGGCCCCGCGCAAGCGCTCGTGACCGAGCTAGAGGCGCTCCTGCTCGAGCGACTGGAGTCGTCTGGACCGGTAACCTTCGCCGCGTTCCAGGAGACTGCTCTCTATCATCCCGAGCTCGGCTACTACTCTCAGGACGCCGAGCGCAGCGGGTGGGGGGGTCACTTCCTCACCTCGGCCGAGCTCGATCCCGCCTTCGGAGCCTTGTGGGCGGCCGCGTTTCGCCGCACCTGGGAGTCGCTCGGCAACACCGCTGAGTTCGAGATCGTAGAGATCGGGCCCGGTGAGGGCGGCTTCGCTCGAGCAGTTCTGGATGCCGTGTCCGGCGACTTCGCCGATGCCCTCAGCTACCGCCTGGTGGAGCGCCTTCCTAAGTTGGTGGAGCGCCAAATGGCGCGTCTTAGCGCGTTCGACAACGTCGTGTGGTCATCCTCGATCGAAGAGGTCGCGGGGATCGAAGCCGGGTGCATATTCGCCAACGAGGTGCTCGACAACTTGCCCGTTCACCTCGTGGAGCAGCGCGACGGCGCCCTCGTCGAGCTGTTCGTCGCGGCAGAAAGCCGAGAACTGGTGCTCCGGCCCGGCCCAGTTTCCGATCCCGCGCTGCTGGATCTGGTGACAGGGGCCACGCTTCACCTCGAAGACGGTCACCACGTCGAGGTCGGCCCGGCCGCCGTCGACTTCACGCGCGCGGCGGCAAGAGCCATCCGGCGAGGCACCGTGGTGCTGGTCGACTACGGAGTCACGTGGGCCGAGCTGGGGAGGCGCCCACCCGGGGGGACCCTCCTCTCCTACTCGTCGGCGGGCACCGATGAGGACCTCCTCGACCGGCCGGGAGAAAAGGACATCACCTCGCACGCCAACTGGGACCTGGTTCGGGGGGCACTCGAGGCCGAGGGCTGCTCGCTCGCCGGACCCACGCCACAGGCTCGGGTGCTTCGAGAGCTCGGCCTCGGGGAGCTCGAGGATTCGTACGCGGCGAGTCACCGGGAGCTTGCGGCCGCCGGCCGGGGCGCCGAGGCGATCCGCGCCCTGTCTCGCCACCAGGCCCTCGGGGCGCTGGCCGACCCCCACGGTCTTGGGGGCCTCCAGGTGTTACGGGGATCCAAGGGCATTTGACTCCTGGAGTTGGGGCTCATTTGAGGCATGGTGCCCTGCGAGAAAGGGCCCGGTGCAGGTGGTGACCCGAGTCAACTTCACCGGCACCAGCGGCACCAGCGGCACCAGCGGCACCAGCGGCACCAGCGGGTCTTCTACCTCACCCCCATGTACTGCTACGGTTAGCTAAAGGTTCGAGAGGTCACTTTAGGAGTAATCACTTCGATGAATTGGGACGCCAGCGGAAGCTACGAGGACATCATCTACGAGACGGCCGAGGGGATCGCCAAGATCACCATCAACCGCCCCGAGGTGCGCAACGCCTTCAGACCCAAGACTCTGTTCGAGCTCAGCGACGCCTTCAACCGGGCCCGCGACGACGCCACCATCGGTGTGATCATCCTGACGGGGGCCGGTGACGAGGCGTTTTGCTCGGGCGGCGACCAGCGGGTGCGCGGCGACGACGGCTACAAGGACGAGAAGGGCGTCGGGCGGCTCAACGTGCTCGATCTCCAAGTTCAGATCCGGCGCACGCCGAAACCGGTGATCGCGATGGTGGCCGGTTACGCGGTCGGCGGGGGACACGTGTTGCAGGTCGTGTGCGATCTCACCATCGCCGCAGACAACGCTCGCTTCGGCCAAACCGGCCCCAAGGTGGGGAGCTTCGACGGTGGGTACGGAGCAGGCCTCCTCGCTCGCATGGTGGGTCAGAAGAAGGCGCGCGAGATCTGGTACCTGTGCGAGCAGTACGACGCCGGCGAAGCGCTATCCATGGGCCTCATCAACAAAGTCGTCCCCCTCGACGAGCTCGAGGAGGCCACGGTGGCCTGGGCAAAACGCATGCTCCAGATGAGTCCCCTCGCGCTGCGCATGCTCAAGGCGGCGTTCAACGCCGATACCGATGGCCTTGCCGGCATCCAACAGCTCGCCGGCGATGCAACGCTCCTCTACTACCTCAGCGAGGAAGCTCAGGAAGGTCGCAATGCATACCTCGAGAAGCGACGGCCCAACTTCGATCAGTTCCCCAAACGACCCTAGCCACCGATAAGTCGTGAACGTCTGGGTTGAGGCCGCGCGACCGCGAACCCTGAGCGCCGGACTGGCGCCCGTCCTGGTGGGCACCGCGGCGGCCGAGGCGTTCATCGCGTGGCGGTTCGTTGCCGCGCTCGTGGTCGGCGTGAGCATCCAGATCGGCGTGAACTACGCCAACGACCTCTTCGATGCCGAGCGCGGAGTCGACACCGGGGAACGGCTCGGCCCCCGGCGAGCCGTCGCCGCGGGCCTCGTAAGCCCCGCGCGAATGCGGGTCGCGCTTACCGTCGTTCTCCTGGTTGCCGGCGCGGCCGGTCTGGCTCTCGCGCTGGCGACGACACTCTGGCTTCTCGTGATCGGACTCCTTTGCTTCGCAGCGCTGGTCGGATACAGCGGAGGACCGCGGCCCTTCGCGTCGGCGGGGCTCGGCGAGGTATTCGTGTTCCTCTTCTTCGGCCTCGTCGCGACGGTCGGCTCCGCGTTCGTCCAGAGCGAGGCAATCACCGTGGTTGCGGTCGTCGCGGCGATACCGGTGGGCCTGCTTGCGGTCGCGCTGCTCGTAATCAACAACCTGCGCGACATTCCCACCGACCGCGCCGCCGGAAAGCACACCTTGGCGGTGCGCATTGGTGAAAGGCGAACGAGAATGCTCTACGGCGCGCTACTGGTCGCCACACCGGCGGCGCTTACCGGGCTCGCCGGAGCGGACGAAAGTCTTTGGCCGCTGCTGGGATGGGGTTGCGCTCCCCTGCTTGTGAAGTCGGGCCTGGTGGCGCGGGAGGCGGGCGGCCGGGACCTGGTCCCGGCTCTGGGAGCAACCGGGCTCGCACAACTGGTGCTGGGAGTTCTGGTGGCGGTGGGCCTTTGGATCTCCTGACGCGCGTCTTCCAGATCCCGCTGACCACCCGATTCCGAGGGATCGGCGAGCGAACCGGCGTGTTGATCGAGGGCCCGGCCGGCTGGGGCGAGTTCTCCCCGTTCCCCGAATACGGGCCGGCGGTCGCGTCGCGCTGGCTATCGTGCGCAATCGAGGCCGCCGTCCGAGGCTGGCCCGAGCCGTTACGCGACTCCATCCCCGTCAACGTCACCGTGCCCGCGGTCGATCCCGAGCGCGCTCATGCGATCGTTGCCGCTTCGTCATGCGCGACCGCCAAGGTAAAGGTCGCTGAGGGCGATGACCAGGAGCGAGTGGCCGCGGTCCGCGATGCGCTCGGTCCGCACGGGAAGCTGCGCGTCGACGCCAACGGCGCCTGGACGATCGACGAGGCCGAGCGCGCAATCAAAGCGCTCGACCGTTACGACCTGGAGTACGTGGAGCAACCGGTGGCGACGCTCGAGAAGATGTCCCGGCTTCGGCGCCGAGTGGACGTGCCCCTGGCCGCCGACGAGTCGGTGCGCACCGCCGAGGATCCCCTCCGGGTGGCGGGCCTCGAGGCGGCCGACATCGTGGTGTTGAAGGTGCAGCCACTCGGAGGCGTGCGACGAGCGCTCGAGGTGGCGGAGGCCGCGGGCCTCCCCTGCGTAGTGTCGTCGGCAGTCGAAACGTCGGTCGGCATCGCTGCGGGCCTCGCGCTCGCGGCGGCCCTCCCTGAGTTGCCTTACGCCTGCGGCCTGGCAACGGTCGAGCTGCTCGCGGGTGACGTGGTCGCGGAACCGCTCCTCCCGCTGGAAGGAGCGATCGCGGTGAGGCGTCCGAGCGTCGATGCCCAGCTGCTCGACAGGTGGGCGGCCGACCAGCCGACGACGGCGCGCGAGCTGGCGCGGCTCAAGGCCGCGGAGGTTCATCCGTGAGAGCCGTAAACCCGTCGCAAGCGCTGGCCGTCACGCTGGTCGACGAGTTCGCGCGTCACGGAGTCACGCACGCGATGCTCGCGCCCGGGTCGCGCTCGGCTGCGCTCGCATTGGCTCTCGCAGAGGACGATCGCATCGAGCTTCTCGTCGGAATCGACGAACGATCGGCGGCGTTCCTGGCGCTCGGTCTCGCACGCGCGACGAGTCGTCCCGCGCTGGTCGCGTGCACCTCGGGCACCGCAGCAGCCAACTTTCTTCCCGCGGTCGTAGAGGCCACCAACGACCGGATTCCGCTGATCGTGCTGACCGCGGACAGACCGCCCGAGTTGCGCGGCACCGGCGCCAACCAGACCATCGACCAGCTGAAGCTCTACGGCGACGCGGTGCGTTGGTTCTGCGAGATGGGAACCCCCGACGGCCATCCCGGTGGCCCCCGCCACTGGCGCTCGAGCTCATCACGAGCCTTCGCCCAGTCCAGCGGCGTCACCGGAGCTCCGGGGCCCGTACACCTCAACCTCGCTTTCCGAGAGCCTCTGGTGCCCGAGCCGGTCGATGGCTTCGAGCTCGAGCTCGCCGGACGGCCCGACGGCAGGCCCTGGACTCAAACGCAAAGGACGCCGAGGCCGCCCGACGCCGGCGACGTGGACGAGGTCGCCCGGCTCATCGCGGCTCACGACCGGGGCGTGATCGTCGCGGGGGCCGGCCCGCTCGACGGGGCCGCGCTGCTAGAGCTCGCCCGCCGGGCGGGCTACCCGGTTCTGGCCGAGCCCGCGTCCAACGCCCGCACCGATGCTCCCGCGGTCGCCCACTACGAAGCCCTGCTGCGCGTGGAGCGCTTTACCACCGACCACCGTCCCGGCCTGGTGCTCCGCTTCGGCAAGACCGGATTGTCGCGCGCCCTCGGACGCTATCTCGAGCCCTGCCCGAACCACCTGTCGGTGGATCCCTACGGCGGGTGGGTCGATCCGCAACGTCTCGCTCATCGCTTGATCCACGCCGATCCGGGACTCCTCTGTCGAGCGGTGAGCGAGCTCATCCCAGACCGGGCGGACTCCAAGTGGCTGCGAGCCTGGCAACACGCCGACGACCTGGCCGGCCGCGCGCTGGACGGTTACCTCGATGCGCTCGAGGAGCCCAGCGAGCCGCGCACCGCCAGAGACGTGGCCGCCGCGCTTCCCGATGGGAGCAACCTCGTGGTGTCGTCGAGCATGCCGGTGCGCGACCTCGACGGGCTCATGGCGCCCCGCACAGGGATCCGCGTTCACAGTAACCGCGGGGCTAACGGCATCGACGGCTTCGTGTCCACGACGATCGGCATCGCGCTCGGCTCCGAGATGCCGACGGTGGCGCTGTGCGGCGATCTAGCTTTGTTGCACGATCAGAACGGTTTATTGGCTGCTCGATCTTGGCGTGGTGCCGGCTGCGTCTTCGTGATCGTGAACAACGACGGCGGCGGGATCTTCTCGTTCCTCGAGCAGGCCGGCTACCCCGATCACTTCGAGCGCGTGTTCGGGACACCCCACGGCATCGACTTCGCCGACGTCGCGCGCGCCCACAGGTGCGGCTACGCGCTCGTCGACGATCCCAACGCACTGCCGCCGCGGCTGACCGGCGCCCTCGATGAGGGAGGCGTCCACCTCATCGAGGTTCGCACCGATCGCGCTCGCAACGTCGCCGTTCATCGGGAGATGTACGCCGCGGTGGAGAACGCTCTCCTTTTCGGGCACTAACGTGTGATCGTGAACGACGCCAAGGCCACCGTCGCCTTCGTGCTCGGCGGAGGTGGCGTGCTCGGCGCCAACGAGGTCGGCATGCTGAGAGCCCTGCTCGAGGCCGGGATCACACCCGATCTCGTGGTGGGTACTTCAATCGGCGCGGTGAACGGCGCTCTGCTCGCCGCCGACCCCACCATGGGCGCGGTCGACCGGCTCGCGGCGGTTTGGAGATCGACCGACGAGGCCGGCGTGTTCAGCGGAGGAATGATCGCCCGGTTGAGCACCCTCGCCCGAACGCGCACTCACGCCCATCCCAACGAACCGTTGCGCGAGTTGCTCGAAAAGGCCCTGCCGGTGAGGGACATCGAGGACCTGACGGTGCCCTTCCAATGCGTCGCGGCAAGCATCGAGCGCGCCGCCGAGCACTGGTTCACATCGGGCCCCATAGTCGACGCGGTCTTGGCCTCGTCCGCCGTGCCCGGCCTGCTTCCACCGGTCGAACTGGACGGCGAGCACTTCCTCGACGGTGGGCTGGTCAACAGCATCCCCGTTGGCAGGGCCGTTTCGCTCGGGGCGGACGAGATCTACGTCCTGCAGGTCGGTCGCATCGAGCAGCCGTTGACCGCGCCGACCAGGCCCTGGGAGGTCGCGCTCGTGGCCTTCGAGATCGCCCGACGCCACCGCTTCGCGGGCGAGATGAGCGCGCTCCCCGATTCCGTCGCGGTTCACGTGCTTCCCACCGGCGAGGACATCCGCTTCAACGATCTCAAGCAGTTGCGTTACCGCGACACCTCGAAGACCGCCGAGCGCATCGAGCGCGCCTACGACGCATCGCGCGACTATCTCGCAGACATCGAGACAACGCCCTCGTGAGCCTCCCGCCGCGCCTCGTTCGTCGGGTCGTGTTTCCGCCCCTGATCCTCGCCCTCACTTTCTTTGCGCTCACCACGCTGCCGCTGTGGCTCTTGATAGCGGTCGCCGTGGCGCCGTTCGTGCCGGGTCGCTGGCGGCCGTTGCGGCTGCTCGCCATGGCGCTCGTCTACCTGATCTACGAGACGATCGGGATCCTTCAACTGACGATGCTCTGGGTGCGGAGCGGCTTCGGCCGAACCCTCCACTCCGACTCGATGCAGGATGAGCATTACGAACTGATGCGTTGGTTTCTCACGGGGATGTACCGGGCCGGCGTGCGCTTGTTCAAGTTGAACGTCGACGTGGACAGCTCCGAGTCCATCGTCGACCCCAACGACCTCGACCCGCGGCCTCTGCTGGTATTTGCCCGGCACGCGGGGCCGGGGGACTCCTTTCTCATCGCCTACGGGCTCCTCGTGCTGCTTCGTCGCAGGACGCGCGTGGTGCTCAAGGACACACTTCAATTCGATCCCTGCATCGACATCGTGATGAACAGGCTCCCGAATCGTTTCATCACGCCGAACCCGGAAGCGGGAAAAGACATCATTGCTGCAATCGGAGAGCTGGCCGAGGGCATGGACGAACGGGACGCGTTGATCATCTTTCCGGAGGGCGGAAACTTCACCGAGCGTAGGCGAGTGCGCGCCATCGAGCGCCTGCGGCGCAAGGGGCACCACGATGAGGCCGAGCGAGCGACGCGCATGCGCAACGTCCTGGCGCCTCGGCCGGGTGGCGCTCTCGCCGCCATCGCGGCTACCCCCATCACCGACATCATGTTCGTCGCCCACACCGGTCTCGAGGAATTGAGCAGCGTGCTCGATCTCTATCGGGGGATCCCCATGGACGGCAGCCTGAAGGTCAGATGGTGGATTGTTCGAGAGGAGGAACTGCCCGACGGTGAGCAGGCCCGCATCGACTGGTTGTTCGATCACTGGTCCGCCATCGACACTTGGATCGAGGTGAACAAGGGCAAAGCCTGAGTGCCCTGTTTCTCGACTCAGCTCTCCAACGCCGACTGCATCGCCTGCAGCTTGATGCGAGTTTCGTCGAGTTCGCCCTCGGGCGTCGATCCGGCGACGATGCCCGCTCCGGCAAACAGGCGCGCGCCGCCGCCATCGATCTCGGCGCAGCGCAGAGCTATCCCCCACTCACCGTTGCCCGCCGCGTCAACCCAGCCCACCGGCCCGCTGTAGCGCGCCCGATCCATGCCCTCGAGGCGTCTAATCATCGCGATGGCGTCGCTCCGAGGCAGACCGCAGATTGCCGCCGTCGGGTGCAACGCCGCCGCGACCTCAAGCGCGCTCCGAGGCGCAGAAAGCGCCCCCTTTACGGTGGTGGCGATGTGCTGGACGTTGGCGAGCTTCAACAATCCCGAATCTCCGACCTCGAGCCCGGTGCACAACCCGCCCAGAACCGCCGACACGTCGCTGACCGAGATCTCGTGTTCGCGCCCGTTTTTGGCCGAGTCGAGCAACTCGCGACCCAGGCCCTCGTCCTCCGCGTCATCGATCCCGCGCCGAATCGACCCGGCGAGCACCAGCGACTCCACGCTCTCGCCGGTCACTCGCACCAACAGCTCTGGCGTGGCACCGATGAGTCCGTCGACCGAGAACGAATAACACTCGGGAAAACGCGCCGAGAGGCGCGCCAGTAGCCGCCTCGGACTCAGTGGCGTTTTCGACCACACGCGTAGATCGCGCGCCAGCACGACTTTGTCGAGCTCCCCCGAGCGCACAGCGGCCTCGGCCGAGGTGACCGCGTCGAGCCACGTCACCTCCGACACGGAGGGCCCCCAGTAGCGGATGCGATCGTCCTCGGGGATCTCTTGCGAATCGATGACCGGCTCGGGGCCAATGGTGGTCTTCCAAGCATGGCCGTGTCCTCGGCCCACGACGACCGAGGGCACCACCAGGACCGAGCCCGCGGCTTCGGGGTCGAACGAGAACGCTCCGAAGGCCACCGGCCCGGTGCCCGGCACTCGGAGCTCGTCGGCGACCTCGAGCGACTCGAACACCTCTGCCAGTGAATCGAGCGCACGCTCGAAGCGGCCCTCGCCGGACTCGACCTTTAGGCGGGCGGCTTCGCCCCATGCGATCAGACCGTGGGATCGATGCAACCAGGCGAGCCCGAATGCATCCGGCTGCGCGCCGAGCAGATCCGGTGGCGGCTCGATCTCGGTAGTGGTGGCGATCAAGCGCTCGACCGTCATCGTTTGATTCCCGTCAGCAACTGGACCGCGCCCAGTCCGAAGAAGCGCACCCGGACTCGAGTGAAGCCGGCATCCCCGAGAAGGCTCAGCAATTCCGGCTTGCCGGGAAGGTAGGCGCTCGACTTGGGGAGATAGCGGTAGGCGTCCTTGTCCGACAGCCAGCCACCGATCAGGGGAACGACCTTGTGGAAGTAGAGCTTGTGTCCTGCCCCGAGGAAGAGATTGTTCGGTTGCGCGGTTTCGAGATACGCAACGCTCCCACCGCGGCGCAACACGCGCGCGCTCTCCTCGAACAGACCTCTGAGATCGACGACGTTACGAAGCGCGAAGCCACAGGTAAGCCCGTCGACCGCCGCGTCCGCAAGCGGCAGCCGGAGTCCGTCGCCCTGAACCAGGGGCGCCGTGGTGTTGGCGACCGATAGCATCCCGAAGGAGACGTCGAAGCCGACCGGCACGAGACCGTGGACCTGTAGCTCACGACAGAAGTCGCCGGTACCGCAAGCCACGTCGATGACGGTCGACCCGGGCGGCAGCGTCAAGGACTTGATCGCCTTGCGCCGCCAGGACGCGTCCATCCCGAACGTCATGATCCGGTTGAGCCGATCGTAGCGCGGGGCGATGCGGTCGAACATCGCCTGCACCGCGCGCGCCTTTTCCTCTCCGGAGGGAAGGTCGTTCAGATCGTTCACGTCTTCTCGTGCATCGACGTCTGGGCGCGTTCGGTCGCCTCGATCTCCCCGGGCGTCCCGACGCTCTCGATTCGTTCCTGCGCCACCGCCAGGAGCACCTGCTCGAAGTGGCGGGCCACCAGCTTGCTGGTTGCCGGCAGCATGGTGCGAAAGGCCTCGACCAGCTTGGCCGCGGCCTCTTCTTCCGAGGGCGCCTGGGCCCGGATCGGATCGCGCACGAAGTGTATGAAGACATCCACCGCCCGCTCGGCTACCTCTCGCATCGCGCGGTCGTGCTCGCGCGCCAGCACCAACAGCTCGCTCAGCGGAAGCCCCGCGCCGAGCAGAGCGAGACCCTGGCTCACCATCTCGGCATCGGCCTCGGAGTAATAGGCGGTCCCGTCGCGCTCCTTGTGAACGATGAGACCCTCGCGCTCGAGCGCCTCGAGCAACGACTCGGAGATCTCGGTGCGCTCGGCCAGTTGCGCCAGCGTGAACCTCGAACCCCCGGCGGCCGGGTCGCCGGGCTCATCGAGAACCGCCACGAGCGCCTCGTCGGCGGCATCGAACTCACCCGACAACAGACCCTTGATCGACTTGAGCGTGAAACCCTTGGCCTTGAGGTCACGGATCCGCTCGAGACGGGCTAGGTGGCCGTCGGAGTAGAAGACCACCCTTCCCTCTCGCTCGGGCAGCTCGAGCAGCCCCCTCGTCTGGTAGAAGCGAACGGTGTCAACGCTGATGCGGGCCCGAGCGGCCAGCTCCTCGACTCGATATCTCATGAGCAACCACTCTACGAGTGAAAACCCAGAAGCGGTTTCGGGTCGATATCAGTCGGCAGGGACCAGTCTGGCTCGAACCGTGAGGGGCTCGGCCAGGGTCGTGGTGACGTCCCAGCGCTCGGGCGATGGGTCTTCGCAGGTGTTCACGCAGAAGCCCTCGGGAGCGAGCACGTGCACCGAGGCCCGATCGGGAAAAGCGAGCGGCGCCGGAAGCAACACGAAGTCGAAGGTGCTCTGCCCGTCGGGGGCGGGCAGCTCGTAGGTAACAGCGACCCGGCTCTTTGCCCCGGGCGGAATCGATAGGGGCGTCGTAGCCAGAGGACGCCCATCCACACTCTCGTCGGTTTCGCCCGGGCGGTTGTGAACGAAGATCTCGTTTGCCCCTTCGGGTAGCAACATCTGCAGCGACAGCGAGGCGGTCCCGATGCTGGAGCCGGAGCCCAGAACCACTGAGGGCGGGCCGTCGGGGGCCCGGTTCTCGATGGTTATCGTCGTCCCGACACTTGCGGAACCGTCGACGTCGAGCTCGATCTGGGTATCGACCTCTCGCCGGAGAAAGAAGTCGACCTTCGACGACGACAGGCTGTTTTGACCGAATGTTTGAACCCGGGGCCCGAACACGGTCGGATCACCCGAGATTTCGAGATCGTTCATCGCAGTCTCCGAAGTGGGATCAGACGCATACACCTTCAGGCGCTGCTCCCTCGCCGCCCGGTTTAGTGCGTCCAGGAGGGCGGTCGGGTCCCCGATCCCCTCGGTAACCGCACCCCAGATCTTCTCGATGATCTCGCCAACGTAACGGTCACGCTCAACAGTGCGCCCCTCGAAGTATTCGAACACGTCGTGCATTAGCACCTGCGCCGCGTTGTCCGGTCCGATGGCAAGATCCAGGCCCCGCGCCCGGACTGGGCCCGTGACGGTCGCCATGTATTGGAGAACCAGGGAGTCGGACGCAATTACGCCGTCCAACTCGCGGCCGGTGTCGTCTTCGAAACGAGTGAGGATCGCTCGCGCCACGTCCGGGAAGTCGATGGAGCGATTGATGAGCCTCCACGACTTCTCCGAAGCGGCAGCTTCCAATCTCGAAATGGGCAGCACCCGGCCGAGCTCGAGCTTCCCGTCGGTCGCGCTGAGTACCCCGTAGTAATCGATGACTCCCCCAGAGGATCGGCTCTCACTGGGGTTCTGAATGACAAGCAGGTAGCGGCTTGTGGTGTTTTCGCCGAACAGCGAGGGCGCGGCGGAAAGCAACGTCTCGGCGCGCTGCAATGTTTCGAGTGCCTCCGATACTTCGGTGCGCACGCGATCAAGGCCGGTCGCCAGCAAGCCGAGGCGCGGATCGAGATCTTGATTCGCAAGATCAGAGGCCCGTGATAGTGACGCGATGAGCTGAGACACGGTCTGCGTGGCGAGCGCGACCGAATCGAGGCGCACCTGCCCCTCGGCGAAAAGTGCCCCCACCAGCTCGGTGCCCGACACCACTCCTAACCGGTCGTAGAGCTCGGTGATCTCGAGCCCCGCCCTCGAGGCGATCTCAGCAACCGAAGTCAGCAGCGAAACGGCACGGGCATCGCTCGAGATCCACGGCAGCACTCGCGCCGTGCGTACGGAGGGGTGTCCGCCCAGCCCATCCGCCTCGTCGGCATTCTCCAACGCTCTGGTAAAACTGCGCCGCGCGTCTTGCAGGTCTGAGTCGGCGATCGCCTCTCGACCTTGGCTCAGCGAGGAGGCGGCCGTGGACAGATGCGAACGAAGCCCGATACCGGCATAGACGAGGTCGATCAACAGCGCGATTACGAGCACCGAGGCGATGATTACCAGGTGCTTGAGGCGGAAGCGAATGCGCCGTCGGCCAGCTTGCTCGGCCGGCTCCCGAAGGTCGACATCCCGATCGGGTATGCCCGCCCGCCGGCGAGCTTCGAGCTCGGCACGCCATTGCGCGATCGCCGGCTCAACGATCCTCAGCTGATCCTCACGCTCGGACGCCTCACTCGTCGGCGCCCGACCTACGGCGGCGTCGGATGCCTCCTCCGCCGAATCGTGCGAGTTCGAGTTGAGCCTCTCCCGGTACTCTCTTTGATACCGCCGACCGCAGGCCAAGCAGCGCGCGCCGTGACCGTCCCGGTTCCGTTTGTCCACGGGGAAATCATCGAGTTGCTTGCTTTTCCCGCACGAGGTGCAGGTCTTCATGGTTTTCATGAGCTTTGTTGAGGCCCCGCTCCTAGGCATCGGCGTTCCGGTTGGTTCGTGGCGATAAGGCGTCCCACCGAGGGAGAGGGGGGCCCATGCGACCGAGGAGCAGCCGGGGAGCGTCCCGTTAGCGCGGGTGAAAGTATGGCGAAAACAGCCCCCACCCCCCAAAGAATCGACCCAGGCCTGTTCCCGGATAGTAGACGAGATGGAAGCTTCAGACAGTCGGAGGGAACCTTTTTTTTCCCAACCGGGACCGAGAGCCGATCAGCGTACGAAGCGGATGCAAAGCGGATAGCGGTAGGCCCTACCCTTGTTCGCCTCGAGCGCCGCAATGATGACCATGACGAAGTCGAAGATCGCAAGCGCTATCAGCAGGAAGAAGCCGATGATGACGAAGATCAAGGCGAAGCAGATCACGCCGTAAAGCAGCACGCTCAACTGGAAGTTCAACGACTCCTTGCCCTGGTCGTCCACCAAGGGCCAGATGTCTCGCTTGATCAGCCAGGCCACGAGCGGTCCCACGACGCTGCCGAGCACCGGGACGAGGAAGCCTGCGAACGCGGCGAGATGGCACAGCATCGCCCAGTTGCGCTCCTCCTGGCTTCCGGGGCCACCGGGCATCCCGTATCCGCTTTGCTGCCAGCCCGGAGGCTGCTGGGGCATCGGATTGTATGGGGGCCGATTCCCCGGCGGCGGTCCTCCTTGGCTCGCTGGATGGGAGGGTGGCGGGTGGTAGGTAGGCCCCTGCGGCTCCTCGGGTCCGCTCGGCGGTTGCTGGCTCACGTCGATCCTTCCCGGTCGTCTTTCTCCCACCATGCTCGCAGAGCCGGTGCGGCTTGACCAGAAGCGTCAGTAGCCGAGCTCGGGGTCGACCAGACCCTCGAGCGGCCGCCCCTCGGCGAACGCCTCGACGTTGTGCCGGACCAGACTGGGAAGCGCGGCCAGGCCCATGGCCCAGGTGTTGGCGACATGCGGTGTGATCAGGCAATTGTCGAGGCTCCAGAGCGGGTGGCCGTCGGGCAACGGCTCGGGCTCGGTGACGTCGAGCGCCGCTCCCCCGATGCTCCCCGATTCGAGGGCCGCCACCAGCGCATCGGTGTCCACCAGGCCTCCGCGCGCGACGTTGACGAGCCAGGTCGCCGGCCTCATCGCCCCGAGCATCTCCTTGTCGAAGAGGTTGCGGGTCGCCTCGGTCAGCGCCGCTGCGATCACCACGAAATCCGCGTCACCCAGGACCTCACCCAGCTCCTCGACGGTCACGGTGCGCTCGGCCCCCTCGAGCGGACGCCCCGATCGGTTGACCCCTATCAGGCGCATACCGAGCGGAGCCACCATAGGCACCAGCGCGCTTCCGATTCCGCCCGTTCCAACGACGACGACGGTCTTGCCCTCGAGCCGAAACTCGGAGCTCTCCCGTCCCCAGCTCTCCGCCCGCATGTGAACGGGAAGGCGGCGCCCCACCGCCAGCATGAGGGCCAGCGCGTGCTCGGCGCATGCAGGTCCATAAATGCCCTTCGCACAGGTCCAAACGAGCTTCGGGTCGATCACGCTCGCGGCAAAGAACTTCTCGATGCCGGCGAAGGGCAGCTGCACCCAGGTCACCCCGCTGCCGTCCAGCGTCTCCTTCATCGCTTGTGGGTCGCGCGGATTCGTCCACACCAGTGCATTGGCGTCGGCGATATCGGCGAGCGAGCCCCCGGCGTCCATCACGGCGCGCTCCAACTCATCGGTCGCCTTCGGAAGGATCGCTACCCTGGCGCCCTGCTGTGCGCGATTACCGCTCACAGCAGCGGTTCGCCGGCGGGATGAATGTCGTCGCTGCCACACAGCGGACAGACTTGCTCGTCCTCCTTATGTAGTGGGAAGACGTTCCCGCAGTTGTCGCATCGCAACACGACGAGGGTGTACTCGTAAGGCATACGCACAAGGTACCGCGGGTTCGAAGTCGGACTCCTACGGCGGGGGCGGCGCCACCTCACGCAACCACCCGATCAAGAGGTTGACCAGCCACGACCTGTGCCACACGAACGCGTGGTTGGCCTCGGGGTGAAGTTCCAGACGGGCTCGTCCCTCGGTTGCAGCGTGGAGCAACTGGGCCTGCTCGACGGGCACGACTTCGTCGGTTCGACCATGAACGATCAGGAGCGGCGAGTTCAGCGCCGCGGCCCGCTGTAACGCTTCCTCTGCGGCGCCGAGCGCAACCCACTGTTGTTCGAACTCGATAGGCGTGATGCCGCGCAGATACGGGGTGAAACTCTCTCGAGCCATGGTCGCGTCAAAGGGGAGCCTCGCGGGGTCTGTGACCGCTCCGATCGTCGCGACGGCGAAGATACGCTCGTCATCGCCGGCCATCAGCGCAGCCCATCCGCCCATGCTGTGTCCCACCAGCGCGATCCGGGGCGCGTCGACCGATTCGTGCACGCCGGAACTCAGATAGTCGAGTGCTGCACGAACGTCATCGGGCAACGTGTCGAATCGATAGTCACCCCCGCTCCCCCATGACCCCCGGTAATGGAACACCAGTGCGTTCCAGCCCGAGGCGCGCAGCGCGTGGCAGAGGTCGTGGTTCTTCTCGATTCCCGGTAGGCCATTCATCACGACCGCGGTCGGCTTGGGCTCGTCTCCTCTCGCCAGAAACAGCGTGCCGAGGAGACGATTGCCTCCGCTATCGAAATAGACGCCCGTCTGGCCCTCGTGCGGCATCGACGAAGCTTACGAGGATTGCAGCGCGGGGGGCTTGGTGAAGACCAGGCCCCCGTCTTGCGCGCTCACCTCGATGGTTTCTCCATCGGCGAACGTCCCGTCCAGCAGCTGCAAGGCCAACGGGTTCTCGATGGCTCGCTGGATCAGGCGCTTGAGTGGGCGAGCGCCGTAGGCCGGGTCGTAGCCTGCAGTGGCGAGGTAGCGCTTGGCCTCATCGTCGACGACCAGCTCGATCGAACGCTCCCACAGGCGCGCCGCGAGCTCGGTCAGTTGGAGGTCCACGATCTGCGCGAGCTCTTCCTGAGTGAGGCGATGGAACACGAGGATCTCGTCCACGCGATTCAGGAACTCCGGCTTGAAGTGATCGCGCACCGTGGCCATGACCTTCTCGGCGGCCGCCTCCTCGCTCTCCGAGACGAGCAGGTGCTGAGATCCGAGGTTGGAAGTCATGATGATTACCGTGTTCTTGAAGTCGACCGTGCGACCCTGCGCGTCCGTCAATCGTCCGTCATCGAGGATCTGCAACAGCACGTTGAAGACGTCGGGATGTGCCTTCTCGATCTCGTCGAGCAGGAGCACCGAGTAGGGGCGGCGTCGCACCGCCTCGGTCAATTGCCCGCCCTCCTCGTAGCCGACGTAACCCGGCGGTGCGCCGACGAGACGGCTGACCGTGTGTTTCTCCATGTACTCGCTCATGTCGATGCGCACCATGGCGCGCTCGTCATCGAACAGGAACTCGGCAAGCGCCCTGGCTAGCTCGGTCTTCCCGACGCCCGTCGGTCCCAGGAACATGAACGATCCGACGGGCCGGTTGGGATCGCTGAGCCCGGAGCGAGCTCGCCTGATCGCGTTGGACACGGCTTCGACCGCATCGTCTTGACCGATCACGCGCAGGTGGAGGTTCGCCTCCATCTCGATGAGCTTGGCGACCTCGCCCTCAATCAGCTTGGACACCGGCACGCCCGTCCAGCGCGACACGACCTCGGCGACGTCCTCCTCGTCCACTTCCTCCTTGAGAAACTTGCGCTCGCGCTGAAGCTCCACGAGCTCCTCGTTCAGCACCGTCAGCCGTTTGTCCGCCTCGACCAGTCGACCGTAGCGCAGCTCGGCCGCGCGCTGGAGATCGCCGTCGCGCTCGGCGCGCTCGGCCTCGCCGCGCAGCTCCTCGATCTCGGCCTTGAGCGAGCGGATGGCGCCGATCTTGTCCTTCTCCTGAGTCCACGACGCCTTCATCCCATCCATCTCTTCGTGAAGCTCGGCGAGCTGCTCCTCGATGCGCGCCAGCCGCTCGCGTGAAGCATCGTCGGTCTCCTTGGCGAGCGCCGCCTTCTCGATCTCGAGTTGCTTGGCGCGGCGGTCGAGCACATCGATCTCCATGGGCATCGAGTCGATCTCGATGCGAAGGCGGCTGGCGGCCTCGTCCACTAGGTCGATCGCCTTGTCCGGAAGGAAGCGTCCGGTGACGTAGCGATCCGAAAGCACCGCCGCCGCCACCAGCGCGGCGTCCTGGATGCGCACGCCGTGATGCACCTCGTAGCGCTCCTTGAGTCCGCGCAAGATCGCGATGGTGTCCTCGACCGCAGGCTCGCCCACCAACACGGGTTGGAAGCGGCGCTCGAGCGCAGCGTCCTTCTCGACGTGCTTGCGGTATTCGTCCAGTGTCGTGGCGCCGACCATTCGCAGCTCGCCGCGCGCCAGCATCGGTTTGATCATGTTGCTTGCGTCCATCGAACCCTCGGCGGCCCCGGCCCCCACGACCGCGTGCAGCTCGTCTACGAAGGTGATGATCTGGCCCTCGGATGCGGCGATCTCTTGAAGGACCGCCTTGAGCCGCTCCTCGAACTCGCCCCGGTATTTCGACCCCGCGACCATCGCCCCGAAGTCCAGACTCACCACACGCTTGTTCTTGAGCGACTCGGGCACGTCGCCGGCCACTATGCGGTTGGCGAGTCCCTCGACGATGGCGGTCTTACCGACACCCGGCTCGCCGATCAGGACCGGGTTGTTCTTGGTCCTGCGGGACAGCACCTGAATGACGCGGCGGATCTCCTCGTCGCGGCCGATGACGGGATCGAGCTTGCCCCGGCGGGCCGCCTCGGTGAGGTCGCGCCCGAAACGCTCGAGCGATTGGTACTTGCCCTCGGGGTTCTGGTCGGTGACCTGCTGGGACCCGCGGATCTCCTGGAGCGCCTCGAGCACGCCGGCCCGGGTGACTCCGGCCTCCGTGAGCACCGCCGCGGTGTCGTCCCGCTGCTCGAGCAATGCGAGCAGCAGGTGCTCGGTCGAGACGTAGGCGTCCCCGAGCGTCTCGGCCTCATCGAAGGCGGAGGCAAGAACGCTCTTCAGACTTGTCCCCACATAGATGTCGACGCGGCCGTAGACCTTGGGCAGAGAGTCCAGCACTGCGTCCACGCGAGAGCGGAGGCGCTGGGGTTGAGCGCCGAGCTTCTGCAATAGCGGGTAGACGACGCCCTCGGGCTCCCCGAGGAGGGCTCGCAGAAGGTGGGCCCCCTCTACCTGCTGGTGGTTGAGGTCGCCGGCGAGCTTCTGCGCCTCCGACAGCGCCTCCTGAGATTTGATGGTGAGCTTGTTGACGTCCATGAACGGCCCTCTTGGGTTCGTATCGAGAGTTAAGAAAAGTTGAGTGCTTCATTGTCAACTTCGCACTCATTGCTGTCAACCGGGCGGGCGCCGGCTCTCTTCCCGAAAACCGATTCCCTCTCCGACGACAATCGTGGACTATTCAAGAGATCGAGGCGAGCTCTAGGAGGTCGTTCATGGTCGTCCAAGCACCCAAGGTGACCCCCGGGCGCTGGGTCTATGCGCTGTCCGGCGGCCTGCTGGTCGCCGCCATCGTGGTCGCGACGATCATCGTGGTGGGCCTCGTACGCAGCGCCGACGACATCCAGCAGATGGTTGCGCCCGGCGAGGCCGCCATGGAGCTCGACGAGACCGGGACTCACGGCGTCTTCTACGAGCGCGACACCGTCTTCCAGGGTCAGAGCTTCAGCGGCCCCGAGGCTCTCCCCGCTCTCGAGCTGGTGCTGGTCAACGAGAACACCGGCGAGCAGGTCACCGTAAGGCCACCGTTCGGCGAGAGCTTCACCTACGACCTCGGAGATCGCAGCGGCGAGCTCGTCGGCAAGTTCGAGGTCGAGAGCCCGGGCACCTACTCGGTCTCGGCCACCGGTGAGGGGCCCGAGGTGGTCATTGCGGTCGGCCGCTACAGCTTCCGGGGCCTGTTCGCCTCCATCGGAGGCATCATCCTGTGCGCCTTCATGGCCCTCGTCGGCGCGGTCTTATTCATCGTGTTCTTCTTCGTGCGACGGAGCAACCGCAAGCGGCTGACGAACCCGCCCCAATGGTGGCCCCCACAGGGACAGCCGGGACCGCCTCCACCAGGACCGCCGCCCGCCTACCCCGGCCGGCCCTAGCTGGTTCTTTGTTGGACCTGGGACAGATCGCGGTGCAGGATCTCGTCTGTCCTCGACTCTTCCTCGTCGGACTGGCCCGTATCGTCCGGGGCCTCGCCGAAGAACTCGTCGAGGTCCCTGCGTGACAGGTTCTCCTTTTCGAGCAGCAGCTCGGCCAGTCCGTCCATGTCGTCACGGTGCTCGGTCAGGATCTTGCGGGCCTTGACCTGCCCCTCCGAGAGAATGGCCTTCACCTCACGGTCGATGGCCATCTGAGCTTCCTCGGAGACATCGTTGCCCTGGCGAAACATCGGATTGAGGAAGCGAGCTCCCGTCTCCGCGATGTTGATCGGTCCGACCTTCTCGGACATCCCGAACTCCATGACCATCCGGCGCGCGATCTCGGTGGCGCGGCGCAGGTCGTCGCCGGCTCCGGTGGTGGCGAAGTTGAACACGATCTCCTCGGCGCTACGTCCCCCCAGCAGAACGGCGATCATGTCGCGCAGCTCGGGCTCGCTCATCAGATAGCGCTCTTCCTCGGGAAGCTGCTGCGTGAACCCGAGCGCGCCGATGCCCCGCGGGATGATCGAAACACGATGCACAGGATCGGCATTGTCGACGAAGCGAGCCACGATGGCGTGGCCGAGCTCGTGAAAGGCAACGAGCCTGCGCTCCTTTTCGGTGAGCACCTGCGAGCGGCGCTCGAGGCCACCGAAGACCCGGTCGATGGCCTCTTCCACGTCGCCCATGTCGGCGATCTCCTTGCCGCGCCGAGCTGCCAGCAAGGCCGCCTCGTTGATCGTGTTGGCGAGCTGCGCACCCGAGAATCCCGGGGTGCGTCGCGCCAGCACCTTGAAGTCGACGTCGGTCGTGAGCTTCACGTCGCGCGAGTGAATGCGGAGGATCTGCTCGCGGCCCTTGATGTCGGGGAGGTTGACTTGGATCTGTCGGTCGAACCGGCCTGGGCGGAGCAATGCAGCGTCCAGCACCTCGGGTCGGTTCGATGCCGCTACCAGGATCACGCCACTGTTGGGCTCGAAGCCGTCCATCTCGGTGAGAAGCTGCTGCAGGGTCTGCTCCTGCTCCTGATGCGAGCCGATCTGGCCACCCGCCGCCCCGGACCGTGACTGGCCGATGGCGTCGATCTCGTCGATGAACACGATCGCGGGCGCCCGTTCGCGGGCCTGCTGGAACAGATCGCGGACGCGGGCTGCTCCCAGTCCCACGAACAGCTCGATGAACTCGGATGCAGAGATGTAGAAGAACGGGACCTCGGCCTCGCCCGCAACCGCACGGGCCAGGAGCGTCTTGCCGGTGCCCGGCGGTCCCACCAGCAAGACCCCCTTGGGGATCTTGGCTCCCACTTTGCGGAACTTGTCTGCGTTCTTGAGGTAGTCGACGACCTCGCTCAGCTCGGCCTCCACCTCGTCGACCCCGGCGACGTCCTCGAAGGTCGTCTTCATATCGGTGCGGTCGTAGAGCTTGGCCTTGTTCTTGCCCAGGGACAGCGGTCCCCCGCCCCCACCGAGCTGGCTGCGCATCCGCCTCATGAAGAAGTAATAGAGCCCTCCGATGAACAGGAACGGCAGAAAGAAGGAGAGCAGCCCGAACCATGGGCTGGGCTGCGTGGCGGTGACCTCGACGTCGTTGGCGCGCAGGTCGTCCACGAGCGCATTCGACTCGTAGTTGACGGGCAGCGTGGTGGAGAATTCCTGGCGCCCGCCATCCGCACTTTCACTCTCGAACACCCCCGACACGGATGTCTCCGAGATGTTCACCTCGACGACCCTGCCGTCGTCCGCCAGATCGAGGAATCGAGAGAACTCGATGCTCTGGCTGTCGTCGCCGACCAAGCCCTGAATCAGTGCGAACACGAGGAGCCCGCCGATCACCCAGGCGATGGTGACGTTGCGCTGGCGCGGGTCCATGCCCCCGCCCGGTGTCGACGGCTGGCGGTTCGGGCCCGAATGCTGCTGATCCTGCGCCTCGTCCTTCTTGCGCGACCAGGGGTTCAGGCGACTTGGGCGTGTCGGTTGATCACTCATGTCCGATCAGCGTACCTAGAAACGGTTTCTTGTCTGTCATGTTCCTGCTAAGAACTTCTCGCCATGCCGGTTTCTTCCTTCGATCTGCTTACGACCAAGCGCGGGGCGATATGGGCCTGCTCGCAACGCTGCGGCGACGTCGGCGGCCACGGCGCCGAGGGGGTGTTCGTCGACGACGCTCGGCACCTGTCGCGCCTGGTCCTGAAGATCGACGAAGCGCGCCCTCAGCTCCTGAGCTGCTCGGATGTGAGCGGACACGAGGCAACGATCCGGCTCGCCCATGAGCGCGACCTGAGCATCACACGCAAGCGGTCGATCGACGCGGCGCTCTCCGAAAGCTTCGAGCTCCACAACTACGGTGCCGCCCGAACGATCTTGGTGGAGCTCGAGGTTGCGTGCGACTTCGCCGATATCTTCGCCATCCGCGGGTGGGCCACCAAGGAGCGCGCGACGGAACCGAGCATCGCCAACCAGGCGCTTTCTTACGAGCGTCGAGGACGCGACGGAGTCACGCGCTCCACCAAGGTGGCGTTCGACCCTCCGCCCTCATCGCTGGCTCCCGGTCCCGCGAGCACGTTCATACGCTGGGAGCTCACACTCGATCAGGGTGATCGCGCGAGCATCGAGATGCATTGCGTCTGCGCGCCGCTCGACGAGACCGGCTACTCGCCTCGCCCACTGCTGCCCGGTGGGAATGAATCCCGCATCGGCCGCGCGCTCGCGGCCGCCGGTCGCGACCTCGAGATGCTCTGCACGCCACTCGATGGGCGAACGATTCTGGCCGCCGGCGTTCCCTGGTACGTCGCCCTGTTCGGGCGCGATTCGCTGCTGACCGCGCTCGCGCTGCTCGACGCTGCGCCGGAGATCGCCCGCGACACCTTGCTCACGCTTGCAGCACGGCAGGCGGCCGACGACGACCCTACGCGCGATGCGGAACCGGGCAAGATCCTGCACGAGCTACGACACGGTGAACTTGCCTCGGCCGGCCTGCTCCCGTTCTCGCCCTACTACGGCAGTGCCGACGCAACCCCCCTGTTCGTCCAACTCGCGGCCGAGTACCTGCTGCGCACCGGCGATCGAGCCACCTTCGAGACACTGCAGCCGCATCTGAGGCGAGCGCTGAGATGGGTCGACGAGCTCGGCGACGCCGACGGCGACGGGTTCGTGGAGTACCAGCGGCGCGCCGAGAACGGACTCGTCAATCAAGGCTGGAAGGACTCACCCGATGCCATAGTGCATGCCGACGGAACGGTAGCCGGTGGGCCCGTCGCGCTGTGCGAGGTTCAGGGCTACGTCTACGCGGCGAAGGCGCGCCTCGCCGATGGGTGGGAGGCCACGGGACGCTCGAAGGAGGCCGGCGCACTGCGAGCACAGGCCGCCGAACTCAAGCGTGTTTTTCACGAGGCTTTCTGGATCGAGGAGCAAGACTGCTTCGCACTCGCTCTGGACGGTGCCAAGCACCAGGTGTCGAGCGTCACGTCCAACGCCGCGCACTGTCTCTGGAGTGGGATCGTCGACGACGACCTCGCGAGCCGTCTCGCGGGCCGTCTGATGGCAGCCGACATGTTCTCCGGCTGGGGCCTGAGAACGCTCTCGGCGAACTCCCCCGCCTTCAATCCCATGAGCTATCACCGCGGTTCGGTCTGGCCCCACGACAGCGCCTTGGCAGCGGCAGGTCTGGCTCGCTACGGATTCCAAGACGAGGCGGACCAAATCACCGAGGCCCTGCTCGACGTGGCCGAGGCGAGCCACGCAAACCGTCTGCCCGAACTGCTGTGCGGCTTCGATCGCACCCCCGGGGAGCCCTATGTCGCCTATCCGCAGACCTGCGCTCCCCAGGCGTGGGCGGCAGCATCCGTGTTCCTCCTCGCCAGGCTGCACAATTAGGAGATGCGAGATCTCGAGGGCCGCGGCACGGTGGTGATGATCGGAGGCGACCTGATGGCGCGCGCTCGTGTGGAGGAGGCGGCGCAAGCCGCCGGCCTTCGCCTGGTGAGGCTCGCCCTCGAGGACCTCGACGCTCTCGAGCGACCACCGCAGGCCGACGTGGTGGTCCTCGACCTCGACGACGGCGGACGGGATCTCATCGATCGTTGGGCCGCGCTTGCAGGCGAAGGAGCCCCACCCACCATCGGCTATTTCAGCCACGTCGACGTCGCCCTGGGAGAGCACGCCGCCGCCCGGGGCATCGAGGCCCTGCCGCGGGGCCGCTTCTGGCGAACGCTCGGCGAAACGCTCGCCCGTTCCTGAGATGCGTCTAGAGTTCGCTCGTCGTCTGCGATGGCCGGGTGTCGGAACTCGACCGCTCCAGCTTCTGCATCCCCTCGTCGATGAAGTGAGCCAGGTCGCGCGCCTCGGTCTCCGGAATCGACAGCACGCACTTGGCCTGGTCCTTGACCCAAATCGAGAAGCGCAC